>NZ_JAKKOM010000018.1:0-110200 GCF_021739525.1 Klebsiella sp. 2019SCSN059 | reverse complement strand
AGGCGGCGGTGGTCTGCGGGTTGGTAATGACGTCGACCTTTTTGTCGGCCGCGGCGTCAATTTTCGCCTGGCGGTCGGCCAGCGCTTTATCAACGGCTTTGGCGACAATGGCATCGATCTGTTCCTGAGTAAATTCTTGCGCCATTACAGAGGTAAGCGGAAAAAACGCGGCGATAACCGCCATGGTTAATGGAAGTTTTTTTATCATTGTCATGAGTTTCTCAATATAGGTTAATTTTATTCAGACAATAACCAGCCTATTCTGAGCTGACAGAATATGTCGCTATCATCAGAACAAGTTATTTTTTATTTTGTACGGTCACAGAGGTATTACACAATTATCGCTACTCGCCCTCCCTCACTGATATTAAAAAGGTGGCACAATGGCAGAACCATCCGCGCGGCGGATTGTTCCTCTATAGACAGTCAAACAGATAGCCTTTCGGCACAGACAGCATAAATACAACACGAACAAATAAACGCTATTTCCCGGCAGCGGGAACACGGCGGAATACATGCCCCCGCAGGGGCATGTCAGCCAAATTTAACCAAAGATATAGGTATTGACGAGATTTTCGAGTAATTCCTGACGCCCGCTGTGATGCTGCGGATTCAGATTATGCTGCTCAGCGTACCGGGCAATATTATCCAGCGACATGCGGCCGGCCATAATTTGCTGCCCCAGTTCGCCCTGCCAGCCGGCATAGCGTTTTGCCAGAGCCCGATCGAGCTTGCCATCCTCAATCATCCGCGCGGCCAGCTTGAGAGACAGCGCCATCACGTCCATGGCGCCAATATGGCCATAGAACATGTCGTATTTGTCGGTGCTCTGCCGGCGAACTTTGGCGTCAAAGTTCAGGCCGCCGGTGGTGAATCCCCCGGCTCTGAGGATCTCGTACATCACCAGGGTATTTTCTTCCACGCTGTTCGGGAACTGATCGGTATCCCAGCCGAGCTGCGCATCGCCGCGGTTGGCATCAACGGAGCCGAAGATCCCCAGCGCAATGGCGCTGGCGATTTCATGGTGGAAAGAGTGGCCCGCCAGGGTGGCGTGGTTGGCTTCAATGTTCACCTTGATCTCATTTTCCAGACCAAACTGCTTCAGGAAGCCATACACTGTCGCGACATCGTAATCGTACTGATGCTTGGTGGGCTCCTGCGGTTTCGGCTCGATAAGCAGCGTGCCGCCAAAGCCAATCTTATGCTTGTGCTCCACCACCATCTGCAGGAAGCGGCCAATCTGCTCGCGCTCCTGACGCAGGTCGGTATTCAGCAGGGACTCGTAACCTTCGCGGCCGCCCCACAAAACATAGTTTTCGCCGCCGAGCTGGTGGGTGGCGTTCATGGCGGTCACCACCTGCGTGGCCGCCCAGGCAAACACCTCCGGATCGGGGTTGGTCGCCGCCCCGGCGCCGTAGCGCGGGTGGGTAAAGCAGTTGGCGGTGCCCCACAGCAGTTTCACGCCGGTTTGCTGCTGTTTCTCCGCCAGCACCTCGGTCATCACGGCGAAATTGTGCAGATATTCTTTCAGCGACGCGCCTTCTGGCGAGACGTCGACATCGTGGAAGCAGTAATACGGCACGTTGAGCTTGTAGAAAAACTCAAACGCCACGTCCGCTTTGCGTTTGGCCATTTCCAGCGCATCGCCCGCGGCCTGCCAGGGACGCTCAAACGAGCCGGCGCCAAACATATCCGCGCCATTCCAGCAGAAGTTATGCCAATAACAGGCGGCAAAGCGCAGATGATCTGCCATGCGTTTTCCCAGCACGATTTCATCCGGATTATAGTGGCGAAACGCCAGAGGATTATCGGTTTTAGGTCCGGCAAAAAGAACGCGTTCGAGCTGGTCAAAATAAGTTTGCATGATGAACTCCGAAATTGAGGAAGCCGAAAATTAACAACTGTGACACATCGTGTATTCTCATCGGCGGTTGCTCAATTACGTTATTTCACTCGGCGATTGAGAAAATGCTCAAATGTGAGCCATCTCGCAAATAAAACTATTTTAAATATCTCGCTTCGCGCGCGTATAGCGTACACTTCCTGGGGAATTCAGGTGGGCATAGCGAATTAAAATGCCGGTTTTGTCACATTGCCTGTCTGCCAAAAAATTAGCGGCGGATGGCGGCTCAACGCAGGTGATACAGGCCTTTGCTTCGAGGATCACAGAAGTAAAAAAACATAATTACGTAATTTAAAAACGTAATAGATTCTTCCATGTCAACTGTGTCAGAAAGTGTTTCACCTACACAAAACAAACCGGAGTCTGCTTAGAATGAGTAAAAACATAATGCACAGTCGGCATGATGAATATCATAAATTAACCCGCGGAGAACGAATTGGTTATGGCATGGGCGACTTTGCGCAAAACCTGGTTTTCGGCACAATTGGGGGTTTTCTGGCTTTGCATATGCTGACGGTAAATACCATCAGCACGGCAACGGCAGGCTTTATTTTTCTTTTTGTCCGCATCATTAATGTGTTTTGGGATCCAATGGTCGGCACCTACGTGGATAAACGAACCTCGAAAGCAGGGAAATATCGTCCGTGGCTGTTACGAGCCGGCGTGCCGCTGGTGATCCTCTCGGCATTACTGTTCGCGCCCATCCCCGGAGTGAAAGGTTCGGTGGCTTTCGCCTTTATTATTTATCTGGCGCTGGACCTGGTTTATTCCTTAGTCAATATTCCCTATGGCTCGCTGAATGCGTCGCTGACCCGCGACCCGGAATCGATCGATAAGCTCACCAGTACCCGCATGATGCTGGCCAACAGCGCCAACCTGCTGGTCTATACCCTGTTCCCGATGTTTGTGCAGATGGCGGCGCCGAAAGATCGCAGCCTGAAAGACACCGGCTTTTTTGGCCTTGAGCTGAATCTCGGCAACTATACCGATCCGTCGGCAAACTACGCCTGGTTTGGCGTGTACGCCATCTATATGATCATCGGCGCGGTGGCTCTGTTTATCTGTTATAAATTCACCAAAGAACGCGTTGTCGCGACCGCCGAGCAGACCGCCAACGTCAAAACCACCGACCTTTTCCACGAGCTCCGACATAACCGCCCGCTGGTTATTCTGGGTATGTTCTTTATGCTGGCCTTTACCTTCATGTTCTTCATGAACACCGTTAACGGCTTCTTCAACCAGTACGTCGTCGGCCACTCCGAATGGATGGGCGCGGTGGGTCTCGTCGCGTCTATTCCCGGCATCGCCTTCCCGGTTTTCTGGCCGAAACTGAAAAAAATCTTTGGTAAAAAAGGCTTCTTCCATCTGTTCCTCGCCATGTTCATCGTCGGCGAACTGCTGACCTACGTCTGGTCCCGCGAAGGGATGCACGACGCCCTGTGGCTGGCCTACATCGCCACCTTTATTAAACAGTGGGGCTTAACCTCCGCCACCGGCTTTATGTGGGCGCTGGTACCGGAAGTCATCGCGTACGGCGAATTAAAATCTGGCAAACGCAATGCCGCCATTATCAATGCCATTATGGGACTCTTCTTCAAGATCGGCTTCACCATCGGCGGCGCGATCCCGCTGTGGCTGCTGGCGGTGTATGGCTTTAATGAAAGCGGCGCCGTGCAGAGCGCCAGCGCCATCGACGGGATCATTATGACCGCGGTGTGGATCCCGATCGCGCTGGCCGCTATTTCGATGGTGATTATCCAGGTTTATCCGATCTCCGATAAACATGTTACCGACATCAACCGTCAGCTGGATGAGATCCGCGTGTAGTTAAAAAAATTATAAATCAGACCGATTCGTCACTTTCCATTTTAAAAGGTGTAATGAAATGTCACTTATTCAAAACCCGATATTACGCGGCTTTAATGCCGACCCCAGTATTATTCGCGTCGAGGATACGTACTATATTGCCAACTCGACGTTTGAGTGGTTCCCGGGCGTGCGTTTACATGAGTCGAAAGACCTGAAAAACTGGAACCTGCTGCCTTCGCCGCTCTCCACCACCACCCTGCTGGACATGAAGGGCAACCCCTCCTCCGGCGGCATTTGGGCGCCGGCGCTCTCCTGGGCCGACGGGCAATTCTGGTTGGTGTATACCGATGTGAAGGTCACCGAAGGCGCCTTCAAAGACATGACCAACTACCTGACCACCGCGAAGGATATTCGGGGGCCGTGGAGCGACCCGATCAAGCTGAACGGCGTCGGGTTTGACGCCTCGCTGTTCCATGACGACGATGGCCGGAAATATATCGTCCAGCAAACCTGGGATCACCGGGAGTACCATCACCCCTTCGATGGCATTACCTTAACGGAGCTGGATACCAACACGCTGAAGTTAATGCCGGAAACCGCGCGCACCATCTACCGCGGAACCGCCGTGGCGCTGGTCGAGGGGCCGCACCTCTATAAACTGAACGGCTACTACTACCTGTTTGCCGCCCAGGGCGGCACCGTGTTTACCCACCAGGAGGTGGTGGCGCGGTCGAAAACCCTCGAGGCCGACAGCTTTGAAACCGAGCCGGGCGACGTGTTCTTAACCAACGTCGACACCCCGGACAGCTACATCCAGAAACAGGGCCATGGCGCGCTGGTCTCCACCCCGGAAGGCGAATGGTATTACGCCTCGCTCTGCGCCCGGCCGTGGAATCGCCCGGGGGAATCCATCTACGACCCGCGCGGCTGGTCAACCCTTGGCCGGGAAACCGCGATCCAGAAAGTGTACTGGGATGACGAGGGCTGGCCGCGTATTGAAGGCGGTCACGGCGGGAAAACCTTCGTCGAAGGGCCGAAAGACGCCATCTTCACCGAAAGCGCCAGCGATAATAGCCAGCAGGATGACTTTACGTCGCCAGCGCTCGATCCGAACTGGAATACCCTGCGGGTGCCGTTTACGGCCAAAATGGGCGCCACCGGCAACGGCAAATTAACCTTAATCGGCCAGGGTTCGTTAGCCAATACGCATGACCTGTCGCTGATTGCCCGCCGCTGGCAGGCCTTCTATTTTGACGCCGCGGTGAAGGTGAAATTCGAGCCCTTCAGCTATCAGCAGATGGCCGGGTTAACGAATTACTATAACGACCGCCACTGGAGCTTCGTCTTCCTGACCTGGAATGAAATTAACGGCAAGGTCATCGAAGTCGGCGAAAATAACCGCGGGAAATACACGTCGTACCTGAAAGATAACGCCATCAAGGTGCCGGACGGCGTGGAATACGTCTGGTTCCGGACCAAAGTCCGCAAGCAGACCTACAGCTATGAATACAGCTTCGATGGCGTGACGTTCACCGAGATCCCGGTCCAGCTGGATGCCGCGGTGCTGTCCGATGACTATGTGTTGCAGAGCTACGGCGGGTTCTTTACCGGGGCGTTCGTCGGCCTGGCGGCGGTAGACTACGCCGGGTACGGTACCCAGGCTGAGTTTTATCAGTTCGAGTATCAGGAGCTGGGCGATAAGTTAGCGGCCGATGGCAGCTACAGCTGGGAGGCTGGCGAGACGCGGGATAAGTAAAAGAGAGCGGGCCCACGCTACCGGTAAGGTAGCGTGGGGTTTGTGGTGTGTTTGATGAACGTAAAGCGAGCGCTGTCGGATGTCAGTCTGTGGGGCGCAGCCGGGCCTTCAGCTCTTCGGGGGTAAACGGCGGATCTCGCCGGTGCAGCATCGCATGGCAGTTGGGACATACCGGGATCAGATCGGTTTCAGGGTTCAGGCGGTAGTCCTGCTTTATCCCGGCCAGCGGGATGAGATGGTGGATATGGATAAAGCCCTGGCCGATATCGCCATAGCGGCTGGCCATATCCAGACCGCATACCTGACACCGGCAGCCGTGCAGGCGAAGCGCCGCCTGACGAGCCTGACGGTCGCGCTCATAGCGATTGACCACTACCTGCATCGCCGCCCCTTCCACGTACTCCATGGTCGTCTGCCCCTCATCGGGGAAAAGCGCAACCTCGTCATCGCCAGCGCCCTGCGACGCGATCGTAAATCCTTGCTCCAGTAACAGACGCACGCATTTGGATTTAATCCCTCCGCTGAAATCCGCCGGGGTAAATTCCGTTCCTGTCGCAAGCGTGGCCGCTAACCCGACGATGGCTTTTGAAGGATACCGACGCCCCTCAAACTCGATCTCATACAGACGCGCGCTTTTAAACTGATGCGCAACGCCTGCATCGTAAGCGCGAATGGCGGCGATGATGCATTCCCTGGATAAATGGTCCGGTAGTTTTTTCATAAGACATAGCTATCTGATGGCGCGAAGCTTGAGTATAAATAGAAAGCTATGGGCTTTTCGAACAAATAACTGGCAGTGATAATTAAATCGCGATCCACGTAGAATCGCCGCATCTGGTAGGTTGATCGGCAAGGATTTTGCGAGCATCATCGCATTTATTTAGCTGCCAATGTAACGCTATGCCCTCCAGCACGACCCTGCAACACGCGATCGAGAACATCACCATCTGGCGCAAAGGCGAACTGCGTGCGCCGCATAAGCCACTGTTGCTGCTGTACGTCCTCTCACAGTACCAGCGCGGCCATGCGCGGATGTTCGACTACGCCTCGGAGATACGTGATGAGCTGCATAGCCTGCTGGAACGCTTTGGCCCGCAGCGCCGCCAGTACCGGCCGGACATGCCCTTCTGGCGCCTGAAAGGCGACGGCTTCTGGGAGTTGCACAACAGCGAACAGTGCTCAACCCAGGGCAGCCGACAGCCGCCCGGCAAAGAGCTGGAGCTCTGTCAGGTCGCCGGCGGCTTCGATGAGCCGCATTTTGCGCTACTAAACAGAAATAAGAAGCTGATCAATACCCTCGCCCATCAGATCCTCGAGGCGCATTTCCCGGAGAGTATTCAGGAAGAGCTGGCTGAAGAGATGGGGTTTGATCTGCTGCAGATCCGTAAAGAGCGCGACCCGCATTTTCGCCAGCAGGTGCTGCGCGCCTATAACTATGAGTGCGCGATCTGCGGCTTCAATATGCGCCATGATAATACCTCCGTCGCCCTGGAAGCGGCCCATATCAAATGGAAGCAGCACGGCGGCCCATGCGAAATCCCTAACGGCCTGGCGCTCTGCGCGATTCACCATAAGGCTTTTGATAAAGGATCCATTGGTCTGGATGAGGATATGCGCATCCAAGTTTCGCCGGCGGTGAACGGCGGAGGCATCGTTGGCAGGTTGTTCTGGGATTTTGATGGTAAGCAGATTACCTTGCCGCAGGGGAAAGAATGCTATCCCCAGGAGGGGTTTGTGGCGTGGCACCGGCGGGAGGTGTTCAGGGGATGAGGGGGGATGGTGTGTAGCAATGAGCGGGATTAGTGTTTGCTTAGCTTTGCATCCCTCAGCCTGTCGTCAACCTTCTGAACAGGCATAAAACACGCCAGAAAAACATAAAGGGATATCAAATGCGCTACTGAATTTGGTTGAAGGACACTCGTTCCAGGCACCGCTGAACTGAATATTACCGCCGTGGATTCGCCAGGTGATTTTCTCATAATGCAGGCTAACGCTTTCAACCTAGTTAATGTTGTCATTCGAGGAAAGAGAATCACCCCAGGTTAAATCAGCACTTCGAACTAATTAGCAGACTTGGGGTAAATTATATCTCTATATAAGGTACGGCATCATCAATAGCTATTTCTCTCCCTAGCTATCGGGCCGGGTAATAGACTCTTAATGTCGGCACATCTCCCGGAATCAGGATGTGGAGGCATAGCATCTTAAGGCCATACCTCCTTGAGTAGCGCTAAATTAATTCAACACATTCGATACCTGCATTGCTTTAAGCCCCCCTATAACTTCCGCTGCTCCAGGCTGGAATAAATCGCTCTAATTTCCGCTTGTAAGCTTTCGCCACGGTATACCATCGACGTATCGTATCGTTTGTACTTCTCATCACGCGTAGCGCTAAACCAGTTGAACGATCCTATGCACAACAGCCCTTCATCGCCAATCACGATTTTACTGTGAACACGGTTAACCAGCATAGTCACAATGCCCAGCGCATTTAGTTTTTCCACTGCATCATTAAGGCGCTGCTGTTTTGCTTTGCGCTTCTCATAACTGACGTCTTCGGTATTAAAGCTTTTATCCGTTACAACAGTAATGTCGATACCACGAGCACGTGCCTGGATCATTGATGTTAGAAAACCGGTTTGTTCCAATTTTTCCCAGGTCAGCCAAGGGGAAACAATAGTAATACTTTTACCAATAGCGTCAAAAGTCTGGTTCAGAAACTCATCATGCTGCTCAACACCGTGCAAGGTAGAAATCTGTGTTTGCGCTGTATTAAGGTCCTGTCGTTCTTTGTACTCAAACTGCAGTGCATTATTAACGGATGCAAACAGGTATTTTGAAAGCAACCCTCTCGGCGAAGAAGCGGGCTGAATCTCAAACAGGTCCATATCGCCAAAGACCAAAAAGCTATCTTTAGCACGTGAAACGGCAACGTTCAGCATGCTGCTGTCTCTATCAATAAATCCGCCATCTTCATGTTTCGAATACACAGGAGAGAACAGCACAATTGCCCGTTCCGCCCCCTGCAATGAATGAACCGTGCCCACTGTCAGCGAATTTTCATCGCCACTACAATTGATATCCAGCTTACGTAATGACGATTTAATCGCACTGACCTGCGCCGAAAATGGGGTCACAATGCCGACTAATTCATGTAACGGTTTATTGTAGTGATGCTCAATCTCTTCTTTGTGCGCTGCAAGCCATGCAGCAATCGTCTTCGCTTCAAAGTCGTTATAACGACTTCCACCATTGGCCTGCATACCCTTACCATCTATATGCAGATAGCCCATTGCAGGAAATATTGTCTCTTTTCCTTCCCCTCGTTTGGGCTGCAACTTACCGTGATAACTAAGGGTGTTACAGTAGCCAATGATGTTATCGAAGCAGCGACGGTGTTCGTACAGATACATCCCCCGCGCCAGATCCGGATCGTACTGGTAGCGCGAGTTAAACTGTGCAACCTTCATAACGCTGCCGGATGCAGCGCTTTTTCCTGATTCACAAACCAAAGCATAAGCTTCAGTCAGTTCTTCCTGAGAACCTTCTGGAAGGATATGCTCCTCAACCATATTGCCAATATCAATACAAGGCAGGCTGTTCCAGATAGGCGCAATCTGTTCTGTGTCGCCAATTACCAGAGCTTTCTTCGCCAGTGCGAAAGAAGCTGCAGCAACCTCAGGAAGCACCTGCCCCGCTTCATCGACGATCAACAAATCGGCGAAGTTATATAAATAACCATCATCAAATTTCTTGCCACCAACATGTTCTCTGATAAGCATATGGTGAGGAAGCATAAAGCAGGTCATGACGACACAAGGGGTGAGCTTCATTCTACGCAGCCAGCGGGCTTTAATTGCCTTCGCCCCTTTGCGACCTTTTTCTTTTTGAAGGTCCTCGATAGCAGCCATATCCATCAGCCACCGACCTTCCCAGTAATGCGTCGCCAGCAAAAACGCCGGGAAACGGAGCTGTGTATCGGCAAGCTCATCGGCTTCGCTCAGATTCAGCTCCGTCTCGCCTGCATAACCCAGCGAATGGGTTATCTCGCACCAATGGATGACGGCTTCACTTTCACGTCGGGAAATGTCCTCAGCGTGATCAATTTGCTGTTGGTACCCGGCCTGTACTTTATGAGCTTGCTCAATCAATCCATCGATAAAGGCATCAATTCCATCAGGCTGAGATCCCTGGAATGCTGTCATTCTTTCGCCAAACGTAGCCTCCAAAAACAGCTTCATTTGATAGTGACGCTTAATACGAACGGCGGGAAGCCAGGAGAAGAGAGTGAACATGATCGACTCTCCGGCTCGATATTGTTCCCACTGTTTTTTGCCCTGCGTTAATAGCGAGATTTCATTTGTGCTATTGAGCAGTAACGTTCTCTTATCCTGAATATACTGTTCGAGATCGTCACTGATGGCATGCCGCTCCTGACGGATTGCGTTCAGGTCATCCCACGCAGGCTTGATTTGCACAAGTTCTGCAGAGAGTTCAACCAAACGCTGATGCAGGAGATCCACAACCTGTACTGGTGAATGACATTTCTCATGCGGAAAAGCTGCCCTTGCCTTTTCAAGGAAGAAGCACCGGGCATCTTCAACATATTCAAGGGATTCAATACGGTTAAAAAAGTCTTCCGTCTGGTATTTTTTTACCGCCTCGGCTCTTCGTCCCGAAGACGGGAAGTAAGCGCCAAAGCTTTTTAGATCTGGTAACCAACGCCCGGCCATAGGCCCGGTACCGATAGAAAAATCTTTGCCGAAGGCCTCGATAATGTTGGTAACGCCCTGATTATTGGTTGATGTCGCAATCACCACCGGTGGTTCAGTTTTGTTTAAAGCTGCTCTCGCCCACTTAGTAGCGATGATGGAGAGAACCAGAGTAGTTTTCCCGGTACCCGGAGGACCATTTACGGCAAGAATATCGCCGGGCTGTTGAGTGAGGTAATGGCTCAGGGCATCGCGCTGCGCGACAGCCAGCGGAAACTTATCACCGGAGTGTCCCAGACGCTCACTAAACATGGCATTACTGGCGAGGAGCGGCTCAACAGGAGACTTCTCTTTCGAGGCAAAACGCGCCAGCAATGGCACCTCTTTTTTGCACGTCAGCAAATGATCGTACATAGGCAGGATATGGATGCTGGCCCCTCCAGGCTGGTTGGCTTTAATAATGTAGCCATAGCCAGCTGGTTCATATTGCTCAGGTGATGCGAGCCATTTGCCAGCAACATGTTTTAAAAGTTCATCTGAATCTTTAAGATACTTTTGCCACCACTGCTGATAACGAGCATGTCGTCCCTCTCGTTGTTCATCAGTCTCCTCACGCAGCTCATCCTCATTACCGGGATCAAAAGTGATTGAATCATGCGTGGTTTTGTACTTGTCATATTCCGCCATCTCACCAATAGAAAAGGTTCCTTTAGGAAGAGGTTCGAGCAGGTCACGGGGAATGGTGGCAAGAGATGTAGGGAATAAAAAGCCTTCGCGGTTGAGGAGTGCAGCTGTAACCAAAGGTGTAACAATATCAGGAGCTCCAGCAGTCCGCGCCTTGCCATGCTTTAACAGGCGGATCCATACCTCTGGCCGTAGCAGCACCTCGACGGTCTTGACCTCGGTGTCTTCACCATTGAAGAATGATTCCACAATATCTTCACCCAACCTCCCCCTATCGACGTTCGTCCATTTCGTAAATGATTCTTCCTCTCTACGCTCAAACGCCCCTTTTCCAGACTCGGCATCTGCTAAGGTATTACGCCAATATGAAGTGAATCCCTGAGTATTACTGTCCATTCCCCATCCCGTAACTTAAATGAGACAATTGGTTTTGTCGTATAAATTCATCATGGTTAAACATTGTCCACGATGCGAGGGGGATCGCAAGAATTGTTTGTATCACTAAACATGGCGTGCCACTTTACACATCGATGGCTACTGAACGGGTATTCTCAATTTTTAAAATGCTGTTTGTCATATCTCTGATGCAATAAATGAGGATAGGAATTGTCCTCCTGATACTGGTCATTTCTTTGTCCCTTTCCGGTTGCGATAGTCCCTGTAGCAGGTATTATTTTGCGTACTACGTTCCAAAACGGTTTTTTGCCGGAGCACTTTGCTCCATGGCCGCAATCTCTTCCGAGGGCTTCATGACTAACACTAACTTTTCTCAAACGGCTGCGTTTATCTGGTCGGTGGCCGATCTGCTGCGCGGTGATTTCAAACAGTCTCAGTACGGGCGCGTGATCCTGCCCTTCACGCTGCTGCGTCGTCTTGAGTGTGTGTTGGCGGAAACCAAAGATGCGGTGGTGGCGAAATATGATGAATTAAAAACCAGCACACTGCCGGAAGATGCCAAAGAGAAGTTTCTGCTACGCGCCAGCGAGCTTTCCTTCTTCAACACCTCGAAGATGGATCTTGGCAAGATGGGGCAGAACGACATCAAAGCCAATCTGGAAAGCTACGTACAGGCGTTCTCCCCGGATGCCCGTGAGATCTTCGAACACTTCAAATTCAGCGAGTTTGTTGGCCTGCTTGAAGATGCCAACCTGCTATTTAAAGTGGTGAAGAAATTCGCCACCACCGATTTGAGCCCGAAAGCGATTTCCAACTATGAGATGGGCCTGGTGTTTGAAGAACTTATCCGCCGTTTCGCGGAAAGTTCTAACGAGACAGCTGGTGAGCACTTCACCCCACGCGATATCGTGCGTCTGACCACTTCGCTGGTGTTTATGGAGGATGATGAAGCCCTGACGCAGCCAGGTATTATCCGCACCATTTATGACCCGACGGCCGGGACCGGCGGCTTCCTCTCTTCAGGCATGGAATATGTGCACGAACTGAACCCTAACGCGGTGATGCGCGCCTTTGGCCAGGAGCTGAACCCGGAATCCTACGCTATCTGTAAAGCCGATATGCTGATCAAAGGTCAGGACGTCAGCCGTATTAAACTGGGTAACACCCTCTCTAACGATCAGCTGCCGCAGGACCAGTTCGACTACATGCTCTCTAACCCGCCGTTTGGCGTGGACTGGAAAAAGATTGAGGGCGAGATTAACGACGAACATACGCAGAAAGGCTTTAACGGTCGCTTTGGCCCGGGCCTGCCGCGTGTTTCCGACGGCTCGCTGCTGTTCCTGATGCACCTGATCAGCAAAATGCGCGACAACCACAATGTGGATGGATCCGTAAGCAACGGCGGGCGTATCGGGATTATCCTTAACGGTTCCCCACTGTTTACCGGTGGTGCGGGCAGCGGTGAGAGCGAAATCCGTCGCTACATTCTCGAAGCCGATTTGCTGGAAGGCATTGTCGCGCTGCCAACCGATATGTTCTACAACACCGGCATTGCAACCTACGTCTGGATCCTCTCGAACAAGAAAGCGCCTGCGCGTAAAGGCAAAGTGCAGCTGATTGATGGCACCAGCCTGTGCGGCAAGATGCGTAAATCGCTGGGTTCCAAGCGTAACCTGATGGGCGATGACGATATCAGGCTGATCGCTCAGACCTTCGGTGACTTTGAGGTAGTAAATGCCACAACCCTGGAAGCGCTGGGTCTGGAAAAAGCCGCAGAGCAAAAATCTCACCGTGGTCGCCAGCCTGCCGCTGCGAAAACCGAAGCGCCGAAAACCTTCGCCAGCAAAATCTTTAACAGCACCGACTTTGGCTATCGCCGCCTGACCATTGAACGCCCGCTGCGTTTATCTGCTCAGGTGACGGATGAGGCGATTGCGACGCTGCGCTTTGCGCCGAAGCCGTTTAACGCGCCAATGGAGCGTCTGTATGACGAGTTCGCGGCCCAATGGCAGGAGGAAAACTATGGTGATTTCTCAGAACTGGAAGCAGAAGCGCGCGCCATCATCAAAGCCGAATTTGCCGAGCTGAAAGAGAAACAGATTAAAGACCTGCTCGATAGCAAACTGTGGCTTTCCCAGCGCGGGTTAATGGAAAAAGGGCTGCAGATTCAGACGGCTCTGGGTACGCAGGCGGGTGGTAAAACGTTAGTGAGCAATGACTTCAACCAGTTCCAGTTGACCCTGAAAGGGGCAATCAAAACGGCTGGCGTGAAGCTGGATGCCAAAGAGAACAAGCAATTTATCGATGCCATCACCACCAAAAATCCGGATGCTGAGCCAGTGGTGAAGAAAGTGTTGAAAGAAGCCGCTCAGCCGCTGTACGGGGCGTTTGAATACAAAGGCAAAGTGGTGGAGTTTGAGCAGGACGGCGAGCTGCGTGATAACGAAAACGTGCCGCTGAACCCGGCTGTGTCTACCAGCGACCTGATTGAAAACTACTTCAAAGCAGAAGTGCTGCCGCATGTGAATGACGCTTGGATCAACGCTGATAAGCGTGATGCGAAAGATGGTGAAGTGGGGATTGTTGGTTATGAGATTCCGTTTAACCGCCATTTCTACGTCTATCAGCCGCCGCGCCCGCTGGAGGAAATTGATGCCGACCTGGATGCGGTCAGCGCCGAGATTATGAAACTGCTGCAGGAGGTACATTCCTGATGGCTAAGTATAAGGCGTATCCGGAGTATAAGGATTCTGGGGTTGAATGGTTGGGGGAGATTCCGAATCACTGGAAAACCTTATCCATATCTAGATTGTTTTCCAGAATTAAGCGGACCGGATATACAGAGAAAGAATTGCTTTCCGTATATCGGGATTATGGTGTTATACCAAAATCAAGCAGGGATGATAATAATAACAAGCCTTCAGAAGATTTGTCACCCTATCAATTGGTTGAGCCAAATGATTTGGTTATGAATAAGATGAAAGCTTGGCAAGGTTCAATCGCAATTTCAGAGTATGAAGGGATAGTTAGTCCAGCATATTTTGTCTACAAACCCAACAATGTCCTTTTTGAACTGGCACATCCAAGGTATGTGCATTATTTACTTCGCAATCCGATTTACGTTACTCAATACCTGAGCCGCTCCAAGGGGATACGAGTCAATCAATGGGATCTGGATCCTGATGAGTTTAGAAATATTGAGCTGCTACTTCCAGACAAGACTGAGCAGGGAAAAATATACTGTTTCCTAGATCACGAAACCGCAAAAATCGATAATCTGATCGAGAAGCAACAGCAACTGATTGAACTGTTGAAAGAAAAACGTCAGGCAGTGATTAGCCATGCCGTCACCAAAGGGCTAAATCCTGATGTGCCGATGAAAGATTCTGGTGTTGAGTGGTTGGGGGAAGTACCAGAGCATTGGGGGGTCTCTAAGGTAAAATACTATTGTACTATCAAGGGCCGCATTGGTTTCAGAGGGTACACTGTTCAAGACTTAGTGGATGAAAATGAAGGAGCTCTTGTTCTGGGAGCATCAGAAATGAGGAGCGATGGTTCTATATTATTAAGCTCACCACAATATATATCTTGGGAGAAATATTATGAATCTCCGGAGATTATGTTGGATAAAAATATGATACTTTTTGTTCAGCGTGGAAGTACCGTCGGAAAAGTATCCTTTATTACTCACGACTTAGGGAAAGCAACGATTAATCCGAGTTTAATTGTTCTTCGTGACTTAAATATTTGTGGTGAGTTTATGAACTATAGTCTCATGGGTCCTTTCATCCAAAATACTGTTAAAATGCAGACATCATCAACTGCTATTCCTATGATTTCGCAAGAGCAGGTAGGCAATTATTTTCAACTAATCCCTCCTTTAAATGAACAGCTAAAAATTGCAGAGTTTATAGCTAGCAATGTGTCAAAAATAGATCAAGCAATAAATACGGCGGAAATTTCAATAAGTCTAATAAAGGAACGCCGCACCGCCCTTATTTCCGCCGCCGTCACCGGAAAAATCGACGTCCGCGACTGGGTTGCGCCTGACACGCAGGACGTTGAGGAGCCACAGGGGGCCACCGCATGAGCATGGACAGCACCAAAGAGCTGATTTTCCAGAATGAGATAATTGCTCAGATGGAAGTAAAAGGCTGGATTTGTGGCAAAACAGACGGCTACGATCGCGAACGTGCGCTGTATTCCCAGGATGCGCTGACCTTTGTGCAGACCACGCAGCCGCAGGAGTGGGAAAAGTTTGCCAAAATTTATCCTGGCGATACTGAGCGTCATTTCCTTGATGCGCTGGTGGCGCAGCTGAAAAAAGCGGATATCAACGCTACCGATATGCTTTCGCGCACTTACGGCACCCTCGGCGTACTGCGTCATGGTATCAAAAGCCATAACGCCCGTTTTTCCCTGTGCCAGTTTAAGCCGGAACATAACCTCAATCCGGAAACCCTGACGCGCTACAAGCAGAATATCTGCCGCATCGTACCGGAGCTGGTTTACAGCCCACATGCGTCGAACGCTGCATTTGAAGAAACGGGTAGCAAGGCAAAGAAATGGCGTATCGACCTGGTGCTGTTCGTCAATGGCCTGCCAGTGGCGACGCTGGAACTGAAGTCTGAATTTAAGCAGGCGGTGCAAAACGCCATTACGCAATACAAGAAAACGCGTTTGCCGAAAGATCCAGGCACCAATAAACCTGAGCCGCTGCTGACCTTTAAACGCGGGGCGCTGGTGCACTTTGCCGTCAGCCAGTACGAAGTGTTTATGGCGACCAAACTTGATGGCGATAAAACCTTCTTCCTGCCGTTTAACAAAGGCACCCATGACGGCGGCGCGGGGAACGACATCCCGGAAGATGCCAACGACTACGCCACCAGCTACCTGTGGAATGAGGTGCTGCTGCCGGACAATCTGCTGAAAATCCTCGCCAGTTTTGTGCATCTGCAAATCGTTGAAAAAGAAGATGCCATTGGCCTGAAGTACAAAAGCGAGAGCCTGATTTTCCCGCGGTACCACCAGTGGGACGTGGTCAACAAACTGATCACCGCCGCCACGGTGGAAGGGACAGGCAATAAATACCTGATTCAGCACAGCGCGGGGTCGGGCAAATCTAACTCTATTGCCTGGACAGCCCACCAGCTTTCCCGCCTGTACGATGAAAATGGCGAGAAACAGTTCCACTCGGTGATTGTGGTGACGGACCGCACCGTGCTTGACGATCAGCTGCAAGACACCATCTATCAGTTTGAGCATCAGGATGGCGTGGTCGGGCGTATCAATAACAAAGAAGGCGACGGCTCAAAATCGGAGAAGCTGGCCAGCGCGCTGGAAAACTCGCAGCCAATCATTATCGTCACTATTCAGACCTTCCCGTTTGTCCTGAAGGCGATTGAAAACAGTGTCAGCCTCAAGCAGCGCAAATACGCGGTGATCGCCGATGAAGCGCACTCCTCACAGAGCGGATCTACGGCACGTCAGCTGAAAGAAGTGCTGATGACCGAAGAAACGGATGACGATGTGGAGATGTCTTCAGAAGATATTCTGGACGCCACCGTCGCCGCGCGTAAAGGCAGCAACAACCTCAACTATTACGCCTTCACCGCCACGCCAAAAGCCAAAACGCTGGAGCTGTTTGGCCGTCGCCCGAATCCGCAGGAACCGGCTTCAAAAACCAATAAACCTGAAGCGTTCCACGTTTACTCCATGCGCCAGGCCATCGAAGAAGGCTTTATTCTTGATGTCCTGAAGAACTACACCAACTACAAAGTGGCGTATAAGCTGCTGCAAAAGCTGGACGATCCTGACCGGGAAGTGGACAGCAAAAAAGCGAAGATCAAACTAAACCAGTGGGTCTCGCTGCACGATCATAACGTGTCGCAGAAAGTGAAGGTGATTATTGAGCATTTCCGCAAGCATGTAATGCACTTGCTGGCTGGCCAGGCGAAAGCGATGGTGGTGACCAGTTCACGTAAAGCGGCGGTGCGCTACAAGCTGGCGTTCGATAAATACATCGCCGAGCAAAAATACGACAAGATCAGCGCAATGGTGGCGTTCTCCGGTGAAGTGGAGTTCCATGAAGAGGACCACAACAGCCTTGCGCTGCTCAACCAGAAATTCACCGAGATCACTATGAACCCAGGTCTCAAAGGCCGGGATATGCGTAAAGCGTTTGATACCGACGACTACCAGGTGATGCTGGTGGCCAACAAATTCCAGACTGGTTTTGATCAGCCCAAGCTGTGTGCCATGTATGTGGATAAAAAGCTGGGCGGCGTGGAGTGCGTACAGACGCTGTCACGCCTGAACCGTACCTATCCCGGGAAGGCGCAGTCAGGCACCTTTGTGCTCGATTTTTACAACGAACCCGACGAGATTTTGGGGGCTTTCCAGCCGTACTACCAGACCGCGGAACTGACTGATGTCAGCGATCCGCAGTTGGTCTTTGAACTTTATGAAAAACTGCGTACCAGCGGCATTTTCCTGTGGAACGAAGTGGAGCAGTTCTGCGAGGCGTTCTTCAGCAAAAATAAATCCAACGCGGCTATTAGCAATATTTGCAAACCTGCGGTGGAGCGCTGGAAGCATCGCTACACCTCGGCGATTGATGCTTATGTGCTGGCCAAAGAGATGTTTGAACGCACTAAGAAGACCGGCGACGTTGTGCTGATCACCAATGCGGAAAATACCTTTAAGGACTGCGAGAAAGAAAAAAGTAAGCTGGATATCTTCAAGAAGGATCTCGGTAGCTTTGTCCGCTTTTACGAGTTTATGTCGCAAATCGTCGATTACGACGACAAAGACCTGGAAAAGCTGAGCCTGTTTGCCCGTCATCTGCGTCCGTTGCTGCATGAACAGCGTATCGAAGATGATGAGATTGATTTAAGCAACGTGGAGATGAGCCATTACCGTTTGTCAAAACTCCACGAGCAACACCTGAAGCTGCAGGAAGATGCGGCGGAATACAAAATCAAACCGGGTAATGATGTAGGTACCGCGAAGCCAAAGGACAAGAAAGAAGAGTTTCTGTCGAATATCCTGGCGCGCCTTAATGAGCTGTTTGTCACCGATAATCTCACCGATAAAGACATGATCAACTATGCCTTTGCGGTGCGCGACAAGCTGTCAGAAAACCAGGCGGTGATGACCCAGATTGCTAACAATACGCGCGAGCAAGCGATGCTGGGCGATTTCCCAAAAGCCATTGATGATGCCGTCATGGACAGCAATGAGGCCCAGCAGGAGATGATGGTGCAATATCTCTCTAACCCTGAACTGGCGAAGGGCTTTGCTCGGGTGGTGTTTGATATGTTGAAAGGGGCTTAACGCTTTTTCATCAAGGAGTGGTGTAGGAAATGCTGAATTCTCTCGAGATATACCAGACGTTGAATGAATTGGGTTATCGTCTTGAGTCTGGGGAACCCGAGCCAAGCTATGCATCCGAGCATGCGCTCGGGAATGGAAAGTATCTGTATGTCAAACGCCGTCAGGACGGTGTGGTTAACAAGAGCCCATTGGTTCTTGCACCAGAAACCCGGGCCTTAAAAGCGGAAATTGATCGTATTTCGGGTATCCACTGCCTTTGGGAAAAAGTAAAAAGCACCAGCTACCGCCGTTATCCGAAAGATAACGGTACATCCCAATATGGTTTCGCGGCTAATGTTGAGTCAGTTGAAGCGTTACAGGCGCTGGTAACTTTGCTGGGAGGCCAACCAGCTATAACTCCGCAAACCGGACTAATAAGAGACAACGAAAATAAGGAACAATCATTAATGTATCCCTTAAACCAAATTCTCTTCGGGCCCCCCGGCACAGGTAAAACCTACTCTACGACCGAAATGGCGGTAAAAATCGCCGATAATGCGTGGTACCAACAGGCTATGCACGAACATCATGGCAATGACTTACGGGAGTTGGTAAAAGAACGCTATAAGTCGTTGGTAGAAAAGCAGCGCATTATGTTTACCACCTTCCACCAGAGCTTCTCCTATGAAGACTTTATCGAAGGGATCCGCGCGACTACTGATGAAACATCGGGTGCGCTTCGCTACGAAGTAGTGGATGGTATTTTTAAACAGCTGTGCCTGAATGCTGAAGTTAAAACACGTGGTAGTTCAAACCAATCCTTGTCCTTGAATGGGCGACGGATTTGGAAAATGTCTCTCGGGAATACGCTTGACGGAGAAGATTATATTTTTGATGAATGCCTTGTGAATAATTATATTCTATTAGGTTGGGGTGATAATCTTGATTTTAGTGGCTGCACGACAGCTGCTGATATCCGACTGCGCATCGATGAAGCGAGTGATAGTCTGGTTGAGCGAAGTGAATACATGCTGACTGCGGTCAATATGTTTAAAAACATCATGCAAAATGGTGATATAGTTATTATTTCCGATGGCAACCATAAATTCAGAGCCATTGCCGAGATCTCTGGCGATTATCAATTTTTACCTAATGATGAACGCGTTGGCTATCATCAAATGCGTAAGGTCAACTGGCTACGAACCTATTCGCCGAGCTTACCGAAAGAACAGCTTTTTTTAAAAGCACTTTCACAGATGACATTATATGAGTTGAGGGATACCTCAATTGACAGGGAAAAACTGGCTCAACTACTGGCTCCGGTTGAAACAACTGATAATCAAGCATTGCCGCACGTACTCATCATCGATGAAATAAATCGTGGTAATATTGCCCGCATCTTTGGTGAACTAATTACTCTGCTGGAACCCGATAAACGACAGGGCGACGAAGATACCCGAACTTTAGTATTACCTTATTCTAAGCAGCTGTTTTCCGTGCCTAAAAATGTCTATGTGATTGGCACTATGAATACAGCTGATAAATCGTTAATTCAGATGGATCTGGCGTTAAGGCGCCGTTTTAGCTTTACAGAAATGCCTGCAAGACCGGAGTTGTTAGCTGGGATCACTGCGTATGGCGTTGATGCCGCACAGTTGCTAACGCGTATTAATCAGCGTATCGAAGCGCTACTGGATAGTGAGCATATGATTGGTCATGCTTACTTTATGCCACTAAAGAAATTAGAAAATAACGCCGACCGTGAAGCCTGCCTTGCCAGCATCTTCCATGACAAAATCATTCCCTTGCTGAGAGAGTATTTCTTTGATGATTATGAGCGTATCGGTTGGGTGCTTAATGACTCGGTAAAAGCGAAAGAAAACCGTTTTATTCTGTTACAGCAGTCAGCACAACTACCATCACTTTCTGCGCTATTCCCGAAAGATATTGCGGATAGCTTGTCTGACAGACGCTTTCGTATCAATGAACATGCTTTCGCGTCGGCAGAAGCTTATCAGGGTATCGTGGCATGATGATCCAGGTCCGGGAATATGCTCTGCTGACTTGTGATAACGCTCAACCAGCCAGTATGGATTTGGGAATAGTTTCTGAGGCAACCTTTTCCTGGCTTGAGCAATTACAACACAAGTGGCGTGGTTCTTCGCAAATTCTCAGCCGGGAAGGGAAGCGGTTTTTGCGTTTGGGAAACTATGTCGGTTATCTACAATCCCCGAATGGCGAGTCAATTGAAATTCTGCCTAAAACCACACTTGAAGCTCCAGCTGAGGTAGTCCCTCTACGTCAACTTTTACGCCGAATGCTAAGCACCTCTTTAGGGATTACGCCTCGTGAGGCAAATCAGGCTGCATTGCAACGTAGCGATCAGCCTCTACATGAATGGATAATCAGTGAGTTTTTGCGGCATCTTGCTGATTTAGTACGCAAAGGACTTCGTTTCGATTATCACCTCAATGAGGATGAACATAGTACGTTCATCCGCGGTCAATTGAATGTCACTGCGCAAATGAGAATGCCTCCGGGCAGAGGTACTCGTTTTCATGTGCGCTATGCCGAGTTCTCCCCTCAGCGCATCGAGAACCGTCTGCTACGGACGGCTTTGGATTGGGCGCTTAAAATGGCCAGGCAAGGGCAGAGCTGGAGGCAGGCAAATTCTCTAAGCCATCAACTGGAAGACATATTGCCTATTTGTGGCAGTACAACACAGCTAATGAGGCAATGGAGCGATGGTAAATATCTCTTCGGATATCGCGCTATAAAACCGTGGTGCCAGCTCATTCTTGAACAGATGAATCCAGATTTTCAACTTGGATCGCATCAGGGAATCTCTTTGTTATTTCCTATGGAGAAGTTATATGAGGGCTGGGTAGGATGCGGTCTGGCTGGGGCATTGCATCACGATCACCGGCTCATAGAACAAACCAAGAGCCAGTACTTGTTGGAGCATGTACCTGTTGGTGAAATGTCTTCTCAACGATGGTTCTTGCTTAAACCAGACTTTCTTATCACTGGCAGGCAGACGGTGGTTCTGGATGCTAAATGGAAACTATTAGATAGCAGAGCTGATGATAGTCAGAGAAAGTATGAAATCAGCCAGCCTGACCTGTACCAAATGTTCGCCTATGGACAAAAGTATCTTCGCGGTAAAGGAAATATGATGCTCATTTATCCGCGTCATCAGTACTTTGCCACATCATTGCCGGTGTTCCGTTTCGATGAAGATTTGTCTCTATGGTGTGTACCCTTTGATCTTGAAACGGGTAAATTAGTGAAAGGTGAGTGGCAAACTTCTTTCCACTGTTTTCCCTGTGAAGAGGCAGTAACGGCTCATAGCGATTAACCAAATAATCGGTAATTTATTGAAAGCTTATAGCCAAGGAAGCAATCATTATGATTTATAGAGATTTTTACCATTTAATGTTGGAGTCTTTTTCCCAACCAGTTGAACTGTACACTAAGTCAAGAAATGTACCTTTTACGCTGTATGTTGAAGAACAAAAGCTGTTTGTTCGAAATGGAAAAGATAATACCAGCCGTATTGGTCCCAAAGAAGTCGCAGCATTTGTTGAGCGGTTTGAAGAAAATGGAAGCATGTTAGCTAAAGACTACCAGGATGTGACTTTCAAAGCCTCCTATTTATTGGCTGCAATGAAATATATCACTTTAAAAAACTCGATGAATCCTGGCAATAAATAGCCATCTTTACCGATGGATGGTTATTTATTGAAACTTTCTCAAATATTCCCTCCACCACAGACCTATCTTTCCTCAACTCACCAATTTACCGCATTATTGTTAAGTAGCTCAGGGATGCGTTTTGACTCCAACCCAGGACGATGTTGTCTATTAGCGGAGGGCGGAGCATGGCTAGCGCAGTCGTTTCCGCACCCTGCGCGGCAGTCTCACTCCTAAAATGAAAGCTGAGCACAGCCGGCGTATCGCCAGTCGCGAGCTGGCCGACGAGTTCACCGGCCGGATTCCCGGCCGTCGCGCTTCCACATATGGACCTCGACGCTGCCAGCACGCCCGGCCAGCTTAAAGTCTGGCAGGAGAAAATCCGTCAGCGCGAGGCTGACCTGAAAGCGCAGGGGCTGCTGCCATGATGCACTGTCCGTTCTGCAAAAAGTCGGCGCATGCCCGCACCTCCCGCTATCTGTCGGAGAACGTCAAACAGCGCTATCACCAGTGCACCAATATTGAGTGCTCGGCGACGTTTCACACCATCGAAGCCATTGACGATGGTTATCTGGCCCCCGGCGGAGAAAACGCCGCCTGTCGCGGAGCCGGTCACACCCCGGCACCCCGTAAAGTGCAGGGCTGCTACAGCTCGCCATACCGTCATTAATCAGGGGAGAACTGACCATGACCACCCTCACGCTACAGCAGGCCTTTGAGGCCTGTCAGAATAACAAAACCGCCTGGGTGAACCGTAAAGCCGAACTCGCGGCCGCAGAGCAGGAATATCAGGAACAGGTGCTGGCCGGGGATGACCGTATTCCGGGCAGAATGCAGACACTGCGCGATATTATCGATGTCAAAAAATGGAAGATAAATCAGGCCGCCGGGCGCTATATCCGCTCCCATGACGCGGTACAGCGCATCAGTATCCGCAACCGGCTGAACGACTTTATGCAGGCGCACGGGACAGAGCTGACCGCCACGCTCGCCCTGGAACTGATGGGACTCAGCCAGCAGCCCACACTCCTGACCGGCCATGCGCTCGACCGTTCGGCGCATTACCTGCGCGAAGCGCTGTCCGTGTGGCTAAGTACCGGTGAAGAAATTAATTATACCTCGGAAGACAGCGATATTTTAACAGCCATCGGATTCAGGCCTGTCGCGGCTTCGAGAGTGATAATCAGGAAAAATCCCCCCCCGCACAGAGCCTGATTTATGCCCGCCGGCGCACGGAACTGGCCGGCAGGTCGCCCCCCGCAAAAAATCCCCGAAAATATCGCTATTTTTCCCGAATTAAGTCATACATCCACAGGATGCATGGTTTTGCATGCGCTTTCCCGTCCCGTCATTCCCTTCGCAGACCCGTCCCGGCGCGGCCTGAGCCTGTCCATGCACCTGCATGAAAACCGACCCACGAAGCGTGCAGGCGAGGCGGGGAAAGCATTGCGCGCCAGCAGCAATCTAATTAATTTCGCTTTCTACGCATGCAACTACGGCAAATGATTTAACGTTGGCACATGATCGTTGCCATACATCAGCCGATTTAGAGAACCTGTATAAGTAGCCCACAGAGCCTTCATTTACATAGTTCAATTACTTTCATGTCAAGGGTATAGCATTATGAACCTATCCCGTAGATAATGAACTCCATTCACACGGACTAAACACCAATTTAACTTAAGTGAGAAAGTGAATGATTAAAGGTATCGGGCTACAAAATTTCAGAAGCTTTGTGAATAAAACATTCATTGAATTAAAACCAATCACTGTTTTTGTAGGTAAAAATAGCAGCGGCAAAAGCTCTTTATTACGCACATTCCCTTTGCTTCGTCAATCTGTAGAAGAAAATACAACTGGTCCGATATTATGGTTCGGCCGTTATGTCGATTTTGGAGATTTTACAGATGTACTTTCGAAAAGCTCAGAAAGCAAAGAAATAACATTCAGCTTCTCCTTTTCGATTACACCTGATTTAGCTCAGCGATATTCATATTATCGATTCAGTGAACTTTCAGAAAAAAACACAAACGTTGACATTGAGCTGACAGTCTATTCAAAAGATAAAAAAACAAAGACAAAAAATATAAAAGTAACATTTGACGACTCAATCATAAATTTCATATTGGATGATAACAATAATGTTAAATTACTAATAGAATCTGAAGGGAAAATATTAGAACGTGAAAATATAATTGCAAAAAATCTCGGTCAGTTCATTCCTAACATTCACTTAAAAGGAAAAGATGAGGCCCCTATAACACCAAACTCTTTTTATTTAATGGGTACAAGACGTGATAGGGCCTTAGAATCCTCATTTATTGACTCTGCATCAAAATTCATAAAACAATATTTTCATGTTAAATCAGACATTAAGCAGGTATTCCAATCCTTTACTAGAATAAACTTTATACCAAAGGAGCACGCAGGGAGACTTGTTGAATTTCTTTTCAAAGAGCAAAAAACATTTACTAAAAACTTTGAATCTCATCGCGATGAGATTATGAATGAGTTGTATCCGTTTGTCATTGGATGGAATATTAACAATATAATAGATATTATTAATTCGTCTCTATCCAACACGTTCGGAAATGTAAAATATATTGCTCCACTTAGAGCCACCTCTGAGCGATTTTATAGATTTCAAGATCTTCAGGTGAATGAAATAGACCATACAGGTTCAAACTTAGCAATGCTTTTGAATTCTCTAAAACAGACTGACAAACTGAGATTTGAAGAATGGACAAAGTCTAATTTTGATTTCATCATTAAGGTTGAGCAAACGGGATCTCATTTTGCGATATTGATTAATACCGGTGAAAATAGTGAAAACTATAACATCAGTGATATGGGCTTTGGTTACTCACAAGTTTTACCCATAGTTACAGCCATTTGGCTTGAAACCGATAGAAGGGCTACGTCACCCAAAAAACCAATTACATTTATTATTGAGCAGCCTGAGTTACATTTGCACCCTGCATATCAGCACAACCTGGCAATAGTGTTTGCCAAGGTAATAATTAAAGCAAAAGAGAATAATGTTGATCTTAAGATTATTTTTGAAACACACAGCCAAACGATGATAGAAGCTCTTGGTGAATGTATCGAGGATAACATCGGCCTAACTGAAAGTGACGTATCTATATTAGTATTTGAAAAGAACGAACAACAACAAACAATAGTCAAGAAGTCCTATTTTGATGAAGAGGGCTTTATCCAAAACTGGCCAATTGGTTTCTTTTCAGGTAGAAAATGATGCTGATAAAAATAAATAAGTTCAAAAAAGAAGATATTGTTAATGATAAATTCACGATATCAATTGAAAATCTTTTGCGTTCATTTGCTGAAAACAAGCATATACTAATCGCACATAGAGATTTCTTTAATTGCATTATTGAAGAACAAAGTGGGATTTATAGTGCATCGTCGAAAAACTTCGCATCAGAAGCACTTTCACGTTCCAGAGAATATAACTCTATCATTTCAAAGATATCGTTCTATGTTGAAGTCGATTTCAACATCCGGGACAATTCCTTTAATTGGGTAGATTTAGGTGAAACAATAAAGTTTGCATGCGGCCCTTTATATTTCAATGATTCATCCCAGCTACAAAAAACAAAAATTGTTTGTGAAAATCCCTTAGATTCTGATTTCTTTAAAATCATCGCCACATTTTATGCAAATAATGAAGACCTGATGCGTTGTACTATTAATTTCAATGCACTTAATGGTGGGGGGGGGAGTACTAAAGATGTGTTTGAACGCACAATTAGCAACAATGAAATTGCTTTCTGCATTGTTGATAATGACAAAGCACACCCTCGAGCTCCTTTTGGGGGAACAAGTTCTCATTTTTTAGGTTCAAGGACTTCTAGATCAGGATTTATAGAAATACTAGATGTCCATGAAGTTGAATCCTTAGTACCGTTAGATACCATTGAGAACGTTTTGATAAGTCTTAATCTTCTGTTAGCAAAAGAAAAGTCATTAACATTCTTTAAAGATCTTTGCTCAATTGATGAGTCGGTGAAATTTTACATTGATCATAAAAAAGGTTTTAATCTCAAAACCGCACTGGAACTAGATAACTCTCATGGGGATTTCTGGCGAGTTATTTTACAGAAATTAAAGAAAGAATACGCCTGTGATTGTTTAACTGAAATAAATTGTACATGTAATCCATCATGTTTAAAATATGAGGGGTTTGGAGATAATTTATTACACAACACCTTAAAATACATAAGCGAAGGTAGCTTAAAGTCATACAGACCTAATTTAACTCCAAAGCTTTACGAGAAATGGCATAGCCTTGGGAAGAGCTTCTTTAGCTGGAGCTGTGGGCCTTATAAAAAGTCAAGGGTCAGCTAAAAAACCAAACCACAAATAAATTATAATAAATCAAAATAAAACCGTTGGATTTATCTAGCGGTTTTTAATACGTGCCCAATTTTTAGTGCATAAAAAAACCATTCAAGCGTTGTTATTAGAATAGTCATATGGTGTAATCTTTTGGGAACGATTGGCATCGATAAAATCAGCCCACCATTGTACCATTAAACGCCGCTCGTCTAAATGTTCAGATGTATGAATATATGCCGCACGTACACTGTTACGCTCAGAATGACTTAACTGACGTTCTATTGCGTCATCGCTCCATCACCCTGACTCACCGAGCGCACCACGGGCCATCGTTCTAAACCCATGCCCACAAACTTCAGTTTTCGTGTCATAGCCCATCGCACGTAATGCACTATATCGTGTTTTCGCTCATAACCTTAGTTGCGTCATGATCACCCAGAAAAAGCAGCTCTTTATCACCACTAATCTGCATTAACTAGGCAAACAAAATAATCGCATGCCGACTAAGCGGAACGATATGCTCTTCTTACATCTGCATGCCACGGTATGAGTAACGCACGCCTTTAATTTCTTCTCGCTTTGCAGGTACACGCCAAAGAGATTTATCGAAATCAAATTCTTCCCAACGAGCAAAACGCAACTCACTTGAACGCACAAAAGTTAATAAGGAAATCTCAACCGCAATCCGTGTCATTATGCGGCCACGATATGCAGCAAGACGAGCAAGAAACTCAGGGAACCGGCTGGAGGATAAAGCAGGGTAATGTCGCGCTTTGGTTGTCGATAACGCACCGGCCATATCACTGGCTGGATTTGAGTCGATGTAATCATTCTGTACGGCGTAACGCATTATGTCCGTGACGCGCTGTTGCAGGCGCTGAGCAACATCGTGTTTACCGCTGGCATCAACTTTTTTAATCGGAGCTAACAGGTGGCTGGTTTTGAGCTGACGAATATCGGACGAACCGATATAAGAGAAGATATAAAGCTCAAGATAGCTAAGAACGCGCGATCGATGGTCTTCACTCCAGCGCTTGTTACTGGCATGCCATTCGCGAGCAATATGCACCCGAATTCTCAGCCTGAGCTTCTTTCTGTTCGGCTTTTGGGTCAATGCCCTGTACTAACAGCTTTTTAGCTTCGTCGCGCTTGGCTCTTGCCAGAGCAAGCGTCACAGTAGGCCAAACACCAAATGTGAGGCGATCCTCTTTCTTGTCGGAGGGCGTCGGTATTTCATGCGCCAGTATTTAGACCCCTTGGCCGAAACCTCGAGATACAACCACCGCCACCGGCCATTTTGTAGTTTTTGTTTTTTGGTTTTGCGGTCTCGATCTGTCTGGCGTTGAGCTTCATTTGGGGCACATTTCTAATCGAAGTTAAGATGCCCCCAATGACACCCGGATTTCAACGGACAACCTCGGACGACTCAGGACGTGAAAATCGCTGCAAACATTGATTTTAAAGGGATAATTTTATTTGCTCGGATAATCTTGGAAGTACTTTTGGTGCCGAAGGCCGGACTCGAACCGGCACGTATTTCTACGGTTGATTTTGAATCAACTGCGTCTACCGATTTCGCCACTTCGGCACTGAAGGGGATGCGGAAACGTTCTGGATTATACCTGTCGGCGGCGGCCATGCAAGCGACAGCGTGTCGTCATTGCGCTAAGTGTTGAAAAAAACAGCGCTATCCTGCGCGGCGTCACCTTTTGCTGTAGTTCCACAGCGCGACGGCCACCAGCAACCCTCCTCTCACCCTCACGCAAACTCAGCTCCGCCTGCCAACCACATCCCATTACCCCTCAGTAGCACCTAACCCCACCCAACCACCATCCAAACTTATCTCAAATTTTTCTCACTACATTCTCAATTCCATACCCTCAACACAACCCAACGTTCCCCACTCATCCCCAAAATCCACTCCCCAACTATTCTCCCAACCCCACCCGCCATCATTCCGATATATTCCAGAAAGCTCTAGCCAATGCCTTTTTGTTATTCATCCGTTCCGCAGCAGGATATTAATTTCATCAATATTTTTATAACTTTACATTAATGAAAAGTTTTCTTTTTGCCGTTTAATCCAGGATTTTCCTCAGGCGTGAAGGGTTCCGGTAAACACTATTTTTACTAGTCGCTGTACGAGTCTTGATGGACATATTCACTCGATGAATTAACTCAGGAGAATACTTGTGGCGACGTTAAAACCTTTGCTGGCCCGCAACCGCAGCTGGGCGCTGCAGAAGTGTCAGCATGACCCGGACTATTTCGAAAAATGGGTCGACGGGCAGCGGCCCCACTCGCTGTGGATCGGCTGCTCAGACAGCCGCGTTCCCGCCGAGGTGCTCACCGGCAGCCAGCCCGGCGAGCTCTTTGTCCACCGCAATATCGCCAATATGCTCGACCCCGCCGACGACAACGTCATGAGCGTCCTGCAGTATGCCCTCCACTACCTTGAGGTGGAGCGGGTGGTGCTCTGCGGCCACTACGGCTGCGGCGGCGTGCAGGCGGCGCTCTCTCTGCCCACCCTGCCGCTGGCGCAGGAATCCTCGGCGTTGGCTCGCCGCATCGGCCAGCTGCGCCACACCCTGCATCACGAAATTGCGCAGATCGCCGATGGATGTGGTGTTGCGGCCTCCTCCGGCGCCAGCGCCGGCACCGACGCGGAGCGCTCTCGCCATGCGCTGGACGCCCTGGTGGAAGCCAACGTTCGCGCCCAGTTTGCCCGTCTGCTGGAGAGTGAGCCGGTGCAGACGGTGCTCGCCAGCGGGCGGCCGCTCAGCCTGCACGGCTGCGTCTACGATCTGGCTTCCGGCCATTTAACCACCCTCGTCGAACACCTCTCACCGCAGGAGCACGCCCCATGAACACACTTCGTCAGGACTCTCTCGCCGGCATCGTCGTCTTCCTTGTCGCCCTGCCGCTGTGCCTCGGCATCGCCCAGGCCAGCGGCTTACCGCCCTTCGTTGGCCTGCTGACCGGCATCATCGGCGGCCTGGTCGTCACCGCCCTCAGCCCCTCCCGCTTCGCCGTCAGCGGCCCCGCCGCCGGACTGGTCACCATCGTCGTCGCCGCCATCGAATCCCTGGGTTCCTTCTCCGTCTTCCTGATGGCGCTGGTGCTGGCCGGCGTGCTGCAGCTGCTGTTCGGCATTCTGCGGGCTGGGCGTTTTATCTCGCTGGTTCCCGCCAGCGTCATCAAAGGCATGCTGGCGGCGATCGGCATCCTGCTGATTATGCAGCAGATCCCCGTCGCGCTCGGTACGGCGGAAGAGACCGGGCTTGCCGATGTGTTTCAGGGCAATGCCGCTTTCTCCGTCACTGCGATTGCCGTCGCCGCGGGCGGCCTGCTGGTGCTCTGGCTCTGGGGCTCGCCGCTTATCCGCCGGGTGAAGAGCCTGCGCTGGATCCCCGGGCCGCTGATCGCCGTCCTGCTCGGCTGCGTGACTACCCTGCTGCTGACCCATTTTGCGCCGCAGCAGCTGGCCGCTCTGCCGCGTATTACCCTGCCGGCGTTCGGCAGCCTCGGCGACCTGCTGGGCGAGCTGGAGTCTCCCGCATGGAGCGCGTGGCGCAATCCGTCGGTGTGGGTGGTGGCGGTGACCCTGGCGCTGGTCGCCAGCCTCGAAACCCTGCTCAGCCAGGAGGCGCTGAAAAAGCTGCGCCCGCAAAATCCGCCCCCTTCGCCGAACCGCGAAATGGTCGCCCAGGGCGTCGGCAACCTGCTCTCCGGCGTGCTGGGGGCGATGCCGATCACCGCGGTGATCGTCCGCAGCTCGGTGAACGTCAGCAACGGCGCGCAGAGCAAACTGTCGATCTTTATCCACGGCGTGCTGCTGTTGATCTGCGGCCTGTGGTTTAGCGGCCTGCTGACCCTGATCCCGCTCGCCAGCCTCGCCGCCGTGCTGCTCTATACCGGCTATAAGCTGGCGACGCCGCGGCTGTTCATCGAGCAGTTCCGCCAGGGGGCAGCGCAGTACGTCCCCTTCCTCGCCACCATCGGCGGGATTATCGCCTTCGGTATGCTGGCGGGGATCGGGATTGGTCTTGCCACCCAGATGGCGTTCAGCCTCTGGCGCAGCCATCGCCACTCGCTGCAGCTGGCGCGCTACGATGACCACTACGTGCTGCGCATCCAGCAGAATCTGACCTTTATGCACAATCCGCATCTGCTGGCCCTGCTGGCGAAAATTCCGGAAAAGAGCGTGGTGATCGTCGAGCACGACAGCGTCGGCTACCTCGATCCGGACGTGCAGGCGGTGCTGGATGATTTTGCCGAGAGCGCCCCGCAGCGCGGCATCCGCCTTAATCAGTGGCCGCTGGCCAGCCGCTGACCTTAACGGGCGGCTGGTCCGCCCGCTTCGCTACCCCTCCGATTGCCAAGCGCCGGGGAATACCATGCTCTACACTTTCTGGGTTATCACGCCAACCCCAAGGAAATAAACATGAGCATCATTAAAAGCTACGCCGCCAAAGAAGCGGGCGCCGAACTGTCGCTGTGGGAATACGATGCCGGCGAGCTGCAGCCGGAAGATGTCGAAGTTGAGGTGGAATACTGCGGGATCTGCCATTCGGATCTGTCGATGATCGACAACGAATGGGGGATGTCGAGCTACCCGCTGGTGGCCGGTCACGAGGTGATTGGCCGGGTGGCGGCGCTGGGCAGCGCGGCGCAGGATAAAGGGCTGAAGATTGGCCAGAAGGTCGGCATCGGCTGGACGGCGCGCAGCTGCGGCCATTGCGACGCCTGCATCAGCGGCAACCAGATCAACTGCCTGGAAGGCTCGGTGCCGACCATTCTCAACCGCGGCGGCTTCGCCAATAAGCTGCGCGCCGACTGGCAGTGGGTGATCCCCCTGCCGGAGAGCATCGATCTGGCGTCCGCCGGCCCGATGCTATGCGGCGGCATCACCGTCTTTAAACCGCTGCTGACCCACCACGTCACCGCCACCAGCCGCGTCGGGGTGATCGGCATCGGCGGTCTCGGCCATATCGCCATTAAGCTGCTGCGGGCGATGGGCGCGGAAGTGACCGCCTTCAGCTCCAACCCGGCCAAAGAGCAGGAAGTGCGGGCGATGGGCGCCGATCGCGTGGTCAACAGCCGCGATCCGGAAGCCTTAAAGGCGCTGGCCGGTCAGTTCGACCTGATTATCAACACCGTCGCCGTCGACCTCGACTGGCAGCCGTACTTTGAAGCACTGGCGTACGGCGGCAACTTCCACACCGTCGGCGCGGTAATGAAGCCGTTCCCGGTGCCGGCCTTTACCCTGATCGGCGGCGACCGCAGCATCTCCGGCTCGGCGACCGGTAACCCGTCCGAACTGCGCACGCTGATGAAGTTCGCCGGGCGCAGCAAGGTGGCCCCGACCACCGAGCTGTTCCCGATGTCGCAGATTAACGAAGCGCTGAAACACGTTCGCGAAGGCAAAGCCCGTTACCGCGCGGTGCTGAAAGCCGACTTCTGATGGTTCTCTCCCGCCGGGCGGCCCGCTCGCCCGGCGTTTTTCCCGTCGCTTCATCAAACCGTCATCTCCCCGCCATGCCTCTGTAGTCATTGCTTCCCACAATCCGGGCTTCGATAAATGGCTGAACGAGATGCGCGTCACCATGAGAAAGACCTGGCTTCCCTGGCTGATCCTGTCGCCTTCCCTGCTGTTTTTACTGCTGTTTACCTGGTTCCCGCTGGGGCGTTCGGTGTATGACAGCCTGTTTGATACCCGCATGGCCAGCGACGGCGCGCAGTACGTCGGGCTGGATAATTTCGCCCGCCTGTTTGCCGATAACGTCTTCTGGCAGTCGCTGGGCAATAACCTGCTCTATATCCTGCTGACGGTGGTGCCCGGGGTGACCCTCGCCCTGCTGCTGGCGGTCGCCCTGAGCGAGAACCATCGCGTTAACCGCTGGCTGCGCACCGCCTTCTTCTTCCCGATGATTATCCCGATGGTCAGCGCCGCCGCGCTGTGGCTGTTTATCTTTATGCCCGGCCTCGGCCTGCTCGACCACTATCTGGCGAAGCTGTTCGGGCCGATGAACAACAACTGGCTGGGGCGCAGCAACAGCGCGCTGCTGGCCCTGGCGCTGATCGGCGTGTGGAAGTTCGCCGGCTACTACATGCTGTTTTTCCTCGCCGGGCTGCAGAGCATTCCGGCCTCGACGCGGGAAGCGGCGCTGATGGAAGGGGCTACCCGCACGCAGGTCTTTTTTAAGGTCACGCTACCGCTGCTGCGCCCGACCCTGAGCTTTGTGATCACCACCGCGCTGATCTACTCCATCACCCAGATCGACCACGTGGCGGTGATGACCCGCGGCGGGCCGGACAACGCCACCACCGTGCTGCTCTATTACATCCAGAATCTCGCCTGGGATACCCACGACCTCGGCAAAGCCTCCGCCGCCACCTTCCTGACCCTGGCCGGGCTGTTCGCCTTCTCGCTGATTAACCTGAAACTGCTGGAGAAAGGAGCCCACTATGAGCGCTGAAATCTCGCCGCTGCTGGTCCGCACGCCCGCCGCCGCCCGTCCGCTGTGGCTGCGCCTGCGCCGCTCGTCGCCCTTTACGCTCACAGTATTAATGTGCTGCCTGGCGCTGCTGTGGATCAGCCCGTTTATCTGGATGCTGGCCACCTCGTTCAGCGCCACCACCTTCGGGGAAGATATGGCCTCACTGCTGCCGCGCCTGCCGCTGACCCTCGATAACTTCCGCGACGCCTGGAACAGCGCCGACTGGCTGAGCCTGTACGCCAACACCCTCATCTTCACCTTCGGCACCTTCTTCGTGCAGCTGTTGACCATCACCACCGCCGGGTACGTCTTCGCCTGCCATGAGTTTCGCGGCAAGCAGACGCTGTTTCTTCTGTTCCTGGTGCAGCTGATGATCATGCCGGTAGTGATGATGGTGCCGAACATGCTGACCCTGAAAACCTTCGGCCTGCTTAACACCCTCACCGGGGTGATGATGCCCTATTTCACCTCGGCGTTCGGCGTGTTCCTGATGCGTCAGGCGTTCCTCGCCATTCCGAAAGAGCTGGAGGAGGCGGCGCTGATGGAGGGCTGCCGCTGGTGGCAGGTGCTGTTCCGCGTGCTGCTACCGATGTCCTGGCCGTCGGTGCTGGCCTTCGCCACCGTCAGCATTACCTACCACTGGAACGAGTACCTGTGGCCGCTGATGATGCTCAACGATCCCGATAAGCAGGTGCTGACCGTCGGGCTGGTCTCCTTCGCCATGGGCGCCGAATCCGGCGGCCAGTGGGGCACCATCGGCGCCGGCACGCTGATGGTCTGTCTGCCGCTGATGCTGGCGTTCATCCTTTTTCAGAAACAGTTCCTGCGGAGCTTCGGCTTCTCCGGGATCAAATAAGGAGTGATTCATGCTGTTAGCGCACATTTCCGATACCCATTTCCGCAGCCGCGGCGAAAAGCTGTACGGCTTTATCGACGTCAATGCCGCCAACGCCGACGTGGTCTCCCAGCTTAACGCGCTGCGCGAGCGTCCGGACGCGGTGGTGGTGAGCGGGGATATCGTCAACTGCGGCCGCCCGGCGGAGTATCAGGTGGCCCGCCAGATCCTCGGCAGCCTGAACTATCCGCTGTATCTGATCCCCGGCAACCACGACGACAAAGCCCATTTTCTGGAGCATCTTCACCCGCTGTGCCCGCAGCTGGGCAACGATGCGCAAAATATGCGCTATGCGGTGGATGACTTCGCCACCCGCCTGCTGTTTATCGACTCCAGCCGCGCCGGCACCTCGAAGGGCTGGCTGACCGACGAGACCATCGGCTGGCTGGAAGCCCAGCTGTTCGAGGGCGGCGACAAACCGGCAACGGTGTTTATGCACCACCCGCCGCTGCCGCTGGGCAATGCGCAGATGGACCCGATCGCCTGCGAAAACGGCCACCGTTTGCTGGCGCTGGTGGAGCGTTTCCCGTCGCTGACGCGCATCTTCTGCGGCCACAACCACAGCCTGACCATGACCCAGTATCGCCAGGCGCTGATCTCCACTATCCCCGGCACCGTCCATCAGGTGCCGTACTGCCACGACGACACCCGGCCCTATTACGACCTCTCCCCGGCCTCGTGCCTGATGCACCGCCAGGTCGGCGAGCAGTGGGTGAGCTACCAGCACTCGCTGGCCCACTACGCCGGGCCGTGGCTGTATGACGAAAACATCAGTTGCCCAACGGAAGAGCGCTAACCGCCATGCTCAGTCTGCAAAACATCAGTAAACGTTTCGACGGTAAGCCGGCGCTCAGCGCCCTGTCGCTGGATATTCACGAAGGCGAATTCGTGGTGCTGGTCGGCCCGTCGGGCTGCGGGAAAAGCACCCTGCTGCGCCTGCTCGCCGGCCTGGAGTCGGTCAGCGAAGGCCAAATCTGGCTGCATGATGAGAACATCACCGCCACCACGCCGCGCGAGCGCAACTTCGCGATGATCTTCCAGAACTATGCCCTGTTTCCGCATCTGTCGGTGCGCGACAACATCACCTTCGGCATGAAGGTGCGCAAGGAAGAGAAAAGCAGCTGGCAGCCGCGGGTGGACAACGTGGCGCAGATGCTGCAGCTGGAGGCGCTGCTCGACCGCAAACCGGCAAAGCTCTCCGGCGGCCAGCGCCAGCGGGTGGCGATGGCCCGGGCGATCGTGCGCAATCCGCGGCTGTTCCTGATGGACGAGCCGCTCTCCAACCTCGACGCCCGCCTGCGCAGCGAAGTGCGCGACAGCATTATGGCGCTCCATCAGCAGCTGAAAACCAGCACCATCTATGTGACCCACGACCAGACCGAGGCGATGTCGATGGCCGACCGCATCGTGGTGATGAACGGCGGCCACGTGCAGCAGGTCGGGCGCCCGGAGTATCTCTACGCCAACCCGGCCAACCTGTTCGTCGCCGGATTTATCGGTTCGCCGGCGATGAACCTGCTGTCGCTGCCCTGCGCCAACGGTGAAGTAGTGTTGGGAGAACAGCGCCATCCGCTGCCGCCGCGCCACCGGGATCAGACCCGCGTCTGGCTGGGCATTCGCCCGGAACATATTACCGACCGCGTGGAGGAGGGCCATCTGCGCCTGCCGGCCACCGTTCTGCAACGAGAACTGATGGGAGCCGATTACCTGCTCCACGTCAGCACCCCGATCGGCACCCTGCGCTTTAGCCGCCGCCACCGCGGCACGGTGCCGGAGAAAGGCGAGTCGCTACCGATCGGTTTTTCACCTGCCGATGTGCATCTTTTTCATGCTGAGACCCAGCATAATTTACTGATGGAGTGTAATCATGTTTAAACCTCTTACGGTAGTCGCGGTTGGCCTCAGTCTTGCCCTGAGCGGCGCGGCGCTGGCGAAAGAGAAAATAGACTTCATGTTCCCGGCGCCGGTGGACGGCAAGCTGACCATGGAGATGACCCGCGTCATTAAGCAATTCAACGACTCGCAGCAGGATGTGGAAGTGCGCGGCATCTTCACCGGCAACTACGACACCACCAAGATCAAAGCCGAATCGGCGCAGAAGGCCGGCCAGCCGCCGGCGCTGGTGATCATGTCCGCTAACTTCACCACCGATCTGGCGCTGAAGGATGAGATCCTGCCGATGGATGAGTTGTTTAAATATGGCGATCAACAGGCCGGCGATTTTCTGCAAAAAGAATTCTGGCCCGCGATGCATAAGAACGCCCAGGTGATGGGCACCACTTATGCGATCCCGTTCCATAACTCGACGCCGATCCTCTACTACAACAAGACGATGTTCGATCGGGCCGGGATCAAACAGCCGCCCCAGACCTGGGCCGAGCTGCTGGCCGATGCCAAAAAGCTGACCGACGAGAGCACCGGCCAGTGGGGGATCATGCTGCCGTCGACCAACGACGACTACGGCGGCTGGATCTTCTCGGCGCTGGTGCGCGCCAACGGCGGAAAATACTTTAACGAAGATTATCCGGGCGAGGTTTATTACAACTCGCCGACCGCCATCGGCGCCCTGCGCTTCTGGCAGGATCTGATCTACAAGGACAAGGTGATGCCGTCCGGGGTGCTGAACTCGAAGCAGATCAGCGCCGCGTTCTTCTCCGGCAAGCTCGGGATGGCGATGCTCAGCACCGGCGCGCTGGGCTTTATGCGCGAGAACAGCAAAGACTTTGAGCTTGGGGTGGCGATGCTGCCGGCCAAAGAGCAGCGCGCGGTGCCGATCGGCGGCGCCAGCCTGGTGAGCTTTAAAGGCATCAACGAGGCGCAGAAGAAAGCGGCGTATCAGTTCCTGACCTATCTGGTGAGCCCCGTCGTGAACGGCGCGTGGAGCCGCTTTACCGGCTACTTCTCGCCGCGCAAGGCGTCATACGATACGCCGGAGATGAAGGCCTATCTGCAGCAGGATCCGCGGGCGGCGATCGCGCTTGAGCAGCTGAAGTACGCCCATCCGTGGTACTCCACCTGGGAGACCGTGGCGGTGCGTAAAGCGATGGAGAACCAGCTGGCGGCGGTGGTTAACGATGCCAAAGTGACGCCGGAAGCGGCGGTTCAGGCGGCGCAAAAGGAAGCCGACGCGCTGATGAAACCTTATGTGGATAAAACCGCGCTGGCGGAAGTGAAGTGACGCTTTACCCGTCATTGTCCCCCTCACCCCGGCCCTCTCCCTGAGGGAAAGGGAACTGTCCGGCGCCGGGGTTAAGATCCAGTCAGGCGGTTTGCAAGCGGGAACAGGGATTGAGAAAGGAAAAAAAGCAGGCCATACCCGGTATGGCCTGAAAATGTCACAACGATTAGATCCCTGCCGTTTCGCGGATATATTTGCGCGCTTTTACGGCGTATTCGAAAGGATTGGCCAGAGCAGGATCCTGCTCGGCTTCCACCACCATCCAGCCTTTATAGCCAAAGTCGTCCAGCAGCTTGAACACAGGACGGAAATCGATCACCCCATCGCCCGGGACGGTGAAGGTGCCTTTTTTCACGCCGTCGAGGAACGACAGGCCGTCGCGGCGCACCTGGTCGATCACCGGCGGACGGACGTCCTTCAGGTGAACGTGGTTGATGCGCGGCAGATACTTTTTGAGGATCGCCAGCATCGGCGCTTCGCCGCCTTCGGAGTACCAGGCGTGGCCGGTGTCGAACAGCAGGAAGACGCGCTCGTCCACCAGCGACATAAACTTGTCGATTTCCGCAGTGGTCTGGATGCCGGTGCCCATGTGGTGGTGCAGACAGACCTGCATCCCCTTCTCCGCCGCCAGGCGACCAAGGGTGTTGTAGCCTTCCGCCACCCGCTGCCACTCTTCTTCGCTGAAGCACGGCTTCGCATCGCCGAGGATCGGCTTATCCAGCCCCTGAATGCTGCCGCTCTGCTCGGAGCAGCCAATCACTCTCGCGCCCATCGCATGGAGGAAGTTCATGTGATTGACGAATTCATCAATGGTTTTTTCCCGCTGGCCGTTAGCGAAAAAGGTGCTGAACCAGGCGTTGCAGATCTGAATGCCGCGGATGTCCAGCATCGGCTTGAGAACCGCCGGATCGCGCGGATATTTGCTGCCGACTTCGCTGCCGGTAAAGCCGGCCAGCGCCATTTCGCTGACGATCTGCTGGAAAGTGTTTTCGCTGCCGAGCTCCGGCATATCATCGTTAGTCCAGCCGATCGGGGCGATAGCCAGTTTGACGTTATCTTTGTTCATAGTAGGGCTCCTGCCGCTGCGCCTTACCGGCGCAGCAATTCACGTTCAATGAGTTCACGGGTTTCCACTGCCTGGTATTTCATTTTTTCCGGGTAGCCAAACAGCGAGGTGGCGACAATCGGCTCCCCGCCGACCTTGAAGGTCTGCTCGGCGAATTTCATTTCGCGCAGGGTGCGGAACAGCGCGTCAAAATCCACATCCCCTTCCCCGACGCCTACGTGCTGGTGCACCACGGCATCCACGCCCGGCGGGTTAACGATATAGCGGCAATGTTTCGTATGATTGCGGGTATCCGCAATCAGGACATGGGAGAGATCGCTCCCGGCATAGCGCAGCATGCTCGCCACGTCGCCGACGCCTTTGTCGTAGAAAAAGGTGTGCGGCACGCTGTAGACGTACTTCACGTTATCGCTGCGGAACGACTTCACGATATCGACGGTTTCATTGTTCTCTTCGCAGAAATCCCAGGGATGCGCCTGGATCTCCACGCGGATGCCTTCCCGCTCAAAAATCGGCAACAGCTCTTCCATCGAGCGATAGAACATTTCATCGCAGATCTCAGGCTGATTCGGATCGCCGGAGAACTCGGTGTTGATCACCTGAACGCCCATCTCCACCGCAATTTCCACCAGCCGTTTCCAGTTTTTCACCGCCGCCTGGCGGCGCAGTTCGTCCGGGCCGGACCAGCGGTAGACGCAGATAAACGACGACAGCTCAAGACCGGTATCGCGCAGCGCCTGCTTGTACTCGGCCATGATCTCCCGGCTGGCGCGCGGGTGCTTGTAGAACGGGTTTATCTGCGGGTGCGGCGACTGTTCAATGTACTTGTAGCCCCACTCCGCTACCTGATGGACCATGCGGGTGATCCCGAGGTCCTTAATCACATCCACATCAAAGGCAATTTTCATCGTCGTTACCTGTGCAAAGAAGTTCCGTCGGCAAAGCGTGCTTAACGTTTGTAGAATGCCGGGCACTCAGGCAGCGTCACCTCAACCGGCTCGCTGGTTCCCTGCGCTTTAATGCAGGCGTCCGCCGCTACCGACGCCGCGTAGCCGTCCCAGGCCGACGGGCCGTGCAGCTGACCGGCTTTGACGTCGTTGATAAAGGCCTGCAGCTCGACGTCGTAGGCTTTGATAAAGCGGTCTTTCCAGTCGGTCAGAATAGCGGTCGACAGGCTGGCGGACTTGCGCATCTGGACGGCAGACGGCTCCGGCAGACGGGCAATCCCGGTCTCGCCGACCACTTCGCACTGGATGTCATACCCGTACTGGCAGTTCACGAACACCTCGACGTCGATCAGGGTGCCTTTTTTGGTTTCAAAGGAGACGATCTGCGGATCTTTCAGGCGCGCATGGGTGTGCGAGGTGGAGCGCGGGAAGCGCACCTGCACGGAACGGTAGTCATCGTTCAGCAGCCAGCGCAGCACGTCCAGCTCGTGGATCAGGGTGTTGGTGATCGCCATATCGGTGGTGTAGTTCTCGCCAACCGACTGGTTGCGGTGGGCGCAGCGCAGCATCAGCGGCGCGCCGATATCGCCATCGTCGATCACTTTTTTCAGCGCCAGATAGCCTTCGTCGTATGGGCGCATAAAGCCAACCTGCACCAGGCGACGGCCGGCCTTCATTTCAACATCGACGATACGGCGGCAGCCTTCCGCAGACATCGCCAGCGGTTTTTCGCAGAACACCGGCTTACCGGCGGCGATGGCGGCCAGGGTGTACTCTTCGTGGGTCGGGTCCCAGGAGGTGACCAGGATGGCATCGACATCGCTGGCGTTAATCACGTCGTGGCCGTCGGCGTAGACTTCCGCCTGCACGCCCGGCAGCGCGACCGCCGCACGGGCGTTGTCGGCATTGATATCAGACACCGCCACAACGGTGGCGCCCTGCAGAACCTGGGTGCAGCGACGGATGTGTTCTTTACCGATAGCGCCAGCGCCGATGACACCTAATTTGAGCGACATAATGGTTTTCTCCGTAAGTCTGTAGGATTCAGGGTGGATATTCGTTTTAGTAATCACGCGCCTGGGCGCGCTTTTCATTAATCATTTGCGCAACTTTGCGGATCCGCTCTGAGAGCGCCGTCTGGGCGACCCCGACGTTCCACCAGCTGCCGTATTTGTGCACCATGGTCTTCGGCAGCACTTTAATATCAATCAGGGTGCTGACCGTTTCGCGACGGGCGGCGTCCAGCGCGTGGCGCAGTTCGTCCAGGGTGGTGACGCGCCAGGTTTTGCAGCCGTAGCCGGCGGCGATGGTGGCGAAGTCCACCGGCACCAGACCGCCCTGCAGCTGGCCGGTTTCCGGCTGGCGGTAGCGGAACTCGGTGCCGAAGCTGTCCATCCCGTGCTCCATCTGCAGGTTGTTGATGCAGCCGTTGGCCATGTTGTCGAACAGCACGACGTTGATCTTCGCCCGCTCCTGCAGGGAGGTGACCAGCTCAGAGTGGAGCATCATGAACGAGCCATCGCCGACCAGGGAGTAGACTTCGCTCTGCGGCTGCGCCAGCTTCACCCCCAGCGCCGCGTTGACTTCGTATCCCATGCAGGAGTAGCCGTATTCCACGTGATAGGTGTTTTCCGCGCGGTTACGCCAGACGCGCTGCAGATCGCCGGGCAGACTGCCCGCCGCCGCGACGATCACCGCCTCGGCCGGCAGCGTTTCATTCAGCACCCCGAGGACGCTGCTCTGGGTCAGGGTGGAGTCGGTGATCTGGCGGAACTCGCGATATACCGATTCGCGATCGAGATGATCGTCGATCTCCGGCACAAAGGATTTCTCCTGCCACACCGCCTGGTACACGCGCTGGGTCTCTTTTAACTGACGGCTCTGCACGCTCTCGATCTGCGCGCCCCAGCCGGCCTGCCAGCCGCTGTCCGCCAGCGCCGCGTCGAGGGCGGTCATCGCTTCCCGGGCGTCCGCCAGCATGGCAATGCCGTCCAGCTTCCAGGCGTCGAAGTTGCTGACGTTAATATTCAGGAAACGCACCTCCGGGTGCTGGAAAATCCATTTCGAGGCGGTGGTAAAATCGCTGAAACGGGTGCCGACGCCGATCACCAGGTCGGCCTCTTTCGCCAGCAGGTTCGCCGCCAGACAGCCCGTCTCGCCGACGCCGCCGACGTTCAGGGGGTGAGAAGAGACCACCGTCCCCTTCCCGGCCTGGGTTTCGGCAAAAGGCACTCCGTAGCGCTCGGCGAAACGGGACAGCGCTTCGCCCGCGCCGGAATATTTCACCCCGCCGCCGCAGACGATCAGCGGTTTACGGCTGGCTTTGATGGCCGCCACGGCGTCCGCCAGCTGCGCGGCGCTGGCCGGGCGGCGATCGAGACGGTGTACGCGACGCGCAAAGAAGGATTCCGGGTAGTCCCAGGCTTCGCCCTGCACATCCTGCGGCAGGCACAGCGTCACTGCGCCGGTTTCCGCCGGGTCGGTCAGGACGCGCATGGCGTTGATGCAGGCGCTCATCAGCTGTTCCGGGCGGGTAATGCGGTCCCAGTATTTGCTGACCGCGCGGAAGGCGTCATTGGTGCTGATGCTGAGATCGTAGCTCTGTTCAATCTGCTGGAGCACCGGGTCCGGCTGGCGGGTGGCGAAGACATCGCCCGGCAGCAGTAGCAGCGGAATGCGGTTGGCGCTGGCGGTGCCGGCGGCGGTGATCATGTTGGCCGCCCCCGGGCCGATGGAGGAGGTGCAGGCGATAATCTGCCGGCGCAGGGCCTGGCGGGCAAAGCCGGTGGCCGCGTGGGCCATCCCCTGCTCGTTGCGCCCCTGATAGACGCGCATGTCGCCGCTATCCTGCTCCAGCGCCTGCCCCAGCCCCAGGACGTTGCCATGGCCGAAAATCGCAAAAATGCCTTTCACGAACTTCAGCTCTTCGCCATCCACTTCCAGGTACTGGTTATCGAGGAACTTCACCAGCGCCTGCGCCGTTGTCAGTCTCAGTTTGCCCATGTTGCACAATCCTTATTGTTCAGTATTTGTGTGTGGCGTCGCGCCGATGCCGCCGGGGCCGTCGTTCACGTCACTGGAATACCTGTGGATTATAGGCAAACATTTTTTTCATTAAATACAAATACAGAAGAAATATTTCATTTTGCGAGAAGGATCAAACTCTCTACCCATTTCATACGTTTCACTTACATTCCTGACACGTTTTCGGGCCCTTTTGGGCGGCGCCAGACGGCAATATCCCCTTAAAAATCATAGGTAAATGGCTATCGTTTGGCGTTTCATTTTTCTCCGGGTCGACAGTGGGGGCGATCCGCGCTAACGCGAGGCTCAGTGCGGCAGAGTGGTAGATCCCTCACACTTTTGGTTTTTTAATTTCGAACGAGTTTGCAAATGAAATATTTATTTCTCAAACTAAGGGTAACCAATAACCCTCAGGCTGTTCACGGAGTCGACGTCGGGATCCCGACCCTTCCAGGCAGCAGACACCAAAAAGGAAATCCTAGCTATGAATGCAGCAGTAAAGCGGCTCGACGTCATCTGTATAGGTCGGGTGGCCGTCGACCTCTATGCCCAGCAGATCGGTTCGCGGCTAGAAGACGTTGCCAGTTTCTCGAAATATCTGGGCGGCTCCTCCGGCAACGTGGCCTTTGGCACCGCGATTCAGGGGCTGAAATCGGCCATGCTGGCGCGCGTTGGCGATGAACACAACGGCCGTTTCCTGCGTGAAACGCTCAACCGCGCCGGGGTGGATACCGAGTATCTGATTACCGACAAATCCCGCCTGACCGCGCTGGTGATGCTGGGGATCAAGGATCAGGAGACCTTCCCTCTGATTTTCTACCGCGATAACTGCGCCGATATGGCCTTAACGCCTGACGACATCAGCGAGGAGTATATTGCCTCCTCCCGGGCGCTGGCGGTGACCGGCACCCACCTGTCGCACGCCAACACCCGCGCCGCGGTGCTGAAGGCGCTGGAGTACGCTCGCCGTCACGGCCTGCGTACCGCGCTGGATATCGATTACCGTCCGGTGCTGTGGGGGCTCACCTCGCTCGGCGATGGCGAAACCCGTTTCATTGAGTCCGGGCCGGTCACCAGCCAGCTGCAGGAAGTGCTACATCTGTTCGATTTGGTGGTGGGGACCGAAGAAGAGTTTCATATTGCCGGAGGCAGCACCGATACCCTGACCGCGTTGAAAAATGTGCGCCATGCCACCAAAGCCACCCTCGTCTGCAAGCGCGGGCCGATGGGCTGCGTGGTGCTGGAAGGCGACATCCCGGACAGCTGGGACCAGGTGCCGCTGCAGCAGGGCGTGCGCGTGGAGGTGCTTAACGTGCTGGGCGCCGGGGATGCCTTTATGTCGGGCCTGCTGCGCGGCTGGCTTAACGACGAGGGCTGGGAGCAGGCTTGCCGTTACGCCAACGCCTGCGGGGCGCTGGTGGTCTCCCGCCACGGCTGCGCGCCGGCGATGCCGACCAAAGTCGAACTCGATGACTACCTGCAGCGCGCCGAATCGGTGCCGCGCCCGGACGTCGACGAGCGCCTCAACCATCTGCACCGGGTGACCAGCCGCCGCCAGCAGTGGCCGGAGCTGTGCATTTTCGCCTTCGACCATCGCAAACAGCTGGCCGACCTGGCGCGGGAGACCGGGCGCGATGAAGCCTGCATTCCGCAGCTCAAGCTGCTGTTGTTGGCCGCGGCCGAAGCGGCGGCGCAGGAGGCGGGTCTTGACCAGCGCAGCGGCATTCTGGCCGACGGCACCTACGGCCAGCGTGCGCTGAACGCCATTACCGGCAAGGGCTGGTGGATCGGTCGCCCTATCGAACTGCCCAGCTCGCGCCCGCTGCGTCTGGAGCATGGCAACATCGGCTCGCAGCTGATCGACTGGCCGCTGGAGCATGTCGTCAAATGTCTGGTCTTCTATCACCCGGACGACCCGGCGGCGCTGCGTGAAGAGCAGGACGCTCTGCTGCTCGAGGTGTGGCAGGCCTGTAACAAATCAGGCCACGAGCTGCTGCTGGAGGTGATCCTCCCGGAAAATGGCCCGGACAAAGACGAGCGCCATTACCACACCATGCTGGAGCACTTCTATCAGCTGGGGATCAAGCCGGACTGGTGGAAGCTGCCGCCGCTCTCCAGCGCCAGCTGGCAGCAGATCACCGCCCTTATCGAGCGCGAAGATCCGTGGAGCCGCGGGATCCTGATCCTCGGTCTCGATGCGCCTTCCGATAAACTGCGCGCCGGTTTCGCCGAAGCGGCCGCACACCCGATGATCAAAGGTTTCGCCGTCGGGCGCACCATCTTTGGCCAGCCGTCGCGGCGCTGGATGCAGGGCGAGCTCAGCGATGAGGCGCTGATAGAGGAAGTGAAACGCAACTACCTGACGCTTATTGGCTACTGGCGCGAAGCCCGCCGCTGATCCCCCAACGCCCGTCTCCGTCACCTTGCGGAGCGGGCGTTTTTCTGTTTCTTCGTGAAATGAATCGCGTATTTCGTCGCAATAAATGAAAAATTCGCTTCATTTGGTACACTGGAAGCCATATTCCTTCCATTTTCTCAGAGCGCACTCTATGGCCAATAACCCAACACAGCTGACCATCCTGCAGGATGAAATCAGGCGTCGCTACGATACGTTAAGCAAACGTCTGAAACAGGTCGCCCGCTATATCCTTGATAACAGCAATAGCGTGGCTTTCGATACCGTGGCCTCCATTGCGCAACAGGCGGACGTTCCCCCTTCCACGTTGATTCGTTTTGCCAACGCCTTCGGCTTCAGCGGCTTTAACGAAATGAAACAGATGTTCAAGCAGCATTTGATGGAAGAGACCGCCAACTATACCGAGCGCGCCCGTCTGTTCCGCCAGACCACCAGCGATGAGTCCAGCCCGCCGGAAACGCCGACGGAAATCCTCAATATGTTCACAATGGTGAACAACCAGGCGCTGCAGCAGCTGGCGATGCAGACCTCCAGCGATGAGCTGGAGCGCGCAGTGGCCCTGTTGGGCGAGGCGGAAAATATCTACGTCATTGGCCTGCGCCGGTCGTTCAGCGTCGCCTCCTATCTGACCTATGCGCTACGCCACCTCGATCGCAAAGCCTTTCTGATCGACGGCCTCGGCGGCATGTTCACCGAACAGCTGAGTCTGGTCGGCCCGAAAGACGTGGTGGTGGCGGTGAGCTTCTCGCCGTACGCCCGGGAAGTGGTCGAGCTGGTGGAGCTGGGCGCGCAGCGCAAAGCGCGGCAGATCGCCATTACCGACAGCCAGGTCAGCCCGCTGGCGGCCTTCAGCGATGTCTGCTTTGTGGTGCGGGAAGCGCAGGTGGATGGCTTCCGTTCGCAGGTTGCTTCCCTGTGCCTGGCCCAGACGCTGGCGGTTTCGCTGGCGCTGAACAGCAGTCAGGAGTCCGAGGCCAAGCAGAAGGCGTGAGATAGGCCGCCTGGCGTCGATTGCGCGGCGGCGCGGGATAAGCCTGCGGGGGGGATGCCGTAGGCCGGATAAGCGTAGTCGTTGTGGGCCGGATAAGGCGAAGCCGCCATCCGGCACAAAGGAGGTTGCGTGCCAGCGATCATCGCCCGGTGGCGCTGCGCTTACCGGGCCTACGAGGTATGAGCCTGTAAGAGGACCCTGTAGGCCGGATAAGCGTAGCGCCATCCGGCACAAGACGGGTATGGCGCCAGAGGTGTCCTGCCCGGCGGCGCTGCGCTTGTCGGGCGTGTGATATATGCGCCTGCGGGTCGCCGTAGACACTGTTTTCGGTTTGCAACTTTCCCGGCCAGACAACGCGTTTATCACCTGTCACTTCAGTGAAATTTGCGCTCCCGGTTAATTTTCTGCGTTATGCCTGGCATGGCGCAGGGAGCGCACAGGGGGCGGCCAGTCGCCGCCGCCCCCTGTACCCCCGGGCTCCGGCCAGCAAAATCGCCGCTACGCGGTACCTTCGACTTATCCCTGCAGGCTTCGGGTCGGGCCGAGGCAGCGTCCGTGCAAAACACGGCCCTCAGCCCGCATCCATGCGGGCTGCCCCGGCCTTCCGGGAACGTCTCAGCGATTTTGAGGCCGTCAGCACCGGCAGTTTCAGTCGCGCAAGTGGGTAAATCAAGGACAGGTCGCACGACCCCTCCAGGCCGGGTCAGGCGCAGCCGCCACCCGGCAACATGACGGGTATCGAGCCTGATATCTTGCCCGGCGGCGCTGCGCTTGCCGGGCCTGGGGTATATGCGCCTGCGGGTCGCCGTAGACACTGTTTTCGGTTTGCAACTTTTCCGGCCAGACAACGCGTTTATCACGTGTAACTTCAGTGAAATTTGCGCTCCCGGTTAATCGTCTGCGTTATGCCTGGCATGGCGCAGGGAGCGCACAGGGGGCGGCCAGTCGCCGCCGCCCCCTGTACCCCCGGGCTCCGGCCAGCAAAATCGCCACTGCGTGGTCCCTTCGACTTATCCCTGCAGGCTTCGGGTCGGGCCGAGGCAGCGTCCATGCAAAACACGGCCCTCAGCCCGCATCCATGCGGGCTGCCCCGGCCTTCCGGGAACGTCTCAGCGATTTTGAGGCCGTCAGCACCGGCAGTTTCAGCAACAATGGTGAATAAATTAACGACAGGTCGTACGAACGTAGGCCGGGTAAGGCGCCAGCCGCCACCCGGCAACATGACGGGTATCGAGCCTGATATCTTGCCCGGTGGCGCTGCGCTTACCGGGCCTACGAGGTATGAGCCTGTGAGAGGACCCCGTAGGCCGGATAAGCGTAGCGCCATCCTGCATAAAAACGGCGACGGTGTTTGCGGTGTCCTGCCCGGCGGCGCTGCGCTTGCCGGGCCTACGAGGTATGAGCCTGTGAGAGGACCCCGTAGGCCGAATAAGCGTGGCGCCATCCTGCATAAATACAGCGACGGTGTTTGCGATGTCCTGCCCGGCGGCGCTGCGCTTGCCGGGCCTGGGAGGTATGAGCCTGTGAGAGGACCCCGTAGGCCGGATAAGCGTAGCGCCATCCGGCACGGCCACGGGTACGGTGCCTGACTGCCCGGCAACGCTGCGCTTGCCGGGCCAGGAAGTGGGATTCCGCGGACCCTTTCGCTAAAAAACACCCGCAGCCCATAGACAAGAAGGCCGGTTAGCATCGCTAACCGGCCTTTTTTATCGGCATCTGCGCGTCACGTTAGTCGTGGCGCGGATATTCCGGGGTGTTGATCCAGGCGTGGTCCTCTTCCCAGGTGAACAGCCATTTCCGATCCGGCCCGGCCATGACGTTCAGATAGTAGCTGTCGTAACCGGCAATCGCCGCCACCGGATGGTAACCGCGCGGCACCATCACCACATCGTGGTTATAGGGCGCCATGCAGGCGTCCAGGCTGCGGTCGTCGGTGTAGACCCGCTGGAAGGCAAAGCCCTGCGGCGGATCGAAGCGGTGATAGTAGGTCTCTTCCAGCTGCGTCTCTTTGCCCGGCTGGGCGGTATCGTGCTTATGCGACGGCCACGAGCTGGTGGCCCCTTCGTCGGTGTAGACCTCGACCACCAGCAGGCAATCCGCCTCGGCGCTGTCCGGCAGAATGTTATGCACCCGGCGCTGGTTGCGCCCTTTCCCGCGGTGCTCCACGCCGACGTCTTCCGGCCGAATCAGGCGTGCCGGGAAGCTGCCTTTGCCCGGCGCGCTGCACACCGCCAGCTCCAGATCGGAATCGGCGGTCACCTCGACCCGATCCTGCGGCGGCACGTACACCGACCACGGCGGGGTACGTTCAAACGGCGACATCCGTTTACCGAGATTCGGGAAATCGGCCTGCTGCGTTTTCACCGACGCCAGGCCAGCGACCAGCACCAGGCACAGCTCGCGATCGCCGCTCTCCAGCGTCACGGTCTGCCCTTTTTTCAACATCCAGACATCAAAGCCGATATAGCGCCAACCGGCGCTTTGCGGCGTAATATGCTGGATCTGTCCCTCTTTTCGCGATTTAGCCAGTAACGACATGGCGTTCTCCTTCGCCGATTAACCTAACGTCGGCATGCTGAATTCAGATACGGTCTGCTGCCCTGCCGGCCAGCGTACGGTGGCGGTCTTCATGCGCGTGTAGAAGCGCACGCCGTCCGGCCCGTGGACGTTCAGCGCGCCAAACACTGAGCGCTTCCAGCCGCCGAAGCTGTGGAACGCCATCGGCACCGGGACCGGCACGTTCACCCCGACCATCCCCGCCTGCACGTCGTGGACGAATTCACGCGCGGTGTGGCCGTTGCTGGTGAAGACGGCGCTGCCGTTGCCAAACTCGTGGCTGTTGACCAGTTCGAGGGCGCTGTCATAGTCCGCCGCGCGCACAATCCCCAGCACCGGGCCAAAGATCTCTTCGCGCCAGATGGTCATCTCCGGGGTGACGTGATCGAACAGGGTGCCGCCGATATAATAGCCCGCGTCGTAGCCCGGCACGCGCAGTTTGCGGCCATCGACCACCAGTTTTGCCCCTTCGCTTTCGCCTTTATCAATATAGCCGAGCACTTTTTTCTGGTGAGTATCAGACACCACCGGCCCCATCTCGTTCTCTTCCTGGCCGCGCATGCAGCCCGGGCCCACTTTCAGCGCTTCCACCAGCGGCTTCAGGCGAGCGATCAGTTTGTCGGCGGTTTCATCTCCCACCGCCACCACCACCGGCAGCGCCATGCAGCGCTCGCCTGCGGAACCGAAGGCGCCGCCCATAATGGCGTTAACGGTGGCGTCGAGATCGGCATCCGGCATCACTATCGCGTGGTTTTTGGCGGCGCCGAAGGCCTGCACGCGCTTGCCGTGGGCGCTGGCGGTCTTATAGATATACTCCGCCACGCCGGAGGAGCCGACGAAGCTCACCGCCGCAATGCGCGGGTCAGTGTACAGCTGCTCGGCATCTTCATTGCTGCAGTGCACGACGTTAAACACGCCGTCCGGCAGACCGGCCTCTTTCAGCAGCTCTGCCAGACGCACGGCGGCCGTCGGCGCCAGCGCCGGCGGCTTGAGGACGAAGCTGTTGCCGCAGGCCAGCGCCAGCGGGAACATCCACATCGGCACCATCGCCGGGAAGTTGAACGGGGTGATCCCGGCCACCACGCCCAGCGGCTGCATCAACGAGTAGCTGTCGACGCCGGTGCCGACGTCAGAGGAGTATTCGCCTTTAATCAGGTGCGGGATCCCGCAGGCGAATTCGACCACTTCCATGCCGCGGGTCAGCTCGCCCAGCGCATCCGACCACACTTTGCCGTGCTCGCTGACGATGATCCCCGCCAGCTCTTCCACGTGCTGCTCCAGCAACATTTTAAAGTTGAACAGCACGCGGGCGCGGCGCAGCGGCGTGGTGCGAGACCAGCTGTCAAACGCATCGCGAGCAACCTGAATCGCCTCAGAGACTTCCTGCGCGGTCGATACCGTGACTTCGCGCACCGCTTTGCCCGTCGCCGGATCGTACACCGGCATCGTTTCGTTGCTGCTGCTGATAACGGTTTTCCCGCCAATAAAGTTTCCTGTGATCGTCATGTTCTCGCCTCATAGTGAAGAGGGCCAGCGCACGCCGGCCCGTCGCTGATTCTGCTGTGCTATAACCGTAGTAAAATGAAATTTATATTTCAACATTGTTGTGAAATGAAATTTCATTTTGGTGATAACAGTCGCATTTTGCGCTCACGCATCGCTTACGCGCTTCCCCCATCGAGCCGCGCCGCCTCGCGATACCTGGCTCCCGGTCCCGGTCGCTCCCGCCGCGGCAGCCGGGAATATTTTGCGAGGCAGCTCAAACAATCATCATTTTCATTCTTGCTTATTTTGGAATAAACGTTTTGACTGTTAGCCAATTGAACGAACCCAACCCTCTTCCGTCAGGAGTGTCCTATGGCCATCGCAATGCAACGTTTTTGTATTAACCGCAAAATCGCGCCAGCGCTCAGCATTGAAGCGTTTTTCCGTCTGGTGAACCGTCTGGGCCTGAATAAAGTCGAGCTGCGCAACGATTTACCCAGCGGGAAAGTGACCGACGATCTGAGCCATCAGCAGGTGCGCGAGCTGGCGGCGCGTTACCACATCGAGATCCTGACGATTAACGCGGTCTATCCCTTTAACCGCCGTAGCGAAGAGGTGCGGCAGCTGACCGAGTCGCTGCTGAAAGAGGCCCAGGCCATCGGCGCCAAATCGCTGGTGCTCTGCCCGCTCAACGACGGCAGCGAGGTGCCGGCCAGCGACACCTTAGGCGCCCTGCGCGACCTGGCGCCGCTGTTCGCCTTCTACGGCATCCACGGCCTGGTGGAGCCGCTGGGCTTCCCGCAAAGCTCGCTGCGATCTGCGCACCAAGCGCAGACGCTGATCCATGACGCCCGCGTGCCGTTTAAGCTGCTGATCGACACCTTCCATCACCATCTCTACCCGCAGGCGGCGGACGAGTTCAGCCAGGTGGAGGTGGCGGATATCGGTCTGGTGCACCTCTCCGGGGTGGACGATACCCGTCCGCGCGAGCAGCTCACCGATGCCGAGCGCATCATGCTGACGCCGCAGGATCGCCTCGGCACCTGCGAGCAGGTTAAAGCGCTGGAAGCCCGCGGCTATCAGGGGGTATACGCTTTTGAACCCTTCGCTCCCGAGCTGGCGCAGTGGAGCGAAGCGGATATCGAGCGCGAAATTGAGCAGAGCATTGCGCTTATCCAACGCCACTGCGCCTGAGGCCTCTCGCGACAGCGTGCGCGGCGCGTGACGATTTCCCCAACGCCGGACGACGAGGTTGCCTATAATCGTCGCAGGATAAATGGAGGAATCGATCATGAGCTCACCCCTGTTGATTGCGCGCACGCTGGATAACGCGCTCTATTTGTTGCCCGCGATGGCCAACCGCCATGGGCTGATCACCGGTGCGACCGGCACCGGTAAAACCGTCACCCTGCAAAAGCTGGCTGAGTCGTTCTCGGAAATTGGCGTGCCGGTATTTATGGCGGACGTCAAGGGCGACCTGACCGGCATTGCCGCCGCGGGGCAGAGCTCAGAGAAACTGCAGGCGCGGCTGGAGAAGATCGGCGTCAGCGACTGGGAGCCGCACGCCAACCCGGTGGTACTCTGGGATATCTTTGGCGAGAAGGGCCACCCGGTTCGGGCGACGGTCTCCGATCTTGGCCCCCTGCTGCTGGCGCGCCTGCTCAATCTCAATGAGGTGCAGAGCGGCGTGCTGAACATTATTTTCCGCATCGCGGACGACCGCGGTCTGCTGCTGCTCGACTTCAAAGACCTCCGCGCCATCACCCAGTTTATCGGCGACAACGCCAAATCTTTCCAGAACCAGTATGGCAATATCAGCAGCGCCTCGGTCGGCACCATCCAGCGCGGACTGTTGACCCTGGAGCAACAGGGCGCCGGGCACTTCTTCGGCGAGCCGATGCTGGATATTGCCGACTGGATGCGCGTCGATGCCAGCGGCAAAGGGATAATCAATATCCTCAGCGCCGAAAAGCTCTACCAGATGCCGAAGCTCTACGCCGCCAGCCTGCTGTGGATGCTCTCCGAGCTGTACGAGCGTCTGCCGGAGGCGGGCGATCTCGACAAGCCCAAACTGGTGTTCTTCTTCGATGAGGCGCATCTGCTGTTCAACGACGCGCCGCAGGTGCTGCTGGATAAAATCGAACAGGTGATCCGTCTTATCCGCTCCAAGGGCGTCGGCGTCTATTTTGTCTCGCAGAACCCGGCGGATATACCCGACGCCGTGCTCGGCCAGCTGGGCAACCGCGTACAGCACGCGCTGCGCGCCTTTACGCCGAAGGATCAGAAAGCGGTGAAAACCGCCGCCCAGACCATGCGCGCCAACCCGGCCTTCAGTACCGTGCAGGCGATCCAGGAGCTGGGCACCGGCGAGGCGCTGATCTCCTTCCTCGATGAGAAAGGCAGCCCCTCGGTGGTCGAGCGGGCGATGGTTATCGCCCCCTGCTCGCGAATGGGGCCGGTCAGCGATGATGAGCGCAATGGCCTGCTGAATCACTCGCCGCTGTACGGCAAGTATGAAGAAGAGGTGGACCGCGTGTCGGCCTTCGAAATGCTGCAGCAAGGGGTGCAGGTCACTACCGAGCAGCAGTCGGCTCCGCCGGCGAAGGGTCAGCAGAGCGGGGAAGACGATGGGCTGCTCGGCGGCCTGAAAGATATCCTGTTCGGCAGCACCGGCCCGCGCGGCGGCAAACGCGACGGTATCGTGCAGACCGCGGCGAAAAGCGCGGTTCGCCAGGTCACCAATCAGATCGTCCGCGGCATGCTGGGCAGTCTGCTGGGCGGCCGCAAGCGCTAAAAAAAAGCCCCCTCATCGTTGAGGGGGCTTACGTTCCGTAGCTGAGTCCGCTAGGCCTTGCGCATCATCAGCCAGAGGCTTATCAGGAAGAAGCTGGCGCTTGGCAACAGGGCGCCGATGATCGGCGGTATGCCGTACACCAGGGTCAGCGGGCCGAAAATCTGATCCAGCACGTAGAAGATAAAGCCGAAGCTAATCCCGGTCACCACCCTGACGCCCATCGGCACGCTACGCAGCGGGCCAAAGATAAACGACAGCGCCATCAGCATCATCACCGCCACCGACAGCGGCTGGAAGATTTTGCTCCACATATTGAGCTGGTAGCGTCCCGGATCCTGGCCGCTGGACTTCAGGTATTTCACATAGTTGTGCAGCCCGCTGATCGACAGCGCGTCCGGATCCAGGGCTACCACGCCGAGCTTGTCCGGCGTCAGGTTGGTTTTCCAGGTGCCGCTCACCATCTGCGACCCGGTCACCTGCTTCGGATCGGTCAGATCGGATTCATCCACCTGCGACAGGCGCCACACTTTATTCTCGCTATCGAATTTTGCCGAGGCGGCATAGCGCACCGACTGTAAACGACGCTCCGGGTTGAAGGCATAAATGCTGACGCCCCCCAGCTCATCGTTACCTTTTACCCGTTCGATATAGACAAAGTTATGGCCATCTTTCGCCCACAGCCCCTGCTGGGTGGAAAGCAGCGAACCGCCGTACATCTGCTGGGCGCGGTAGTTGCGCGCCATCTGTTCGCCCTGCGGCGCCACCCACTCGCCGATCGCCATGGTCAACAGCACCAGCGGGATCGCGGTTTTCATCACCGCCAGCGCCACCTGCAGCCGGGTGAAACCGGACGCCTGCATCACCACCAGCTCGCTGCGCTGGGCCAGCATCCCCAGCCCCAGCAGCGCGCCAAGCAGCGCCGCCATGGGGAAGAAGATCTGGATGTCTTTCGGCACGCTGAGGATGGTGTAGAGGCCAGCGCCCAGCGCATCGTAACTACCCTGCCCGGACTTTTTCAGCTGATCGACAAACTTGATAATGCCGGAGAGCGACACCAGCATGAACAGGGTCATCATGATGGTGTTGAAAATCGTCTTACCGATATAACGGTCAAGTACGCCAAACGCCTGCATCAGGCCGCTCCTTTATTAAAACGGGCGCGGAAGCGGCGCATCGGCACCGTGTCCCACAGGTTTAACAGCACCGCCAGCGCAAAATAGAGCAGGTTAATCGCCCACATCCAGATAGCCGGGTCCATTTTGCCTTTGCCGCCGTTCGACTTAATCGAGGTCTGCAGCAGGAAGAACACCAGGTAGAGCAGCATCGCCGGCAGCATCGACAGCACGCGGCCCTGGCGCGGGTTGACCACGCTGAGCGGCACCACCATCAGCGCCATAATGAAGACGGTCGCCACCAGCGTGAAGCGCCAGTGCAGTTCGGCGCGCGCACGATCGGTGTGGGTCTGCCACAGGGTGCGCATATCCATCTGTTCGGTGTCGTCCGGATCGGCGGCCACCGCCTGGTGGCCGATAATGGCCTGATAGTTATTGAAGTCGGTGATGCGGAAGTCGCGCAGCATCGCGGTGCCTTCAAAGCGGGTGCCCTTATTGAGGGTCACCACCTGCGAACCGTCTTTCTGCTGCGACAGCTCGCCGGAATCCGCCACCACCACGGAGGGGCGCGCGTTGCCTTTCGGGCGCAGCTGGGCAAGGAAGACGTCATGGAAGCGGTTGCCGTTGACGCTCTCGATAAACATGACCGCGTTACCATCGCTGGCCTGCTGGAACTGGCCCTGGGCCAGCGCGGCCATGCCGGGGTTGGCCTTGGCTTCCGCCAGCACTTCATCCTGATGGCGCGACGACCACGGCCCCGCCCACATCACGTTGACCGCCGCCACCGCGCCGGTGAACAGCGCGAGGATCATCGCCGCCTTGATCAATACGGCTTTACTCAGGCCGCAGGCGTGCATCACCGTAATTTCGCTTTCGGTGTACAGCTTGCCGAGGGTCATCAGCAGGCCAAGGAACAGACTTAACGGCAGGATAAGCTGCGCCATCTCCGGGATGCCGAGCCCCAGCAGCGAGAGCACCAGATTGGTTGGGATATCGCCATCCACCGCAGCGCCGAGGATCCTGACTAATTTCTGGCAAAAGAAAATCAGTAACAGGATGAATAGGATCGCCAACTGGCTTTTCAGCGTCTCACGAACCAGATATCTTATGATTATCACTATAAATACGCCCGTAAAAACCCGTTTTAGTGCAGGAAAATTGCTTGTTTCATGGCTTAAACGTCATTTATTCTCTTTGGTCGTCGAAAACGTCGCTAAGATTAAATGACTCATCGGTTCTGCATGTCAGGATCTTTTCTGACGAACCCAGGCCTTATTAACGTTAAGATTAACACGAAGTCACCGCAACAGCGGACATGAGTTACGAAAGCTTGCAATTATATACTCAATGGATTTCGAGTTGTAAGAAGGCAGCAGGGCTGTGGCCCCTGGCGCGCACAATGTGCCACGTCAGGGTAAGCAGGCGCAGCCGGCGCATCTGCAACTTGAAAGGCGACGAGTATAGCCGTAGCCACCACTGTTGTCTTTAAGATTCAGGAGCATAGTGCATGGAGTTCAGTGTAAAAAGCGGTAGCCCGGAGAAGCAGCGGAGCGCCTGTATCGTGGTCGGCGTCTTTGAACCACGTCGCCTCTCCCCCATCGCCGAACAACTCGATAAAATCAGCGACGGCTACATCAGCGCCCTGCTGCGTCGCGGCGAGCTGGAAGGCAAACCTGGCCAGACGTTATTGCTGCACCATGTGCCGAACATTCTGTCTGAGCGCATTCTGCTGATTGGCTGCGGCAAAGAGCGCGAACTGGATGAGCGTCAGTACAAGCAGGTCATCCAGAAAACCATCAATACCCTGAATGATACCGGTTCAATGGAGGCAGTCTGCTTCCTGACCGAGCTGCACGTCAAGGGTCGTAACAACTACTGGAAAGTTCGCCAGGCGGTGGAAACCGCCAAAGAGACGCTGTACAGCTTCGATCAGCTGAAGACCAACAAAAGCGAGCCGCGTCGCCCGCTGCGTAAAATGGTCTTTAACGTGCCGACCCGTCGCGAGCTGACCAGCGGCGAACGCGCCATTCAGCACGGGCTGGCGATCGCCGCCGGCATCAAAGCGGCGAAAGATCTCGGCAACATGCCGCCGAACATCTGTAACGCCGCCTATCTGGCCTCCCAGGCGCGCCAGCTGGCCGATACCTATAGCAAAAACGTTATCACCCGGGTGATCGGCGAACAGCAGATGCGCGAGCTGGGAATGAACGCCTACCTCGCCGTCGGCAACGGTTCGCAGAACGAGTCGCTGATGTCGGTCATCGAGTATAAAGGCAACCCGTCGGAAGACGCGCGCCCTATCGTGCTGGTCGGTAAAGGCCTGACCTTCGACTCCGGCGGTATCTCCATCAAGCCGGCCGAAGGCATGGACGAGATGAAGTACGACATGTGCGGCGCCGCGGCGGTGTACGGCGTGATGCGGATGGTTGCTGAGCTGCAGCTGCCGCTGAACGTGATCGGCGTGCTGGCGGGCTGTGAAAACATGCCTGGCGGTCGCGCTTATCGCCCGGGCGATGTTCTGACCACCATGTCCGGCCAGACGGTGGAAGTGCTCAACACCGACGCCGAAGGCCGCCTGGTGCTGTGCGACGTGCTGACCTACGTTGAGCGCTTCGAGCCGGAAGCGGTTATCGATGTCGCGACGCTGACCGGCGCCTGCGTGATTGCCCTCGGCCATCACATCACCGGCCTGATGTCGAACCATAACCCGCTGGCCCATGAGCTGATCGGCGCCTCTGAACTGGCGGGCGACCGCGCATGGCGTCTGCCGCTGGCCGACGAGTTCCAGGATCAGCTGGAATCCAACTTTGCCGATATGGCGAATATTGGCGGCCGTCCTGGCGGCGCGATCACCGCCGGCTGCTTCCTGTCGCGCTTCACCCGCAAGTACAACTGGGCGCACCTCGACATCGCCGGCACCGCCTGGCGTTCCGGTAAGGCCAAAGGCGCCACCGGTCGTCCGGTCGCGCTGCTGTCGCAGTTCCTGCTCAATCGCGCGGGTTTTAACGGCGAAGAGTGATTGCCGTCTGATGCCCGGTAGCGCTACGCTTACCGGGCCTACGGAAAGATGCCGTTTGTAAGCCGGGTAAGCGTAGCGCCGCCCGGCTTTACATTTAAATCCACAACAAGAAGCCCCATATATGAAAAACGCAACGTTCTATCTTCTGGACAACGAAGACACCGTCGAAGGCCTGAGCGCCGTCGAGCAGCTGGTGTGTGACATTGCCGCAGAACGTTGGCGCAACGGCAAGCGCGTCCTGATCGCCTGTGAAGATGAGCAGCAGGCGATTCGTCTCGATGAGGCGCTGTGGTCGCGACCACCGGAGAGCTTTGTGCCGCACAATCTGGCGGGCGAAGGCCCGCGAGGCGGCGCGCCGGTAGAGATTGCCTGGCCGCAAAAGCGCAACAGCAGCCCGCGGGATATTCTTATCAGCCTGCGGCTTAACTTTGCAGATTTTGCCACCGCTTTCACAGAAGTGATAGACTTTGTCCCTTACGAAGAAAATCTGAAACAACTGGCGCGCGAACGCTATAAGGCGTACCGCATGGCTGGTTTCAACCTGAACACGGCAACCTGGAAATAATGGAAAAGACATACAACCCACAAGATATCGAACAGCCGCTTTACGAGCACTGGGAAAAGCAGGGCTATTTCAAACCGAATGGTGATGAAAGCCAGGAGAGCTTCTGCATCATGATCCCGCCGCCGAACGTCACCGGCAGTTTGCATATGGGTCATGCCTTCCAGCAAACCATCATGGATACCATGATTCGCTACCAGCGCATGCAGGGCAAAAACACCCTGTGGCAGGCGGGGACCGACCACGCGGGTATCGCTACCCAGATGGTGGTTGAGCGTAAGATTGCCGCTGAAGAAGGGAAAACCCGTCACGACTACGGCCGCGATGCCTTTATCGACAAAATCTGGCAGTGGAAAGCGGAATCCGGCGGCACCATTACCCGTCAGATGCGCCGTCTCGGCAACTCCGTTGACTGGGAACGCGAGCGCTTCACCATGGACGAAGGCCTTTCCAATGCCGTGAAAGAAGTCTTCGTTCGCCTGTATAAGGAAGACCTGATCTACCGCGGCAAACGCCTGGTTAACTGGGACCCGAAACTGCGCACCGCCATTTCCGACCTCGAAGTGGAAAACCGCGAATCGAAAGGCTCCATGTGGCATATCCGCTACCCGCTGGCCGATGGCGCGAAAACCGCTGACGGTAAAGACTACCTGGTGGTCGCCACCACCCGTCCGGAAACCCTGCTGGGCGATACCGGCGTGGCCGTTAACCCGGAAGATCCGCGTTACAAAGATCTGATTGGCAAATTCGTGGTGCTGCCGCTGGTTAACCGCCGCATCCCGATCGTGGGCGACGAACACGCCGACATGGAGAAAGGCACCGGCTGCGTGAAGATCACCCCGGCGCACGACTTTAACGACTACGAAGTGGGTCGTCGTCACCAGCTGCCGATGATCAACATCCTGACCTTTGACGGCGACATCCGCGAAAGCGCGGAAGTGTACGACACCAAAGGCAATGAATCCGACGTCTACTCCAGCGAGATCCCGGCGGAGTTCCAGAAACTGGAACGCTTCGCGGCGCGTAAAGCCGTCGTTGCGGCGGTTGACGCCCTCGGCCTGCTGGAAGAGATCAAACCGCACGACCTGACCGTGCCTTACGGCGACCGCGGCGGCGTGGTTATCGAACCGATGCTGACCGACCAGTGGTACGTGCGCGCGGACGTGCTGGCCAAGCCGGCGGTGGAAGCCGTTGAAAACGGCGACATTCAGTTCGTGCCGAAGCAGTACGAAAACATGTACTTCTCCTGGATGCGTGATATTCAGGACTGGTGTATCTCCCGTCAGCTGTGGTGGGGTCACCGCATCCCGGCATGGTATGACAACGACGGCAACGTTTACGTAGGCCGCACCGAAGACGAAGTACGCCAGGAAAATAACCTCGGCGCCGACGTGGCGCTGCGCCAGGACGAAGACGTGCTGGATACCTGGTTCTCCTCCGCGCTGTGGACCTTCTCCACTCTCGGCTGGCCGGAAAACACCGACGCCCTGCGTCAGTTCCACCCAACCAGCGTGATGGTGTCCGGCTTCGACATCATCTTCTTCTGGATCGCCCGCATGATCATGATGACCATGCACTTCATCAAAGATGAAAACGGTAAACCGCAGGTTCCGTTTAAGACCGTCTACATGACCGGTCTGATCCGCGATGACGAAGGCCAGAAGATGTCAAAATCCAAGGGTAACGTTATCGACCCGCTGGATATGGTTGACGGCATCACCCTGCCGGAGCTGCTGGAGAAACGTACCGGCAACATGATGCAGCCGCAGCTGGCGGAGAAAATTCGTAAGCGCACCGAGAAACAGTTCCCGAACGGCATCGAGCCGCACGGCACCGACGCCCTGCGCTTTACCCTGGCGGCGCTGGCCTCTACCGGCCGCGACATCAACTGGGATATGAAGCGTCTGGAAGGTTACCGTAACTTCTGTAACAAGCTGTGGAACGCCAGCCGCTTTGTGCTGATGAACACCGAAGATCAGGATTGCGGCTTCAACGGCGGCGAGAGGGTGCTCTCCCTGGCCGACCGCTGGATCCTTGCGGAATTCAACCACACCGTCAAAGCGTATCGCGAAGCGCTGGATAACTTCCGCTTCGATATCGCCGCCGGCATCCTGTACGAGTTCACCTGGAACCAGTTCTGCGACTGGTACCTGGAACTGACCAAGCCGGTCATGAACGGCGGCAGCGAAGCGGAGCTGCGCGGCACTCGCCATACGCTGGTGACTGTGCTGGAAGGTCTGCTGCGCCTGGCGCATCCGATCATTCCGTTCATCACCGAGACCATCTGGCAGCGCGTGAAGGTCATCTGCGGGATCACCGCCGACACCATCATGCTGCAGCCGTTCCCGCAGTATGATGCCTCTCAGGTGGATGACGCGGCGCTGGCCGACACCGAATGGCTGAAGCAGGCGATCGTCGCCGTACGTAACATCCGTGCGGAAATGAACATCGCCCCGGGCAAACCGCTGGAACTGCTGCTGCGCGGCTGCAGCAAAGAGGCCGAGCGTCGCGTGAACGACAACCGCAGCTTCCTGCTGAATCTGGCGCGTCTGGAAAGCATTACCGTGCTGCCTGCCGATGATAAAGGTCCGGTCTCCGTGACCAAGATCGTCGACGGCGCCGAGCTGCTGATCCCGATGGCGGGCCTCATCAACAAAGAAGATGAGCTGGCGCGTCTGGCGAAAGAAGTGGCCAAAATCGAAGGCGAAATTGGCCGCATCGAAAGCAAGCTGGCTAACGAAGGCTTTGTCGCCCGCGCGCCGGAAGCGGTGATCGCCAAAGAGCGCGAGAAGCTGGAAGGCTACGCGGAAGCGAAAGCGAAGCTGATTGAGCAGCAGGCGGTGATCGCCGCGCTGTAATTGCTCGCGATAGAAAAAAGGCCGGAGCTTGCTCCGGCCTTTTTACATTACAGGAACGGCAGCATCGGAAAAAAACCGCCGCATAGTTTGTCAGATACCGTCGGCTGCGGTGGCGCCGCCGGCTGCAGATCGAGCGAATCGAGCTCACCGACCATCGTCGTGTTTTCAGCAATATAGCGTAGCAAATCAATCTTAAACCAGGGATAGGCCAGCCCCAGCGTCAGCGGCGTGAGAAACGTCAACGCCAGTAAACGCGGAGCAAGACCGAAAAACGTCAGGGTGGAACGAAAATGAACGCTGTCCCCCAGCACCAGGTTATTCATCGCGTGATTACGTAAAGCCACACGAAGGTATGCCATGGATAACACGATACCGATAGTGAGGAATATATATCCCCCTAATATCGCCCCAAGATGCCGCAATGCCATAAACAGTGCCGAACCTTCACTGCACAGACCAAACATACAGCCCGTCAGCAGTTGAGCGAATGCGGAAAATAAAAAGCCAATAAAAATGACGATAAACGGCAACAAAATAGCCGTTGCCCATAAAAAAATCACCACACAACGCTTAGTACTCACATAAATATTAAATTTATTTTTGCCTAAGGTTGCGCCTTTGCCGATGAGATCAAGCCAGTGGCTGTAAACCACACCGCTGGTTATTGCCATAATAACTAGCGCCAGCAAAAGCAGAACAACGATCCCCAGCAGCATGCTATTTAGGCCATTGTAAAAGAGCCGACTTCCCAGCATGGCGAACACCACCGCTGTTAGCACGTATATCAGCAAAGGTAAGCCGAGCATAATCCACCATCCGCGCAGCAGATGACACTGAACCCCAAAGCGAATATTCGCGAAAGAGGTCATCGTCGCATGGTAGCTTAACCCCTTAATTATCATTACCGGCAGCAGGATAAGAAATGCCAGCGTCTCCAGCCCTTCGCTACCGGGAGAGAAAATGGCAAGCGCTAAGCTGAGTAAAACCAGCACGACAAATATCAATAGCCAGCTGAGTAAAATCGTGATACCGCGCCCGTGATAGGCAAAGCGGGCGCCATTAACCTCCATATTCTCACAAAGATAACGGCGACTCCGTACCCATGCCCATGGAATAAATAACCCACAAGTTATTACAGAAAAAATAATATTAACCAGACAAATAATAAAATAGCGCCCGACCTGACCATGAAAAACAAAAGAATGGCCAGAACGCTGCAATTGCCCTGAAATCATACTCATAAAAAAGTCGTCCTTGTACTTTAAACCATATATAAAAATAATAAATAATGCGCATCGGCATTAAGCGAGCAGAATATATTATTTTGAATTTTCCCGGCAATACATTTCACGCGCACCTTGCGCCTGTAAACGAATAATGGTATTAAAGAAATATATGGTTATTTAAGCTAAAATTGAGTGATTCTATGAATCTTGCCGCGCCACAGACCTTTACTTTACGCCGTATCGCGGTACAGGATAACGCTGCGATAGCGGCCGTCATCCGCCAGGTATCCGCAGAATATGGCCTGACCGCCGATAAAGGCTATACGGTCGCCGACCCGAATCTCGATGAGCTGTATGAGCTGTACAGCCAGCCAGGCTCGGCCTATTGGGTGGTGGAGAAAGAGGGAGAAGTGGTTGGCGGCGGCGGCGTCGCGCCGCTCGCCTGCAGCGAGCCGGATATCTGCGAGCTGCAGAAAATGTATTTCATGACCAGCGCCCGCGGCCAGGGGCTGGCGAAGAAGCTGGCGCTGCTGGCGCTGGACTACGCCCGCGAGCAGGGCTTTAAACGCTGCTATCTGGAAACCACCGCCTTCCTGACGGAGGCGATCGGCTTATATGAGCATCTTGGCTTCGAACATATTGACGGTCCGCTGGGCTGTACCGGCCACGTGGACTGCGAAGTGCGGATGTTGAAAACGCTGTAACGCCTCGATATCGCAGGCGTCCCCGGTAGCGCTACGCTTACCGGGGCTACAGTTCGGTAGCCCGGCTAAGCGTAGCGCGAGCCGGGGTATGTCCCGGATGGCACCGCTTGCACCTTACCCGTGCTCGCGGTGCCGTTTTTTTGTCGGGTGGCGGCTAACGCCTTACCCGACCTACGGCCCGTACCATGGCGAGCTGAAGCTCTCAACGCTATCTCTCCCCCCATAGCTACTGAGACTGCCGGCGTGAGTGGCGACCGGAGCGACGGGAGCCGAACAGCGTGGGCTACGCCGCCGCCGGCACGCCGCTGTGAAAGCGGAACTCGGCCTCCGGACGGAGGATCAGCGCCGCTTCCGCCTCGCCGAGCTGGCGGACCCGTTCGCTGATATCTTCTCCGGCAATCTTCTGCGCCAGATCCAGGTAGTCCTGATAGTGACGCGCTTCCGAGCGCAGCAGCGACAGATAGAACTTCTGCAGATCGTCGTCCAGCCACGGCGCCAGCGCCGCAAAGCGCTCGCATGAGCGGGCCTCGATATAGGCGCCGCAGATAAGCTTATCGATCAGCATCACCGGCTCATGTGAGCGCACCTCCCGTCGCATGCCGCGGGCATAGTTGCTGGCGGTGATTTTGACGTAGGGGATATCGCGCGCCAGCATCATCTCCCGCACCTGCCAGAAGTGATGCAGCTCCTCTTTAATCAGCAAAATCATGCTGTCCAGCAGCTGACGGCCCCACGGGTCGTCGGTCTGCGGCATGGCGCTTTTGTTGATCCGCTTATGCAGGGCGACAAAATCCGGCTCTGGCCCCCGGCGGTAGGTGAAGTCTTCATACGGCTTCAGGCAGGCCAGCAGCTCGTCGGCGTCGGCTTTATCCGCGACGTAGCGACGCACCAGCAGCATGGCGTTCTGCGCCGCTTTCAGTTCGCACACCATATGGTCGGTCAGCAGCAGCGGCAGGTTTTCCGGCTTGCGGGCTTCGTCAATCCACGCCTGCGGCGTCGGGCAGTGCAGGAAGTTGATAATCGGGGAGAGTATCTGCGGGTAATCCATGGAGGTTCCTTGCTATACGGCGGCTGGCGCCGCCGTATCCATTTACATCATCTGCGACTTAGTGACGAACACCATCGTCGTCTTCATCGACAAAATCTTCGTCATCCTCGCCGTCTTCTTCGCCGTTCGGGTCCTCATAGTAGGTGCCCCAACCGTCATACTCGACGTCAAATTTTTCTGCCAGCGTCATCAGCTGTTCCACCTGGGCATCGATCAGTTCTGCGTTCAGGGCGCATTCGCTCAGAATATCGCAGCAGATGACCACTTCACCCTCTTCCACTTCCAGCTCTTCGGGCTCGGTCACTTCGTAGCCCAGCTTAAACGCTTCCACCGCCACTTTCTCCAGGGTTTCGAAATCGTCTGCAGAGAGGTGATGCTCAATCGTGTACAGTGCGTCCGGATCGCTGCCATCTTCCAGCAGCTCTTCGATAATCAGACGCGTCTCTTCACGCTGTTCTTCCAGGTGTTCCGGGTTTGCCATGGCTCGTTCCTCATAATGTGCGGCAGTTATCCCTATTGTCACATACCGCCGTCATTGCCTCCACTTCTCAGTGAAAGATTTCGATCACAGACTTGCAAATGAATATTCATACATATAAATTGAATTTTAATTCAATTAGTGGCCTATGCCAGGTGAGGGAACCATGTCTGCGTTTTACCAGAAGCATTTTTTAAAGTTACTCGATTTTACGCCTGCAGAAATCACCGCCCTGCTCGAGCTGGCGGCAAAGCTGAAAGCCGATAAGAAAAACGGTATCGAAGTCCAGAAACTGGCAGGGAAAAACATCGCGCTCATCTTCGAAAAAGACTCAACCCGTACACGATGCTCTTTCGAAGTTGCCGCATACGATCAGGGCGCCCGCGTGACCTACCTGGGGCCCAGCGGCAGCCAGATTGGCCATAAAGAGTCGATCAAGGACACCGCCCGCGTGCTCGGACGGATGTACGACGGCATTCAGTACCGCGGCCACGGCCAGGAAGTGGTGGAGACCCTGGCGCAATACGCCGGCGTGCCGGTGTGGAACGGCCTCACCAACGAGTTCCACCCTACCCAGCTGCTGGCGGACCTGCTGACCATGAAAGAGCACCTGCCGGGCAAAGCCTTTAACCAGATGACGCTGGTCTACGCCGGCGACGCGCGCAACAACATGGGTAATTCGATGCTGGAAGCCGCGGCGCTGACCGGTCTGGATCTGCGCCTGGTGGCGCCCTCGGCCTGCTGGCCGGAGGCCGCGCTGGTGGAAACCTGTACCGCGCTGGCGAAACAGCAGGGCGGCAACATCACCCTGACGGAAGATATCGCCGCGGGGGTGCAAGGCGCCGATTTTATCTATACCGACGTCTGGGTCTCAATGGGCGAGGCGAAGGAAAAATGGGCCGAACGTATCGCCCTGCTGCGCGACTATCAGGTTAACAGCGCGATGCTGGCGCTGACCGGCAACCCGCAGGTCAAATTCCTCCACTGCCTGCCGGCGTTCCACGATGACCAGACCACGCTGGGCAAACAGATGGCTGCCGAATACGGCCTGCACGGCGGCATGGAGGTGACTGACGAGGTGTTTGAGTCGGCGGCAAGCGTGGTCTTCGACCAGGCGGAAAACCGGATGCACACCATCAAAGCGGTGATGGTGGCGACGCTGAGCAAATAGTCCTTCGCTCGCCGTCAAATCCCGGATCGCTTGGCGCGTATCCGGGATACCGCTCGTCAGGACGCTTTGTCACGCCATCAGCATCTTCACCACCGCTTTGCGCACCTTCGCCGGGGCGCCCACGGCGCACAGCGGTTTATGCACTTCGCCGGGATAAAACACCACAAAGTCCCCTTCGTTAAGGATCACCGTTTGCTCCTGCGCCCCCTCCGCCAGGAAAGCGATGTCTTTCTCCGCCAGCCAGTCGGTCTGCGGCTCTCCAGCCGGCAGGGTGCTGAAGGTCATCCCCTCGCTGCCGCGGAGCACAATCTGGATATCGAGATAGCGGGCATGATATTCCGCGCGACGCGCGGCCTGCGGCTCGGTGGTGTCCTCGGAAATCAGATAAAACAGGTTGTTGCCGTCGATATCATGTTTACCCAGCGTCGTCGCCTCGCTGACATGGACGATAACGTGTTCGATAGCCTCGCGCAGCGCGGCAGGCAGCCATGGCTGCAGATGGTGGATATTGCCAATAATCATCGCTTACCTCAAATATAAAACAACATTTCATTTTTGCGTTTTATACCCCCATCGTCGCTGCCATACCAGTGCAGTTTCACGGTTCTTTGCGCTGGCGCACTTTTCTGCAGGCAAACGATTACCTGTTTGTGAATGAATCGCTTGATCGTCATAACGGTCTGCGTATAATGCCAGTCGTTTTGCCGGGAGGAAGCATGGCCAATTGCGTACGACATTCTGTCTTAGCGCGTCTCAATGCAGACGCTGGCCTGCCGTTTTTCTTTCCGTTGCTCATTGGATTCCCGAAGCCCCTTATTTAAGGGGCTTTTTTTTTGCCCAGGCGTCAGGAGATAAGCATGGCTAACCCGCTATATCAAAAACATATCATTTCCATAAACGATCTCAGCCGCGAAGACCTCGAACTGGTGCTGGCGACGGCGGCAAAGCTGAAAGCTAATCCACAACCCGAGCTGCTGAAGCATAAGGTTATCGCCAGCTGTTTCTTTGAAGCCTCGACCCGCACCCGCCTCTCTTTTGAAACCTCGATGCACCGCCTGGGGGCCAGCGTGGTCGGCTTCTCCGACAGCGCCAACACCTCGCTGGGCAAAAAAGGGGAAACGCTGGCGGATACCATCTCCGTCATTAGCACCTACGTTGACGCCATCGTGATGCGTCATCCGCAGGAGGGCGCCGCCCGTCTGGCGACCGAATTTTCCGGCGGCGTGCCGGTACTGAACGCCGGCGACGGCGCCAACCAGCACCCAACCCAGACCCTGCTCGACCTGTTCACCATTCAGGAGACCCAGGGCCGCCTCGAAAACCTCAACGTGGCGATGGTCGGCGATCTGAAGTATGGCCGTACCGTCCACTCCCTGACCCAGGCGCTGGCCAAATTCAGCGGCAACCGCTTCTACTTTATCGCCCCGGACGCGCTGGCCATGCCGCAGTACATCCTCGATATGCTGGATGAAAAAGGTATCGCCTGGAGCCTGCATAGCGCCATCGACGACGTGATGGCGGAAGTGGATATTCTGTACATGACCCGCGTGCAGAAAGAGCGTCTGGATCCGTCGGAATACGCCAACGTCAAAGCGCAGTTCGTCCTGCGCGCCGCCGACCTCGAAGGGGCGCGCGCCAATATGAAGGTGCTGCACCCGCTGCCGCGCATTGACGAAATCACCACCGATGTCGATAAAACGCCGCACGCCTGGTACTTCCAGCAGGCCGGTAACGGCATCTTCGCCCGCCAGGCGTTACTGGCATTGGTACTGAATAGCGAGCTGGCACTGTAAGGGGAAATGAGAGATGACACACGACAATAAACTGCAGGTAGAAGCGATCAAACGCGGCACCGTGATCGACCACATTCCGGCGCAGGTCGGTTTTAAGCTGCTCACCCTGTTCAAACTGACCGAAACCGACCAGCGCATCACCATCGGCCTGAACCTGCCCTCCGGCGAGATGGGCCGCAAGGATTTGATTAAAATCGAGAACACCTTCCTGACCGACGAGCAGGTTAACCAGCTGTCGCTGTACGCCCCGCAGGCGACGGTAAACCGCATTGATGAATACGAAGTGGTGGGCAAATCCCGCCCGAGCCTGCCGGATCGCATCGACAGCGTGCTGGTCTGCCCGAACAGCAACTGTATCAGCCACGCCGAACCGGTTTCTTCCAGTTTTGCAGTGAAAAAACGCACTGATGACATCGCACTCAAATGTAAATACTGCGAAAAAGAGTTTTCTCATTATGTGGTGCTGGCCAACTAAATGCGGTTGGTATTGGTGGTAGGCCTCCCTATAATGGCTACCACCCTACGCTTCGTCCTTCAGCCGGCGTCTGCACCCGGCGGCACAGCGCTTACCGCCTGGCGGCCACCTGAATGATTTTGCGTAACATTACTCAGTTCATCTGGAGATAACATGAGCAAAACTATTGCGACGGAAAATGCACCAGCAGCGATTGGCCCCTACGTTCAGGGCGTTGACCTGGGCAGCATGATCATCACCTCTGGCCAGATCCCGGTCGACCCGAAAACCGGCAGCGTTCCGGAAGACGTATCCGCGCAGGCGCGCCAGTCGCTGAACAACGTGAAAGCCATCGTTGAAGCCGCAGGCCTCACCGTCGGCGATATCGTCAAGACCACCGTTTTCGTCAAAGATCTCAACGATTTCGCTACCGTTAACGCCACATACGAAGCGTTCTTCACCGAGCACAACGCCACCTTCCCGGCGCGCTCCTGCGTTGAAGTGGCGCGTCTGCCGAAAGACGTGAAGATCGAGATCGAAGCCATCGCCGTACGCCGCTGATCGCGAACCCCGGCATGAAAAAAGGCAGCCCGCAGGCTGCCTTTTTTACGGGGGTCATCCGCAAACCTTCCCCTTACTGCCAGCCGTAGCGGCGGCTGTAGAAGCCTTTGACCGTTTGGGTCAGCACCATATAGCCCGCCAGGATCGCCACCAGCCATGGGAAGTAGCTCAGCGGCAGGGCCTGCAGCTGCAGATAGCCCGCCAGCGGCGAGAACGGCAGCGCGATCCCCACCGCCATCACCACCAGGGTCATGGCGAACAGCGGCCAGGCGGCGCGGCTCTGGACGAACGGAATGCGCCGGGTGCGGATCATGTGCACGATCAGCGTTTGCGACAGCAGCCCTTCAATAAACCAGCCGGACTGGAACAGGGTCTGCATCTCCACGGTATTGGCGTGGAACACCCACCACATCAGGCCGAAGGTGAGGATATCGAAAATCGAGCTGATCGGGCCGAAGAAGACCATAAAGCGTCCAAGGTCGGCCGGGTTCCAGCGCTGCGGCTTGCGGATCTGTTCATCGTCGACATTATCGAACGGGATCGCCACCTGGGAGACATCGTACAGCAGGTTCTGAATCAACAGGTGCAGCGGCAGCATCGGCAGAAACGGCAGGAAGGCGCTGGCCACCAGCACGCTGAAGACATTGCCGAAGTTGGAGCTGGCGGTCATTTTGATGTACTTAAGCATGTTGGCGAAAGTGCGGCGGCCTTCGATCACCCCCTCCTCCAGCACCATCAGGCTTTTCTCCAGCAGAATGATATCCGCCGCCTCGCGGGCGATATCCACCGCGCCGTCGACCGAGATGCCGATGTCCGCCGCGCGCAGCGCCGGGGCGTCGTTGATGCCGTCGCCCATAAAGCCCACCACGTGGCCTTCGCGTTTCAGCAGCGTCACGATGCGCTCCTTATGCAGCGGCGCCAGGCGGGCGAAGAGCGTGGTGCGTTTCGCCAGCGCCGCCAGCTCGTCGTCGCTCATGGCTTCAATCTGGCTGCCAATCACCACTTCGCCGGCATCCAGCCCCACTTCATGGCACACCTTCGCCGCCACCAGCTCGCTGTCGCCGGTGAGGATCTTCACCGTGATGCCGCTGGCTTTTAACGCTTTCAGCGCCGGGGCGGTGGTCTCTTTCGGCGGATCGAGGAAGGCGATGTAGCCTTCAAGGATCAGGTCCGACTCATCGGCGCGCTGGTAGTCGCCTTCGCGGGCCGGCAGGTACTTGGTCGCCACCGCCACCACCCGCAGCCCTTGCCGGTTGAGGGTGTCAGTGACCCGGCGAATGCGGCGCAGCATGGTATCGTCCAGCGGCACGATATCGCCGTTGTAGCGCACCTGGGTTGAGACGTTGAGGATCTCCTGCAGCGCCCCTTTGCAGATCAGCTGATGCGCGGCGTCCTCCTCTTTCACCACCACCGACATGCGGCGGCGTTCGAAATCGAAGGGGATCTCATCCACCTTCTGCCAGCGCGCCGCCAGCCCGCGGGCGGCCTCCAGCTCAACGCCCTCCAGCACCGCGGTGTCGAGCAGATTTTTCAGCCCGGTTTGGTAGTGGCTGTTCAGCCAGGCGGCATGCAGTACGCGCTCGCTGACCTTGCCGGAGACGTCGGTATGGTTCTCCAGCACAATCTTATCCTGAGTCAGGGTGCCGGTTTTATCGGTGCAGAGGATGTCCATCGCGCCAAAGTTCTGAATGGCGTCGAGGTGCTTCACGATGACCTTTTGCTTCGACAGCTTTACCGCCCCGCGCGCCAGCGTCGAGGTGACGATCATCGGCAGCATCTCCGGCGTCAGGCCGACCGCCACCGACAGCGCGAACAGCGCCGCCTCCCACCAGTCGCCTTTGGTGTAGCCATTGATCAGCAGCACCACCGGGGCCATCACCAGCATAAAGCGGATCAGCAGCATACTCACCCGGCTGATGCCTTTCTGGAAGGCGTTCGGCTCGCTCTCCTGCTCGCTGACGCGGCCGGCCAGTTGACCAAACCAGGTGTGGCCGCCGGTGGCGAAGACGATGGCCTGCGCCGAGCCGCTCACCACGTTGGTGCCCATAAAGCACAGGGTGTCGCACTCCAGCGGGTTCTGCTGCAGCGGATCGCGGCTGCGGGCCACTTTCTCCACCGGCAGCGATTCGCCGGTCAGCGAGGCCTGGGCGACAAACAGATCCCGCGCCTGCAGGATACGCAGGTCCGCCGGGATCATGTCCCCCGCCGACAGCCGGATGATGTCGCCCGGCACCAGCTGGTCGATAGGCAGCTCCAGCCAGCGGCTCTCCCCCTGTTCATTGACCACCCGCAGCACGGTGGCGGTATTGCTCACCATCGCCTTCAGCGCATCCGCCGCTTTGGTCGAGCGCGCCTCCTGGATGAAGTTGAGCAGCGTCGAGATCCCCACCATCAGGGCGATCACCCCGGCGGCGAACAGATCTTCGGTGGAATAGGAGACGATGCCGAGCACCGTCAGCAGCAGATTGAACGGGTTGCGGTAGCAGGTCCACAGATGCACCCACCACGGCGAGGGCTTCTGCGCCGGGATCTGGTTGTCGCCGTGTTTAAGGATTTTCGCCGCCACTTCGCCTTCATTGAGCCCTTCAGGGTGGCTGTCAAAGGCGCGCCAGATCTCCTGGTCGTCCATCGCCGCCACGTCCAGGCACTGTTTGCCCAGCGACTCAGGAATGGGGCCGCTCGCCAGATGGCGGGCGTCCGGCAGCGGATCGCGCTGGACTAAACGGCGTGGCAGATGGCGGCTAAGCTGTGCGAACAGCTGCCGGGTATAATTTTTCAGCATAAACAGTCCCTCCGCGCTCGCGCAAGCGAACGCAGCGTTGCCGACGGGCGTAGCAAAACCTACCTGTCAGGCATGTTATTTTTATGGCAGGGACATCAAGGACGTCACTGCTTTACGCTTTCCGGTAAAGCAGTGTTAAACAGGCTTACCGGAAAGAAAGGTTGCTCCATCGAGGATGAGGAGTGGGATCGGGGTCCATAACTATCTCCGGTAAGTGAATTTAAACGGCGCGAATTATAGCGCCCTCGTTGAGGATGGTGTGGCAATAATGGCGATGATAAACCCGCGCAACTAAACCGAACGTAAACCAGACTTTGCTCATTGCGGTTTGGTTGAGTAGCATTAGGCTCACTTCTACCCACCCTGACGAGAATTCCGCATGCAGAACCGGCTGACCATCAAAGATATCGCGCGCTTAAGCGGCGTAGGGAAATCAACGGTATCCCGCGTCCTCAACAACGAGAGCGGGGTCAGCGAACGGACCCGCGAGCGCGTCGAAGCGGTGATGCAGCAGCACGGTTTCTCGCCCTCCCGCTCCGCCCGCGCCATGCGCGGCCAGAGCGATAAAGTGGTGGCGATTATCGTCACCCGTCTCGATTCGCTGTCGGAAAACCTCGCCGTGCAGACCATGCTGCCCGCCTTTTATGAGCAGGGTTACGACCCGATTATGATGGAGAGTCAGTTCTCCCCTGGGCTGGTGGAGGAGCATCTCGGCATGCTCGCCCGGCGTAATATTGACGGCGTGGTGCTGTTCGGTTTTACCGGCATCGACGAGGCGATGCTCGCTCCCTGGCGCGACACCCTGGTGCTGATGGCCCGCGACGCCCCCGGCTTCGCCTCGGTGTGCTATGACGACGAGGGGGCCATCACGCTGCTGATGCAGCGGCTCTACGAGCGCGGACATCGCCACATCAGCTTCCTTGGCGTACCGCACAGCGACGTCACCACCGGCGAACGCCGCCATCTCGCCTACCTCGCCTTCTGTAAAAAGCATCGCCTGACGCCCACCGCCGCCCTGCCGGGGCTGGGCATGAAGCAGGGGTATGACACCGTCGCCAGCGTGCTGACGGCCGAGACCAGCGCCCTGGTCTGCGCCACCGATACCCTCGCCCTCGGCGCCAGCAAATATCTCCAGCAGCAGGGCCGCGATGCGCTGCAGCTCGCCAGCGTCGGCAGCACGCCGCTGATGAAGTTTCTCCACCCGGAAATATTGACCGTCGATCCTGGCTATGCCGAGTCCGGACGCCGGGCCGCCCGGCAGTTGATCGAGCAGATCGCCGGCAGCGTCGATCCCCGCCAGATCGTGATTCCCGCCGCCCTCAATTAATCTCGTTCGGGCGATTTATGTGATCGTCGCCGGGTTTCGGGAACGTTCCCATTTTGCAAATCAAGCGGAACGGTTAGGATGCCCTCAAGGTAAAACGGCATCTCTCCCCTCTGTTTTTGAGGCTTCATCATGAGCAAAGTAAACCAGCAGGACATCGATAAACTGATCGAACTGGTGGGCGGGCGCGGCAATATCGCCACCGTCAGCCACTGTATTACCCGTTTGCGCTTTGTGCTGAACGACCCGGCCATCGCCAGACCAAAAGAGATTGAGCAGCTGCGCATGGTGAAGGGATGCTTCACTAACGCCGGCCAGTTCCAGGTGGTCATCGGCACCGAGGTGGGTGATTACTACAAGGCCCTGCTGGCGACCACCGGTCAGACTTCCGCCGATAAAGAGCAGGTCAAACAGGCCGCGCGGCAAAATATGAAGTGGCATGAACAGCTGATCTCGCACTTCGCCGAGATCTTCTTCCCGCTGCTGCCGGCGCTGATCAGCGGCGGTCTGATCCTCGGTTTCCGCAACGTCATCGGCGACTTACCCATGAGCAATGGCCAGACGCTGGCCCAGATGCACCCGTCGCTGAAAACCATCTATGACTTCCTGTGGCTGATTGGCGAGGCGATCTTCTTCTATCTGCCGGTGGGGATCTGCTGGTCGGCGGTGAAGAAGATGGGCGGTACGCCGATCCTCGGGATCGTCCTGGGCGTGACCCTGGTGTCCCCGCAGCTGATGAACGCCTATCTCCTCGGCCAGCAGGTGCCGGAGGTGTGGAACTTCGGCCTGTTTACCATTGCTAAAGTCGGCTACCAGGCGCAGGTCATCCCGGCCCTGCTGGCGGGCCTGACCTTAGGCTTTATTGAGACGCGCCTCAAGCGCATTGTGCCTGACTACCTCTATCTGGTCATTGTGCCGGTCTGCTCGCTGATCCTCGCGGTATTCCTCGCGCACGCCATTATCGGTCCGTTCGGCCGCCTGATCGGCGACGGCGTGGCCTTCGCAGTGCGCCATCTGTTAACCGGCAGCTTCGCGCCGATCGGCGCCGCGCTGTTTGGCTTCCTCTACGCGCCGCTGGTGATTACCGGCGTCCATCAGACCACCCTCGCCATCGATATGCAGATGATCCAGAGCATGGGCGGGACCCCGGTGTGGCCGCTGATTGCGCTGTCCAACATTGCCCAGGCGTCGGCGGTGGTTGGCATCATCATCGCCAGCCGCAAGCAGAATGAACGTGAAATCTCGGTACCGGCGGCGATCTCCGCCTATCTCGGGGTCACCGAGCCGGCAATGTACGGTATCAACCTGAAGTACCGCTTCCCGATGCTGTGCGCGATGATCGGCTCCGGCCTCGCCGGCCTGCTGTGCGGCCTGAACGGCGTGCTGGCGAACGGCATCGGCGTCGGCGGCCTGCCGGGGATCCTCTCCATCCAGCCGAGCTACTGGCAGGTGTACGCCATGGCGATGGCCATCGCGGTGGTGGTGCCGATTATCCTCACCACCGTGGTGTATCAGCGCAAGTACCGTCAGGGCACCTTGCAGATTGTCTAACTTCTTCTTTCGGGGCGCCTTTGGCGCCCCTCGTTGCAGCAGGAAAGTACTATGAATCATCTCCCCCACTGGTGGCAAAACGGCGTTATTTATCAAATCTATCCGAAGAGTTTTCAGGATACCACCGGCAGCGGCACCGGCGACCTGCGCGGCGTCACCTCCCGCCTCGACTATCTGCAAAAGCTTGGGGTCGACGCCATCTGGCTGACGCCGTTCTACGTTTCACCGCAGGTGGATAACGGCTACGACGTGGCAAACTACACCGCCATCGATCCCTCCTACGGCACGATGGCCGATTTTGACGCCCTGGTGGCGGAAGCGAAGGCCCGCGGGATCCGCATCGTGCTGGATATGGTGCTGAACCATACCTCGACCGAACACGAGTGGTTCCGTCAGTCGCTGAATAAGGAGAGCCCCTACCGTCAGTTCTATATCTGGCGCGACGGCGAACCGGACGCCCTGCCGAACAACTGGCGCTCCAAGTTTGGCGGCAACGCCTGGCAGTGGCATGCCGACAGCGGTCAGTATTATCTGCACCTGTTCGCCATTGAGCAGGCGGATCTCAACTGGGAGAACCCGGCGGTGCGCGCCGAGCTGAAAAAGGTCTGCGAATTCTGGGCCGACCGCGGCGTCGACGGCCTGCGCCTCGACGTGGTCAACCTGATCTCGAAGGATCAGGCCTTTCCCTGCGATGCGGACGGGGATGGCCGCCGCTTCTACACCGACGGCCCGCGGGTGCATGAGTTCCTGCAGGAGATGAGCCGCGATGTCTTCACGCCGCGTCATCTGATGACCGTCGGCGAGATGTCTTCCACCTCGCTGGAACACTGCCAGCAGTACGCCGCGCTGGACGGCCGCGAGCTGTCGATGACCTTTAACTTCCACCATTTAAAAGTCGATTATCCCGGTGGGGAGAAGTGGACCCTCGCCCGCCCGGACTATGTGGCGCTGAAGGCGCTGTTCCGCCACTGGCAGCAGGGGATGCACAACCGGGCGTGGAACGCGCTGTTCTGGTGTAATCACGATCAGCCGCGCATCGTCTCGCGCTTTGGCGACGAAGGCGAGTACCGGGTGCCGGCGGCGAAGATGCTGGCGATGGTGCTGCACGGCATGCAGGGCACGCCCTATATTTATCAGGGTGAAGAGATCGGTATGACCAATCCGCACTTCAACAGCATCAGCGATTATCGCGACGTCGAGAGCCACAATATGTTTATCGAACGTGCGGCGCAGGGGCAAAGTCCGGACGAACTGCTGGCGATCCTTGCCAGCAAGTCACGCGACAACAGCCGCACGCCGATGCCGTGGCATGGTGGCGAGAACGGTGGCTTTAGCGATGGCGAACCGTGGATCGGCCTTGGCGATAACTACCGGGAGATCAACGTCGAGGCGGCGCTGGCGGACCCTGATTCGGTGTTTTATGCCTATCAGCAGCTGATTACGCTGCGTAAAACCCTGCCGCTGCTGACCTGGGGCGATTATCAGGATCTCCTGCCTGACCATCCGTCGCTGTGGTGCTATCGCCGTCAGTGGCAGGGACAAACGCTGGTGGTCGCCGCCAACCTGAGCCGCGACCTGCAGGCCTGGCAGCCTGAGGACGCCCCGGGCGAGTGGAAGATGATCATCAGCAACTATGCCGAGACCACGCCCCGCCCAACCGGGCTGACGCTGCGGCCGTTCGAAGCGGTATGGTGGCTGCAGGCGTAAGGTGTCCCCTGCCCTCCCGAAATGAGAAGGTCATGCCTGGCGCCGGTGGCGAACGCCAGGCATTTTTGCTTATTTTCCAGCCAGATAAATTTACATTTATCGCCAGCGCCCATCATCCGTACTCTCACCTTTTTACCTTGTTCTGGGTCAATAAAATCGCAAACATCTTTGATGCAAATCACTACATATAGAACTTAAAATGCGTCCCGGCCCTACATGTTGTATTAATCGTCTATTATGTCACCATATCTTGTCGATGTCTGGCGGTGATGAGATGTGGATAAAACGGGCCGGATCTGAAGGCAAACAGCACGAGCCGTAGCGTACAGCGCCTTTGGGATAACCTCCGCCTCTGTGGATAACCTGTTCTATATATGGAGTGATCATGACACCGCATGTGATGAAACGTGATGGCTGTAAAGTGCCGTTCAAGTCAGAGCGCATTCAGGAAGCAATTCTGCGTGCAGCTAAAGCAGCGGGAGTCGATGACGCAGACTATTGCGCCACCGTCGCAGAAGTCGTTAGCCAACAAATGCAGGGCCGCGCCCAGGTCGACATCAACGAGATCCAGACCGCGGTGGAAAACCAGCTGATGTCCGGCCCCTATAAGCAGCTGGCGCGCGCCTACATTGAGTATCGCCATGACCGCGATAGCCAGCGTGAGAAGCGCGGCCGCCTCAATCAGGAGATCCGCGGCCTCGTCGAGCAGACCAACTCCGCGCTGCTCAACGAAAACGCCAACAAGGACAGTAAAGTCATCCCGACCCAGCGCGACCTGCTGGCCGGTATCGTCGCCAAGCACTACGCCCGGCAGCACCTGCTGCCTCACGATGTGGTGATGGCCCACGAACGCGGCATGATCCACTATCATGACCTCGATTACTCGCCCTTCTTCCCGATGTTTAACTGCATGCTGATCGACCTGAAAGGCATGCTGACCCAGGGCTTTAAGATGGGCAACGCGGAGATCGAGCCGCCGAAGTCTATCTCTACCGCCACCGCGGTGACCGCGCAGATCATCGCCCAGGTCGCCAGCCATATTTATGGCGGCACCACCATCAACCGAATCGATGAAGTGCTGGCGCCGTTCGTCAGCGAAAGCTTTAACAAGCATCGTAAAATCGCCGAAGAGTGGCAGATCCCGGATGCCGAAGGCTATGCCCGCGCCCGTACCGAAAAAGAGTGCTACGACGCCTTCCAGTCGCTGGAGTATGAGGTTAACACGCTGCATACCGCCAACGGCCAGACGCCGTTCGTCACCTTCGGGTTCGGTCTCGGCACCAGCTGGGAATCGCGGCTGATCCAGCAGTCGATTCTGCGCAACCGCATTGCCGGCCTCGGTAAAAACCGTAAGACCGCGGTGTTCCCGAAACTGGTGTTCGCGATCCGTGACGGCCTGAACCATAAGTTCGGCGACCCGAACTACGACATCAAACAGCTGGCGCTGGAGTGCGCCAGCAAGCGCATGTACCCGGATATCCTCAACTACGACCAGGTGGTGAAGGTTACCGGGTCGTTTAAAACGCCGATGGGCTGCCGCAGCTTCCTCGGGGTGTGGGAAAACGAGAACGGCGAGCAGGTGCACGATGGGCGCAATAACCTCGGCGTCATCAGCCTCAACCTGCCGCGCATCGCCCTGGAAGCGAAAGGCGACGAAGCCGCCTTCTGGGCGCTGCTGGACGAGCGCCTGCAGCTGGCGCGCAAAGCGCTGATGACCCGCATTGCCCGCCTGGAAGGGGTAAAAGCGCGCGTGGCGCCGATCCTCTATATGGAAGGGGCCTGCGGCGTGCGGCTGAAAGCCGACGACGACGTCTCCGAGATCTTTAAAAACGGCCGGGCGTCGATTTCGCTGGGCTATATCGGTATCCATGAAACTATCAATGCGCTGTACGGCAACCAGCATATGTACGACAGCGAGGCGCTGCGCGAGAAGGGTGTGGCCATCGTCCAGCGCCTGCGCGACGCCGTCGATTTGTGGAAAGAAGAGACCGGCTACGGCTTTAGCCTGTACAGCACGCCGAGCGAAAACCTGTGCGACCGCTTCTGCCGTCTCGACACCGCCGAGTTTGGCGTGGTGGAGGGCGTGACCGACAAAGGTTACTACACCAACAGTTTCCACCTCGACGTGGAGAAGAAGGTCAACCCGTACGACAAGATCGATTTTGAAGCGCCGTATCCGCCGCTGGCTAACGGGGGCTTCATTTGCTACGGCGAATACCCAAACATCCAGCACAACCTGAAGGCGCTGGAAGACGTATGGGATTACAGCTATCAGCATGTGCCGTACTACGGCACTAACACGCCGATCGATGAGTGCTACGAGTGCGGTTTCACCGGCGAGTTCGAGTGCACCAGCAAGGGCTTTACCTGCCCGAAATGCGGTAACCACGACGCCTCCCGCGTTTCCGTTACCCGTCGGGTGTGCGGCTACCTCGGCAGTCCGGACGCGCGTCCGTTCAACGCCGGCAAGCAGGAAGAAGTGAAGCGCCGCGTGAAGCACCTGGGCAACGGGCAGATCGGTTAATTCCAGCTGGTTTAGCCCCTCCCCCTCTCCCCAACGGGGAGAAGGGACCGGCTCCGTAGCCGTTTGGCCACTAAGGCGCCGTTCCCGGATCGCGGCGCAAAGCGCCTTATCCGGGCTACAACCGCGTATGCGGCTTTTCGTAGCCCGGGCGAGCGCAGCGACGCCGGGAGCCGTTCCCTTTACAAATGCACAGCACCTCCGTTTTCGCAAAGCCATTAGCGTCAGAGCAAGGCGGCAAACGAGGGAATCCCAAACAGCCTGGTGGGTTTCCTCAAATCAGTTGGCGTTGTAGCAAGGCGGCAAACGAGTAAGTCCCGGGGAGCTTACTGGAGTAAGTGACCCGGGCGAGCGAGCGCAGCCAACGCCGCTACATCGGCAAATGAGAAGAGGAAACAATGAATTACCATCAGTACTACCCGGTAGATATTGTCAACGGCCCCGGCACCCGCTGCACCCTGTTTGTCTCTGGCTGCGTCCATGAGTGCCCCGGCTGCTACAACAAAAGCACCTGGCGGGTGAACTCCGGCATGCCGTTTACCGCCGAGATGGCCGACCGCATCATTGCCGATCTCAACGATACCCGCATCAAACGCCAGGGGATTTCGCTCTCCGGCGGCGATCCGCTGCATCCGCAGAACGTCGCGGAGATCCTCAAACTGGTTCAGCGCGTGCGTGCCGAATGCCCCGGCAAAGATATCTGGGTCTGGACCGGCTATAAACTGGATGAGCTGAATGAGGCGCAGATGCAGGTGGTGAACCTGATCAACGTGCTGGTCGACGGTAAGTTTGTGCAGGATTTAAAAGACCCGGCGCTGATCTGGCGCGGCAGCAGCAACCAGGTGGTACATCATTTGCGATAGCGTTTAGAGCCGTTTATTCGCCTGATGATAAACGGCCGCTTTCTCTCTTTTGCCAATGGCAATAACGTAAACCACCACCACACTATCCCGTACTTGATACACCAACCGATAACCTGACGCCTTAAGTTTGATTTTGTAGCAATCCGGTAAATCACTCAGACTGGCCGATGCAATTCGCGGATTCTGCACAACCTGCTGGAGCTTATTTTTGAACTGTTTTTTGATCGTCTCGCCAAGCTTCTGCCATTCGCGCCAGGCACGCGGATCAAACGCCAGTTCATAGGTCATCCAGACTCACCTTCACCTCCGGCTGCGGGTTTTCCAGCCGCTCGCGGACGGTGCGTAATAATGCCGCTTCGCTATCGCTGATAGTCATACTTTTCACTGGCATGCGGCCATTTTCCGCAATGTATTGAAACAGCAGGCGCACCGCCTCCGTTGGCGTCATATCGAGTTTCTCCAGCACGGCATAAGCCTCTTTTTTGAGTTTATCGTCCAGTCGAACGTTGAGCGTGGCCATTATGCCTCCAGAAAGGGATATTTTGTAATGCATTATAGCATTACATTTGCATTACACTCGAATCTGGAAAACGCCTCTCAAAACCGGCTGACGCACTCCATCGCCACCGTTTTAAACTCATCGAAGCTGCGGGTCGCGGCGAGGCGGCTCATGGCGCGCTCGCGCAGGAAAGTCACGAAAATATCGTAGATCGCCATCGCCTCTTCATACTCGCGCTTGCTGATAGCGAGCAGGAAGATGATATGGGCGGTTTCATCACCCCAGGCGATGCCCTGCGGGGCAATGACGGTATAGACCACCGTCTTTTTCGCCAGTAGCCCCAGGGAGTGCGGCAGCGCAATGCCATCGCCGAGCATGGTGCTGACAATCGCTTCACGCTCCACCACCGAAGCATGAAACTCGGCGTCAACAAAGCCTTCCTCCAGCAGCTGCTGGCACAGCTCGGCGAACAGCGTTTGCTGATCCATCGGCGTATCGACCACCCGGAAGTGGGCGGCATCGAAGTACTTATTCAGCATCCATGGACGGGTACGGTCCACCAGCACCAGTTTGCCGATCTGATCCAGTTGATAGTCAGTGGGGAACGGCGCGATGGTCACTACCGGCTTGTCTTTTTCGCTGATCCGCACCGTGGAGATAACAAAATCCGCCTCGATCGCGTCCCGCTGTTCGTACTCGCGCTGGGAAATAGTGGCGGCGATCTCCAGCTGCGGATATTTGCGCTGCAGGATCGCCTCAATCATCCGCACCATCGCATTGCTGGTATCGCACACCAGCAGCACCTGCGGCTGACGCTGGTAGCCGATGTTGTAGTGGCGCTCCAGCCCGACGCCGATATGCAGCACCAGAAAGCCGATTTCGTTTTCGCTGATGGTGTACGGAGTATATTTGCCCCAGCTGGAGACCGCGGCGAGGGTCATATCCCAGGCCATCGGGTAGTGCTGTTTGATGTTATCCAGCAGCGGATTGGGGATCATGATCTGGTAGCGTACGCGGGTGATCATGGTCTTTATGTGGGTCAGCAGATCGGCGTGCAGCTGGGCATCGTCCAGCAGGTTGTAGTTATACTGGCTGTTGATGTAGCGCAGGATGTAGTTGACCAGCGCTTCGTCATCGTCGGCGCTGATGGTTTCCGGGTCCACGTCCTGTACCTGACGGGCGGCGATATGCACGCACAGCCACTCTTCTTCCGCGGGCGATAAAGGTTTACCGGCCAGCCGCTGCAGTTCGCCCGCCAGATCGCGCGCGGCATCGCGGACGTTCTGCGCCACATCTTCAGCACTAAAATCCGCCAGCGGGTAGCCTTCGCTGACGCGACGCACCACCACTGCCCCGTACAGGCAGATAAAGCGCTCGCCGACGTCGGTGAGACGAATATGGTGGCGCGTGAGCGTCTCCTGCAGCACCGGCTCCAGCAGCGCAGGCACCTCCTCTGCAAAGGCCTCGGCGCCGATCGGCGGCGCGATACCGCCCTGCTGGGTTAGCTCCCACAGCAGGTCGGTGAGGCAGGCGCGAACCGATACCTCGCTACCGAACAGCTTCATGCCGTGGCGCGGGCGGGTTTCAAGGGTTAGCTGATAGCGCTGGAAGCGCTCGCGCACCTCGACCATATCGTTTTGCAGCGTGGCGCGGCTGACGAACCACTCATCCGCCAGGTCTTCCAGCTTGATCGAGAACGCCGACGTCAGAAAACGCACCAGCAGGAAAGTGATGCGATCCTGGGCGGTACGCGGAACATGCTGCGCCTTCGGCGCCGTCTCCTCCAGCGCCTGAAAGCTCGCCGGGTTATCAATTTTCAGCTGATAACCGCTGCCGCGGTTAAGGATAAACTGCGCGCCATACTGCGCCAGTAGCGCATTCAGGGCGGTAATATCGGCGCGCACGGTACGGGTGGAAACCGACAGGCGTTGCGCCAGCTCATCCTGCGGCAGCGTTTCATTCCGCAGCAGGGTGAAGAGTTGCGCTAAGCGTTGGTTGGGAAATCGCATGTCAGTTCCTTGTGGTTACGGCTCAGGGTTGGGCGGAAATCACCATCTGCGATGGGCTGCCGACCGGCGTGTAGTCTGAGACAAAGGTCAATTTGCCATCCTTCGGCGCCACGCTGAAGCGGGTAATATTATCGCTACGCTGGTTCATGACGTACAGCCACTGCCCCTGATTATCCAGGGTCAGCGTGCGGGGGTAATCTCCGCGCGTCCAGATATCCTCCTGGTGGCGCAGGCGGCCGTCGGCCTGCACCGTAAAGTGGGCGATGCTGTTATGCAGACGATTGGCGACGTACAGCTGTTTGCCGTCGTTGCTCAGCGCCAGGCCGGCGGCAAAGCTGGTGCCCTTATACTCTTTCGGCAGCGCGGAGACGGTTTTGCCTTCGCGCAGCAGACCGCTTTGCTGATCCAGATGATAGAAGGTCAGCGTCGACGCTTCCTCGTTAATCAGCCACAGACCGTCGCCCTTTGGCGTGAAGACGAAGTGGCGCGGGCCGGCTCCCGGCGACGAGGCGGCGATAAACGGCGGATCGTTCGGCGTCAGCTTGCCGCTGGCGCTATCCAGCCGATACTGATAGATCCGATCCAGCCCCAGATCGGTGGAGTAAACAAATCTCCCGCTGGGATCGGCGGCGATCATATGGGCGTGCGGGCCATTGTGATCGCTGATGGCGAAGCTGCCCTCGACGGCCGCCGCCGGGCGTTCGGCCCCTGCCGGGCCTTCATCCTGATGCTTGTCCACCGCCTCGCCCAGGCTACCGTCTTCTTTCACCGGTAGCACGGCGATGCTGCCGCTGACGTAGTTGGCCACCAGCAGCTGTTTACCGTTCGGCGTCAGGGAGAGATAAACCGGACCGGCGCCGCCGGAGGCGACCTGATTGAGTGCGGTCAGCTCGCCGTTCTTCTCAATACGCCACGCCTGCACCACGCCTTTCTCCACTTCGCTGGCGGCATACAGCGTCTTGCCATCGCGCGAGACGGTCAGCTGCGCGGCGTTCGGCAACGAACTCACCAGCGTCCTGTCACGTAGCGCGCCGGTTTGGCTATCAACGGTAAAGCGGTACAGACCTTCGCCATTGGGATTATAGGTGCCTACCCAGGCATAGTGAGTTTGCGCGGCGGCGGCGGCGGCAAACAGGGACAGTGAAGCGACAAGCAGATGACGAGCGACAGGCATAGCAACTCCTTGATGGTTCAGTGGGATAAGCTGCCCCTCACCCTTTGAGGGCGAGGGGCAAGGGCACTACTTCACTAACTGTTTGGTCATCTCCAGCAGCTGGCGAACATCGGCCGGGCGGGTGTTGCCGCTGGCCTTATCGATAATCGAGCTGTAGATATGCGGGATGATTTTGCTCACCCCGGCATCGAGGGCGATCTTCAGGATCGCGCTGTAGTTTTCCAGATCGATACCGCCGGTCGGCTCCAGCCAGAAATCGTGCGCGGCGCAGGCTTTGGCCACCGCCTCGAACTCGTCGCGGTGCTTCAGGCCGCCCATCGGGAAGTATTTGATGGAGCTGCCGCCCATATCTTTTAACAGCGCGATGGCGGTTTCCAGCGGCACAATCCCATCCGCCGCGCCGCTGCTCAGCGGGCCGGTGGAGATCTTCACCATACCCGGGGTGCCGGTGGGCGAGACCAGGCCGTTGACCACCGTTTCGTTCTGCCCGAGCAGCGCGCGGCTGGTGGCCACGCCGGTGAAGACCTGATTGACGTGCTGCGGCTGCACCTGGCGCGAAATCTCGCTCACCATCGCCGACTGATTCGGATCCCCTGCGCCCAGCCCGACGGAGAGGGCGTTATCAATCAGCTTCGCGTAGTCGCGCATATCGGCCACCGCGCTGGCGACGTCCGGGTAGTTTTTGGAGAGCACGCCGACCAGGACATGACCTTCCGCCGCGTCGTAGATTTCCCGGGCGTTGTCTTTACTACCCGCCAGGACGTTCAGGCACACGCGATCACGGTAAAAGTTTGGGGTCAGTTTCATGCTTGTTTCTCCTTGTTCAGAACTTCCGCGATACGGCGGGCGACTACCGCCAGCTGCTGGGCGTCAACGCTGCGGACATCGGCTTCGATAATGCCTTCATTCGCTTTATAGCCGCGGAAGTAGATGGCGTATTCGCCCTGCTTCAGCGCGTTAACCAGATCGCCGGTCTTCACGCCGGTCACCGCTTCGTCGAATTTGATTTCGGCGCGGGCGATATCGCGGCCGGCGCTGTCCCATACCACGCGGGCAGTGACGCCGTTGAGGGTATTGAGCTGTTCGATAAACGGCGTCATCTTCGCCACCATCTCTTCGCCGCTCTCTTTGCTTGCCGTCAGGTAGTGTTCAATGGCGCAGGTCAGGCCGAGGATCCCCTCTTTACCCACTTTCATCGCCCGGCCAATCCCCATCGACTGGCGTTTAACCCACTCGACGTACTGCGTTTTGCCGATCACCAGCCCGCTGGTCGGCCCTTCAATCGCTTTCGCACCGCTGTAGATCACCAGGTCGGCGCCCATGCGGTAGTAGCCCTGCAGATCTTCCTCCGCCGCCGCGTCGACGATCAGCGGTAAATGATGCTGACGCGCCACTTCCGCGGCCTGCGCCACGTTGAGCATGCTTTTCTGCACGCAGTGGTGGGATTTGATGTAGAGGATCGCCGCGGTGCGCGGGGTGATCGCCGCCGCCAGCTGTTCGGCAGAGCATTCGTTGGCGTAGCCCGCTTCCACCAGCCTGCCGCCGCCCAGCGCCACCATGGTGCCGACCGGCGCGCCGAAGTTGACGTTGTGGCCCTTCGGCAGGACGATTTCGTTATGCTCTATCGGCGTGACGTGCAGGTTCTCCAGCAGCCAGTCGCTGTCTTTCACCAGCACCGCCGCCACCGACTGGGCAATCCCTGCCGAGGCGCAGGAGACCACGGTCGCCCCTTCCACGTCCAGCAGCCTGGCGATGTACTCGCCGGTTTTATTCACCAGATCTTTCATTTCAAAGTACTGGTTCATGCCGGCCATCGCGGCGTCCACCACTTCCGGACGCGGCGTGGAAACGCCCAGCGCCGTCATCCGGCCAGAAGTGTTAATAACTTGTTTTAAATGGTATTTTTCAAAAATCGAAGGCATGTTCCGCGCTCCCTTGTTCGGTCAGATAGCCTTTGCCCGCGCGGATCGCGGCCAGCGGCACTAAAATGTTGTCTGCCTGGAGGCTCTCTTTTTCGGCATCCACCAGCAGCGTTGGCTGGCGCTCCAGGCGAAATAGCGTGAGATCGGCGTCGAAACCCACTTCCAGCCGCCCTTTACGCGACAGGCGCAGCCCCTCGGCAGCGCTGACGGTCACGCAGGCAATCACCTGCGGCAGGGTCATGCCGATGGCGAGAAATTTCGACATCACCAGCGCCAGCGAACGCACCGGGCCGTCGATGCGGTTACGGCAGTAAATATCCGAGCTGATGGTGTGCGGCAGAATGCCCAGCGCAATCGCCCGGCGCGCCACTTCAAAGCTGAAGCTGGCGGTACCGTGGCCGACGTCGAGGCGCACGCCGCGCTGCAGGGCGCGAGTAATCGAACTGCGCAGTTCGCCGGCAGGATTCAGAATGCGGTTCGGTTTGCCGTTATAGCAGTGGGTAATGATGTCGCCGCGGCTCAGCAGATCGGCGATTTCATCGAGGTTCGGCGGATTGTTGCCAATGTGCACCATCAGCGGCAGGTCGCCGTTTTCCTGCTGAATCGCCTTGGCGCGCGCCAGCGGCGTAATGCCGTTTTCCCCCACCACGCTGCTGCTCATCCGCGCCTTCAGACCAACGATAAAATCGGGATGACGCTGCACCGCCTGCTGCACCGCCTCGGCGTCAATATTGGTCATATTGGCCAGTTCATTCTGGGCAATCAGCCCGACGCGGGAGATATTGAGCAGGGCATAGACTTCCGTCGCCGCTTTACGGGTCAGTTGATAGAACTCATCGACATCGTCGGCGCCGGTGCTGCCGGCATCAATCACGGTGGTGACGCCGGTGGCGATGCCGACGCTGTCCGGCTCATCGTGATAAATTGGCGAATTCGGGTAGCAGTGAACGTGGGAGTCAATCCAGCCGGCGCTGACGTAGCTGTTGCCCTGCAGATCGAGGGTTTTGCGGGAGGGCGCGCTAATCTCGCCCAGCGCCGCGATTTTCCCGTCCTGAATGGCGATATCAGTCAGGGTATCGTCGACGAGGCGCGCGCGGCGCAGGAGTAAATCAAACATAGCTATCTCCTGATGAAAGAGTGAATCTGTTGCCGGATGGCGACGTACCGCCTTATCCGGCCTACCAATCGCGCTGACGTGTAGGCCCGATAAGCGCCGCGCCATCGGGCGATTAGCTAATCGCCACCGGGAAAATGGAGCCGAGGATCATCGCGCCGAGGATAGCGCCGCCGGTGATCGGTTTCTGCCAGATGTAGAACAGCAGGGCGCCAACCAGCGAGCCGATCCCGATAGGAATCGAGGCGGTCATTGCGCTGAGGATGATCAAGGGGCCGAGGAAGCGGCCGGAGGCATTACCGGCCCCCATCATCACGTCGGCGCCGTAGGTGGAGTCGCTCTGGTTGATGGTGAACTTACGCGCCAGAATGATGATGTAGCCCACCGCCAGGCCGAGGATCAGGCCGGTTGCCAGCGAGGCGGCGAAGTTCGCCACCGGGAAGACAAAGCCCGCGCCGAGCAGCAGCGCCGGGACGCCAAGACCGATCCCGGTCTGAATAGCGCCGCCGATATCGAGGATCCCCACCAGCGACCCTTCGATGATGCGGGCGAACAGGAAGCTGGCGCCAAACGCCGCCACCGCGCCGTAAACGCCGGTATCAATCCCCGACTTCAGCATCGCCACGAAGGCGACTTCGTTAAAGGCGCCGATGCCGTACAGGTAGTACATGTGGGTCCCGGCGAAGACGCCGGAGGAGAGCAGGCCAACGAAGATCGGGAACGACCAGTCGGCATACCAAAAACCTTTATTCTGTTCCATTATCAGGCTCCCGTTACTTGCCGCTGAGTGAGTTGTGGATCATGTCCAGCCAGTTCGGCACGGTCAGATGGAAGGATTCGATCATCTTCATGTCGAAGCCGCGGAAGAAGCCGCTGAGGACGAACAGGGCGACAATGGCCACCATCATCACTTTGGTGACCCGGTTCCAGCCGCTCTCTTCAACGCCTTTGCCGATCAGGATGCCCAGCACCAGCCCCGGTACGGCGTTGCCCATAATCAGCTGCGCCGCGCCGCCGAAGATAGTCGCCCAGAAGCCTGATTTTTTACCGGCGTCGATCGCCGCCAGCCAGAAGATCACCGGCATCACGGTGTTCACCAGCAGGTTTGCCGCCGGGACCAGTACCTTAACCGCGGTCACCTGCAGTGCTTCCGGTACGGACGAGGCGGTGAGGTTAAGGAAGGCGACGACGATCATGCCGATGATGCCGCAGGAGATGGCCATTTTTTTCGGATCGTGCAGCGTTTCGCCGACGTTACGATTTTTCAGCATCAGCGCCGCCGCGCCCCAGTTGGGGATAATGCGGTGGTCAACATCCTGGGTGAAGGAGCCTGCTGCAACGGAAGAGGCCCAGGCGTTAAAGAAGAAACCGAGGCCAAAGGAGAAGTGGGAAGCCGGATCGCCCTCACAGGAGTTCAGCTCGCCCAGGGTTCGAAACGCCCCCATCCCCTGGGTGGTAGGGGCATGAAACATGCGTGCCGCTCCGGCGCCCACGCCGACGCCGACCAGGCCGCCGATGATAAGCGATTTTATTAATATTATCAGGAACATAGTCAGACCCTTTGCTAACAATCAGGTTTGCGTGACGAAATCCACTTTATCGAGATCGATGGCGGTCACGTTGACGGTGACGTCCAGCTCCACGCTGTAGGTCCGTCGTTCACGGCGCAAAAAGAAAAACAGGAAGGCCTCTTTTCGTACCGCTTCGCGCGCATGAACAACCGTCACGTCCTGTGGCTCAATACGCAGCAGAATGTGCGATGACGTTTTCATCACCGCAGCCTGCACATGGTTCAGGGCATCGGCGAAGGCCCGTGATTTGCTTTCGCCTTTGCCGGCAACCCTCACCGTGGTGGTGAATTGCTCTTTCATACTTATGCGCCGTATTTCTTTTTCCAGGCCTCTACCAGCCGCTCGCCCAGCTCTTCTTTATCCATAAAGCCGAAGCCCAGCACGTTGCAGCCTTCGTTGATGGCGGTGACGCCCTCTTCCACGGAACGCATGCCGTATTTCGCTTTGTAGCCGTGTTTGGTCTGGGCGGTGATGGCGCCGGCGCCGCCGCTGCCGCAGAAGGAGATGCCGAAGGTGGCGTTTTCCGCTTTCATCATGTCGCCAAGCTTCATGTCGGCAGCAACGCCAGGGACGACCACTGCACGTGCGCCGGCTTTCTCTGCGCCTGCGGCGACTTTTTGGCCTTTACCCAGACGGTCGCCAATAACTACGGTGATTTGTTCCATGTTTTGCTCCTTACAGGTTTTCTTTTGCGACTTCGAAATGGACGGAGAGCAGCCAGGCCTCTTCATCAGGCAGGTTGCCGAACTGCGCGACCACTTCGCGGGCCAACGTCATTGAATCTGGTGAAATCTCTTCGAACAGGCTGGCATCCACTTCCGGCAGCGGTTCCCCGCTGATTGACCGGTGGGCCATCGCCCGCACGTGGGAGGTCAGCATTTGCTCCTGAACATCGTTAGGGACGATGCCGTGACGGCTTAACAGGGCAAAAACCTGCTGCAGCATCTTGTCAGCCAGGCGTTCGGTCTGCGCTGCCTGCTCCCCTACGTCGTGTATTACCGCTCCGTTATTCACTTCTGATACCCCGCTGATGTCTCTGGGAATCAAAGTAGCGCCGGGGGATGGGAGTTTGTAGCGAGTTGTTTTCCACTTCGAAGTGGAAAGGGAGACGGCAGGCGTGATCGACCCCACACATTCACTGGAAAAATGAAAAAACAGCAATTATGGCGTGAGACGTATCACAACAATGCGCGTGAATGTGCAGCCCGCGGCTGCGGAAAGGCCGGAAAAAGAGATCGAAAAGTGTGATATCGGTAGGCTTTGAGGTGGGAGACATCGGCTGATGCCTCCCGAAAACGGCAGTTAGCGGTACTTCTTATGGTAGGTGTTGCGGGTGGTTTTAAACTCCTCCGCGGCGGCCTGCGCCTCTTTCACCTTGCCTTCATTCGCCAGCTTCAGCGCGCCGTCGATCTGACCGATCAGAATATCCAGACCGTGACGGTAATCTTTCATCTCAGCGCTGTCGGCCGCTTTGCCTTCCAGCTTCGGCGGCGTCTCTTTCTGGGCATCAACCGCGGCGGTACGCATCTTATTCAGCGCCGCTTTCAGTTCGCCGGCGTCGGAGGTTTTCTGTACCACTTGCAGATTTTCTGCCAGAGTGTCCATGTCTTCGCCCAGGTCGGCGAAGGCCGAGGCTGAACCGAGCGCAAAAGCAGAGACAGCCAGCATCGCTAACAGTTTTTTACGCATTGCTCACTTCCTTTTTATTATTTAAGCAAACAGGTGTTATTGCCCGGCGATTTTCATCTCCGGCAGCAGCACAGAACCGCACTGAATGTTGCTGCGCGTTTCAATATCATCGCCGATGGTCACGATATTACGCCACATTTCTTTCAGATTTCCTGCAATGGTGATCTCACTGACAGGATATTGAATTTCGCCATTTTCTACCCAGAAGCCGGATGCGCCGCGTGAGTAGTCGCCAGTGACGCCACTGACACCCTGCCCCATCAGTTCGGTAACCACAAGACCGGTGCCCATCTCTTTAAGCATCTTTGCAAAACTCAGGCCGCGGCCGTTGATGCGCCAGTTATGGATGCCGCCGGCGTGGCCGGTGCTTTTCATCCCCAGCTTGCGGGCGGAGTAGTTGGTCAGCAGCCACTGGGTCAGCACGCCGTCTTTGACGATATCGCGACGCTCGGTGCGCACGCCTTCGCTGTCGAACGGCGTGGAGGCCAGTCCTTTACGCAGGTGCGGATGCTCTTCAATGGTCAGCCACTCCGGCAAAATTTGTTTGCCCAGCGAATCGAGCAGGAAGGTGGATTTGCGGTATACCGAACCACCGGCAATCGCTCCGACCAGGTGGCCAAACAGCCCGGTCGCCACTTCATTGGCGAAAATCACCGGCGCCTTCATGGTCGACAGCTTACGCGGCGCGAGGCGCGACAGGGTGCGGCGGGCGCACTCTTCCCCGACCCATTCCGGGGACTGCAGATCCTCGATCGCCCGGCCAATGGTATAGGCGTAGTCGCGTTCCATGTCGCCGTCATCTTCCGCGATCACGCAGCTGGAAAGGGAGTGGCGAGTCGAACAGTAGCTCTGCAGCATGCCATGGCTGTTGCCGAACACTTTGATGCCGTAGTGGCTGTTAAAGCTGCCGCCTTCGGTGTTGGTGATGCGTTTATCGGCCTTCAGCGCCGCTTGCTCTGCGCGGGCGGCCAGTTCGATGGCCTCATCCGGGGAGACCTCCGCCGGGTGGAACAGGTCCAGATCCGGGGCGTCAAAGGCCAGCAGCTCTTTATCCGCCACGCCGGCGAAGGGATCCGGGGAGGTGTAGCGGGCGATATCCAGCGCCGCCTGCACGGTGCGGGCGATGGCGTCCGGGCTGAGATCGGTGGAAGAGGCGCTGCCCTTGCGGTTCTGATGGTAAACCGTGATGCCTAACGCCCCATCGCTATTGAATTCTACATTCTCCACTTCGCCATAGCGGGTGCTGACGCCGATGCCCGTCGTCTTGCTGACGGAGACTTCCGCGCCATCGGATTTACCTGCCGCCAGTTCCAGCGCCGTGGTCACGGCCTCTTCCAGCGTCTTACGTTGCTGGGCAACTTGAGAGATCACTTTCATTGCTAATGCCATAATGTAAGAAGGAGTTAACTGAAGTCTAACAGAGAACCGTTTTTCAGTGCGCGCCTTAACTGGTAACATTAGCCTCTTTTTTTAAGGAGCCTGAGATGACAAAGCAGCCCGAAGACTGGCTCGACGACGTTCCCGGTGATGATATCGAGGATGAAGACGATGAAATTATCTGGGTCAGTAAGAGTGAAATTAAGCGCGACGCGGAAGAACTGAAGCGTCTTGGCGCGGAACTCGTTGACCTGGGGAAAAACGCGCTGGATAAAATTCCGCTGGATACTGACCTGCGCGACGCCATCGAACTCGCCCAGCGAATCAAAAAAGAGGGTCGCCGCCGCCAGCTGCAGCTTATCGGTAAGATGCTGCGCAATCGCGATGTCGATCCGATTCGTCAGGCGCTGGATAAGCTGAAAAACCGCCACAACCAGCAGGTTGCGCTGTTCCACAAGCTGGAGCAGATCCGTGACCGACTGATTGACGACGGGGATGACGCCGTAGCTGAAGTGCTGAACCTGTGGCCAGATGCTGACCGTCAGCAGCTGCGTTCCCTGATCCGCAATGCGAAGAAAGAGAAAGAAGGCAACAAACCGCCGAAATCCGCGCGCCTGATCTTCCAGTATCTGCGTGAACTGGCGGAAAACGAAGGCTAATTCCCGTCGCTTTTGCCGCACAAGTCACCCGGATGGCGGCGCGCTGCGCCTTATCCGGGCTACTCCGCTTTGTCTGGTGGGTGGCTATGCCTTATCCGGCCTACGGAAGGCTGCTGAACCTGAGTTATCAAACAGTTGCTCGACTCTGTAGGCCCGCGCAAGCGCCGCGCCGCCGGGCAGGCTGTATCCTACGCTATTCCCGTTGTTGTGCCGGATGGCGGCCAGGCCTTATCCGGCCTACGGAAGGCTGCTGAACCTGAGTTTTCAAACAGTTGTTCAACTCCGCAGGCCCGCGCAAGCGCCGCGCCGCGCCGCCGGGCAGGCTGTATCCTACGCCGTTCCCGTCGTTGTGCCGGATGGCGGCTACGCCTTATCCGGCCTACGGAAGGCTGCTGAACCTGAGTTATCAAACAGTTGCTCAACTCCGTAGGCCCGCGCAAGCGCCGCGCCGCGCCGCCGGGCAGGCTGTATCCAACGCCGTTCCCGTCGTTGTGCCGGATGGCGGCTACGCCTTATCCGGCCTACGGAAGGCTGCTGAACCTGAGTTATCAAACAGTTGCTCAACTCCGTAGGCCCGCGCAAGCGCCGCGCCGCCGGGCAGGCTGTATCCAACGCTATTCCCCTCGTTTTGCCGGATGGCGGCTACGCGTTATCCGGCCTACGGAAGGCTGCTGAACCTGAGTTATCAAACAGTTGCTCAACTCTGTAGGCCCGCGCAAGCGCAGCGCCGCCGGGCAGGCTGTATCCGGCCCACCTTCCCCTTCTTCAACGCAAGCATCGCGTCAGCAGGGGGTTCCCCGCTGCCTCCCCTGAGCCCCCAAGTCCACACAACGAGACTGTCGTTTATTGCCTTCTCTAAAGCTGAATCGTTAAGGCTAAAAGCAATGCAGATCACATTTTGTGGTGATAATTAAGCATGGTTTAGCACAATAATCCGACGACTATCGCATTTAACATCTTAAAAACGGCCACTTTCTCACCAGGTGAGGCGCTTCACATTTTAATCACCCCCATGCCGGTAGATTTCACACGTCAATGACACAATCGATTCAGCAAAAAGGGAATGAAAATGAAAAAAACACTGGTTCTGACGGCTATCGCTCTGCTGGTTTCTGGCTCCGCCGCGGCAAAAACATGGGTGCTGACGAATGCTGAAGAGGGCATGGATAAAGGAAACTGGCAGATCGGCAGCGATCAGCTGAAGGTGAAAGACCATGCGTTCAGCATTGAGCAGAAAGTCCTGCACGGCGGCAAGCAGGAAGGCAGCAAAATCCTCACCATTCGCAGTAAAGACGGCCTGACCATCACCCTCAGCCCGACGCGCGGCATGAACTTGCTGCGAGTGGAAGGCTTCGGCAGCCGGATGGGTTGGGATTCGCCGGTCAAAGAGGTTGTTAACCCGGCGTTTATCAACCTGGAGAGTCGCAACGGGCTCGGCTGGCTGGAAGGGTTCAACGAAATGATGGTCCGCTGCGGCTATGAGTGGACCGGCCATCCGGTGACCGCGGACGGGCAAATTTATACCCTGCACGGCAAGGCAGGCAACACGCCGGCCTCTCTGGTGGAGGTAGAGGTGGCCGACAGCGCGCCGTATGAAATTCGCGTCCGCGGGCTGGTGAAAGAGAGCACCTTCAAAAAAGCCGATCTGCAAACCATGACCGAGCTTCGCTATATCCCGGGCAGCAACAGCTTCAGCCTGCACGATGTCTTAACCAATCACGCCGACTATCCGCATGATTACCAGATCATCTACCACAGCAACTTCGGCACCCCGATCCTGGAAGAAGGCGCGCGTTTCCTCGCCCCGATGTCCAGCATCAGCCCGTTCAATGATTACGCTAAGAGCGGATTAAAAACCTGGCAAACCTATCAGGGGCCGACCAAAGACTTTGACGAGATGGTGTTTAATATTCAGCCGCTGGCCGATGAAAATCACCAGACGCTGGCCGCCGTGGTCAACAAAGCGGGCGATAAAGGAGCCTCCATTCAGTTCGACACCCGCCAGCTGCCGGTCCTGACGCTGTGGAAAAACACCGACACCGTCAAACAGGGCTATGTCACCGGTATCGAGCCGGGGACCAGCTACGCCTATCCGGTGACCATTGAACGCGAGCAAAAACGCGTAAAACAGCTGCAGCCGGGCGCCAGCGCGCAGTTTGATCTGACCTACACCCTGCTGCATGACAGTGCCCAGGTGGCCGCCGTCGAGCAGAAAATCGCGCAGATTCAGGGCGACAATAAAGTGGCGGAGAACGACACGCCGATCGCCAAAGAGTAAAAATACCCCAGCCGAACGCCCGGAGCGGTACGCCGCGCCGGGCTACGCCCGCCCCATCACCTCGCGCCCGAGATCCCGGGCAAACTGCTGATACTGTCGCTCATCGATCGGCTGCGGGTAGCTCAGCACCAGCAGTTCATGATCCGCGATGCCCTGATGATAGGTCGGATGACGATGCGCCCAGGGGTTAGCGTGGAATCCCATCGACTGATAAAAGCGCAGCCGTTTATGGGCGATCTCGCTGCTCAGCGGATCGATTTCCAGAATGGTCAGCGGCGCGCGCGTCAGGATCTGCGCCAGCAGCTGTTTACCATAGCCGCGGGAGCGCAGCGTATCGTCGATCGCCAAATGTTCGACATAACAGTAGCCGGCAAACTGCCAGCAGCCGCTGAGGCCGATAAATACGTCCTCATCGAACCACGCCTCCAGCGCGTAGTGCGCGTTGCTCAGCGCCTGACGTTTGGCCTCGCTTTCGCGCTGCTCGTGCCACGGAAAGGCGCGCGCGTAGAGCGCGTCCAGCATGGCGAAATGGGGCGAGTCGGTAGAAAGTACGCTTTCGCGGGTAAGCATCACACCATCCCTGTTGGTAAAAACAAAACTGCCCTCACGCGGAGGGCAGTGACCGGAGGCGGGACGTTACTCTGTCGCGGCCGCTTTTTGCGCCAGTTTATCCAGCAGCTTTTGATGAATGCCGCCGAAGCCGCCGTTGCTCATCACCAGGATATGGTCGCCAGGATGGGCGGTTTTGACCACCATCTCCGCCAGGGTATCGACGTCGGCGCTCCAGTGAGCCGGCTGGACGCAGGCTTCCGCCACTTCCGCCACCTGCCACGGGATATGCTGCGGCTGCAGGAGGAACACCTCATCGGCGCGGCCAAGAGACGGCGCCAGATCGTCTTTGCAGACGCCCATTTTCATGGTGTTAGAGCGCGGCTCCAGCACGGCGAGAATGCGCGCGGTGCCGCCCACTTTGCCGCGCAGCGCCTGCAGCGTAGCGAGGATGGCCGTCGGATGATGAGCGAAATCGTCATACACGGTGACGCCGTTGGCTTCGCCGCGCAGCTCCAGGCGACGGCGGGCGTTGATAAAGCTGCCCAGCGCGTTCGCGGCATCCGCCGGCAGTACCCCGACGTGACGCGCCGCGGCAATGGCCATCAGGCCGTTATGCATATTATGCTCGCCGACCAACGCCCACTTCACCTCGCCGACCTTTTCACCGTCGAACAGCACTTCCCACTGCGAGGCGTCAGCGTTCAGCTTCCTCGCCTGCCAGTGGCCCTGCTCGCCCACCAGCTCCTGCTCGCTCCAGCAACCCATCGCCATCACCTGCTTCAGGTTGATGTCGTTCTCCGGCAGGATAATTTTGCCTTTGCCCGGCACGATGCGCACCAGATGGTGGAACTGCTTCTGAATCGCCTTCAGGTCGTCAAAGATATCCGCGTGGTCGAACTCAAGGTTGTTGAGGATCAGCGTCCGCGGGCAGTAGTGAACAAATTTGGAGCGCTTGTCGAAGAAGGCGCAGTCGTATTCATCCGCTTCAATGACGAAGAACGGGCTGTCGCCCAGGCGCGCAGAGACGTCAAAATTGCCCGGCACGCCGCCGATCACAAAGCCCGGCTGGTAACCGCAGGCTTCAAGGATCCAGGTCGCCATGCCGGCGGTGGTGGTTTTGCCGTGGGTCCCGGCGACGGCCAGCACCCAGCGATCGCGCAGCACGAAGTCGTGCAGCCACTGTGGGCCGGACATATAGGGAATATTGTTTTCCAGCACCGCTTCAACGCACGGGTTGCCGCGAGTCATGGCGTTACCGATGATCACCAGATCCGGCCGGGGCTCCAGCTGGCTGGGGTCATAGCCCTGAATTAAATCAATCCCCTGGTTTTCCAGCAGGGTGCTCATCGGCGGATAGACGTTAGCATCCGACCCCGTTACCTCATGACCGAGGGAGCGCGCCAGCATGGCCAGGCCCCCCATAAACGTGCCACAGATTCCTAAAATATGAATGCGCATTCGTCATTTCCTTCTCTTATCCGGGGCACATTTTACCCATATCCCGGGCCCTGGCGAAATGCATTTCAGGCGAATCTGTATTTTGCTGGCGCGATTCACTAGTGCGCACTTTTTTGATTCTTTGTTAAGATTGTTGCGTTCGTTTTACTCAACATAAAAATGCAGGGAACGAGTTATGAAAACGTTAGGTGAGTTTATTGTTGAAAAGCAGCACGAGTTCTCCCACGCCACCGGTGAGCTGACTGCTTTGTTGTCAGCAATAAAGTTGGGCGCCAAGATCATCCACCGCGATATCAACAAGGCCGGTCTGGTCGATATCCTGGGTGCCAGCGGTGCTGAAAACGTTCAGGGCGAGGTGCAGCAAAAACTCGATCTGTTCGCGAATGAAAAATTAAAAGCCGCACTGCGAGCACGCGATATTGTTGCCGGGATCGCCTCTGAAGAAGAAGATGAGATTGTCGTCTTCGAAGGGTGTGAACACGCCAAATACGTGGTGCTGATGGACCCTCTGGATGGCTCCTCTAACATCGACGTTAACGTCTCTGTTGGTACGATCTTCTCTATCTACCGCCGCGTGACGCCTGTTGGCACGCCGGTGACAGAAGAAGATTTCCTGCAGCCGGGCAACAAACAGGTGGCAGCGGGCTATGTGGTCTATGGCTCTTCGACGATGCTGGTGTATACCACCGGCTGCGGCGTCCACGCCTTCACCTACGACCCGTCCCTCGGCGTCTTCTGTCTGTGCCAGGAGCGCATGCGCTTCCCGGAAAAGGGCAATACCTACTCCATTAACGAAGGCAACTACATCAAATTCCCGCAGGGCGTGAAGAAGTACATTAAGTACTGCCAGGAAGAGGACAAAGCGACGCAGCGTCCTTATACCTCACGCTATATCGGCTCGCTGGTGGCGGACTTCCACCGCAACCTGCTGAAAGGCGGCATCTACCTCTATCCAAGCACCGCCAGCCACCCGGACGGCAAGCTGCGCCTGCTGTATGAATGCAACCCGATGGCCTTCCTCGCCGAACAGGCGGGCGGTAAGGCCAGCGATGGTAAAGAGCGTATTCTGGATATTGTTCCGGAAAGCCTGCACCAGCGCCGCTCCTTCTTCGTCGGCAACAACCACATGGTGGAAGACGTCGAGAACTTTATTAAGTCGTTCCCGGACGCCTAAGCGCCCTGCCCGCTCCTCCCGCGCCTGCGGGAGGAGCCTCTCTTTTAGCGACTCCCCGCCCCGCTCACCCGCGTGACCGCCGCATTCTGCCGGTTTTCCCACAGCACGGTCAGCCCACGCTGCAGCGCGATAAAGATAAACAGCAAAATGCCGATGGCGATTTTGGTCCACCATGAGCTGAGAGTACCGTCGAAGTTGATGTAGGTCTGAATCAGCCCCTGGATCGCCACCCCGAACAGGGTTCCCAGCACAGTGCCGACGCCGCCGCTGAGCAGCGTGCCGCCGATCACCACCGAGGCAATGGCGTCCAGCTCCACGCCGACGCCCGCCAGCGCATAGCCCGCCTGGGTATAAATGGAAAAGACGATCCCGGCCAGCGTCGCCAGCCCGGTGGAGAGCATATAGATACGGATCGTGGCGCTGCGGGTGGAAATCCCCATTAAATTCGCCGACGTCGCGTTGCCGCCAATGGCATACACCTGGTTGCCGAAGCGGGTGCGGTGGGCGACAAAAATACCGGCCACCACCACCAGCAGCATCAGCAGCCCCATGGCGCTGAGGCGTCCGCCGCCGGGAATAGTCCATGCCAGCCCGGACAGGGTGTCGTACACCGGGTGGTTAATCGGAATCGACTCCTCTGACACCAGATAGCTCACGCCGCGCAGGAAGAACATGCCGGCGAGGGTGATGATAAAGGCCGGGATCTTCAGGGCGTCAATCAGCAGCCCCATAAACGCGCCGAAGGCGCAGCCCATCACCAGCACCAGCGGAAACGCCACCAGCGGTGATATTCCCCAAAAGCCAATCGCTTTGGCGAGAAAGACGCCGGTAAAGGCGATCACCGACCCGACAGACAAATCGATCCCGCCGGAGAGGATCACGAAGGTCATGCCCACGGCGATGATCCCGAGGAAGGCGTTATCCGTCAGGATATTGCAGATCACCCGCGTCGAGGCAAAGCCGGGGAATTGCGTCAGGCAGTAGAGATAGCCCAGCACAAACACCGCGAGGGTGATCATCAACGGTAAATTACGTTTTATCATGGCCGCGTACCCCTTTCAGTAAACCGATAAAGCGCGGCGACTGGACAATCAGTACGCACAGCACCACCACCGCTTTCACCACCTGGTTGAGCTCCGGCGGGAAGCCGGAGAGCAAAATCCCGGTGTTCATTCCCTGGATAATCAGCGCCCCCACCACCGACAGCAGCAGGTTGAAGCGCCCGCCCATCAGCGAAGCGCCGCCGATGACCACCGCCAGAATGGCGTCCAGCTCAAGCCATAGCCCGGCGTTATTGGCATCCGCGCCGCGAATGTCCGCCGCCACGATGATCCCGGCGATCGCCGCGCAGACGCCGCTCAGGACATAGGCCAGCATCACCACGATGCGGGTATTGACGCCGGCGTTTTTCGCCGCGCGGATATTGATCCCTACCGCTTCGATAAACATGCCCAGCGCCGTTTTGCGGGTAAACAGCCAGAACAGCAGCAGGGTCGCGGCGGCGATGATCACCGGCGTCGGAAACAGGAGGAACGATCCGCTGCCAAGCCACGCCAGCGCCGGGGAATCAAAGGTGACGATCTGCCCGGCGGTGATCAACTGCGCCACCCCGCGTCCGGCCACCATCAGGATCAGCGTCGCCACAAAGGGCTGGATCTTAAGGACCGCCACGAGAATGCCGTTCCACAGCCCGGCCAGCGCGCCCGCCGCCAGCGAGGCCAGCAGCACCACCGGCAGGCTGTGACCGGCGACGGTCATCGAGGCGGCCGTCGCGCCGGCTATCGCCATCACCGCCCCCACCGACAAGTCGATGCCGCCGGTGGCGATCACCAGCGTCATGCCGATGGCCAGCAGCGCCACCGGGGCGGCGCGGTTGAGAATATCGATTGGGCTGCCAAACAGGCGGCCATCCTGGAGCACCACCTGATAAAAATGGGGCGCCACCAGGCTGTCGACCAGCAGAACCAGCAGCAGGGCAATGATCTGCGGGGTGCCCTTCGGCCAGGTGAAGCGTCGCTTCTCCGGGCCGGTTTGCGAAAGAGATCGAGGCATCATGGGTTACTCCTTATGCCGCAATTGCGTTCATGATCGCCGGTACAGAGAGCTCGGCGAGCGGGATCTCGGCCACCTGCCGGCGATCGCGCATGATAATGACCCGATCGGCGTAACCCACCAGTTCCTCCAGTTCAGAGGAGATGACCAGCAGCGCCAGGCCATCGGCGCAGAGGGTTTCAATCAGGCGAATGATTTCCGCATGGGCGCCGACGTCGATGCCGCGGGTCGGCTCATCGAGGATCAGGAACTGCGGTTTGGTCAGCAGCCAGCGGGAAAGCAGCACCTTCTGCTGGTTGCCGCCGGAGAGAAACTCGATCGGCTGCTCCGCGCTGGGGGTGCGGATCCCCAGCTGGCGAATAAAGCGCTCGGCGATCTCGTTCTGTTCGCGCCGGGGTATCGGCCGCAGCCAGCCGCGCTGCGCCTGCAGAGCGAGGACGATATTTTCCCGCACCGAGGCGGCGGCGATAATGCCGTCGGTTTTGCGATCCTCCGGACAGAAGCCGATCCCGAGGCAGGAGGCCTGATGCGGAGAACGCAGGGTTTGCGGTTTGCCTTTGATCCACGCCTTCCCGCTGTCCGCCGTTTTAATACCGAAGATCACCTCGGCGGTTTCAGTGCGGCCGGAACCCAACAGGCCGGCGAGGCCAACGATTTCGCCCGGACGCACCTGCAGGTCGAACGGGGCGATGGTGCCTTTTTTACCGTAGCCTTCAAATGCCGCCACCGGCTTATCGCTCAGCAGGGTTCGGCCCGCCCGCTGCAGGGCGTTGTGGTCCAGTTCGCGGCCCAGCATCATTTTCACCAGCTCAATCTGCGGCAGTTCGCGGGTCTCGCGGCAGCCGACGAAGCTGCCGTTGCGCAGCACGGTAATGCGGTCGCTGACCGCATAGACCTGGTCGAGAAAATGGGTGACGAAGATCAGGCTGACGCCGTTATCCCTGAGCTGGCGCATCAGGGTAAACAGCATCTCCACCTCCTGGGTATCGAGGCTGGCGGTGGGCTCGTCGAGGATCAGCACCTTGGCCGACAGGTCGATGGCCCGGCAGATAGCGACGATCTGCTGCATCGCCACTGAAAAGCGGTTCAGCGGCTCGCGCACATCGAGGGAAAAGCCGTAGGAGGCCATCAGCGCCGTCGCCCTGGCCTCCATCTCTTTCCGCCGCAGCAGGCCAAACCGCCGCGGCTCACGGCCGATGAACAGGTTATCCGCCACCGACATATTGGGCAGCAGGTTCACTTCCTGGTAGACAGTGCCGATCCCCAGCTGCTGGGCATGGGCGGTATTTTTCGGGGAAATGGCCTGGCCTTCCAGCCAGATAGTGCCGCGATCGGCATGGTAAACGCCGGTAAGCGCTTTGATCAGCGTCGATTTCCCGGCGCCGTTTTCGCCCAACAGGGCCATGATTTCGCCGCGCCGCAGGCTAAAGTTGACGTTATCCAGCGCCTTAACGCCGGGGAAGAATTTACTGAGTCCTTCGGTGCGAAGGATCTCCTGGTGTGCCTCGGCGCTCATAATCGATATCACCTTCAAATGATGTCAGGTTGCCCCGGTTCGCGCTGTGCTTGCCGGGGTTGCTGGAACGCTGCCTGTTACCCTCTCCGGCTGAGGAGAGGGGCGGGATGAGGGGCTATCCACTCAGTAGCCCATATTTTTCTTCTTCTCTAACTCTTCTTTCGCCGTATCCGGCAGATACAGCGTCGATTTGGTAATGGTCAGCTTCTCCGGCAGGGTGCCGTCTTTTTTGTATTTCTCCAGCGCATCAAACGCCGGGCCGGCCATATTTGGCGTCAGCTCGACGCTGGCGTTGGCTTCGCCGGCGATCATCGCTTTATAGATATCCGGCACGCCGTCGATGGAGCCGGTCAGAATATCTTTGCCCGGCTTCAGGCCAGCTTCTTTAATGGCCTGGATGGCGCCGATGGCCATATCGTCGTTATGAGCGAATACCATGCAGATGTTTTTGCCGTTATTCTCAGCCTTGATAAAGCTCTCCATAACCTCTTTCCCTTTGCTGCGGGTGAAGTCGCCGGACTGAGAGCGGATGATTTTGATATTCGACGCTTTGGCGATGGCGTCAGCGAAGCCTTTCTTACGGTCGATGGCCACGCTGGCCCCGACGGTGCCCTGCAGTTCCACGACGTTACACGGCTTACCGTCGACGGTTTTCACCAGCCAGTCGCCAATCAGCTGACCTTCCAGCACGTTGTTGGCGGTCACGGTGGTCATGTAGAGATCTTTATCTTTCACATCAATAGAACGGTCAAGGAGGAAGACCGGGATTTTGGCCTCTTTCGCCTCTTTCAGCACCGGCTCCCAGCCGGTAGCCACCACCGGCGCAATGAAGATCGCGTCTACCCCCTGGGCGATAAAGGAGCGCACCGCTTTGATCTGGTTTTCCTGTTTTTGCTGACCATCGGCGATCTTCAGCGTGATACCGCGCTTGGCGGCTTCCTCTTTCGCGACGCTGGTTTCTGCCGCACGCCAGCCGGATTCAGAACCGACCTGCGAAAAACCTACGGTTAGCGGGGCAGCTATCGCCATAGACGACATAGCTGCGGAAACTGCTGTGACAAGAAGTAAGCGCTTCCACATAAGGGTATCCTCGTAGGGTTATTGTTGGTTAAAGTCTCACCTGCGGACAAACTATAGACAATCGGTGATGTAACTGAATGCGTTACATCACACTTCAAAAAAGTAAATGAGATGTTAATGACGGCCCCATTGCCCAGCGGAGAGCCGATAAGGCTTCGCAGGGAGCGCGGCTGTTGCGGTTTATGACGTTTTTTTAAGCGGTTTGATAAATCAATCACATGCAATGAAAACGGTTACATAAATTTATTCATGATGTGGCTATGTTTATGGATTTTCATGCCATTATTGGGCGCAAAATTCAGAGCACTCCACGGCGAGATCGGGAAAAAGAAGCGAAGACATTCGATGTGAGTTGGCTATAATACCGAGCACTTGTTTGCCATACATTTTAAAGGAAACAGACATGAGCTTACTCAACGTACCTGCGGGCAAAGATCTGCCGGAAGACATCTACGTCGTGATCGAGATCCCGGCGAACGCAGATCCCATCAAATACGAAGTCGACAAAGAGAGCGGTGCACTGTTCGTTGACCGTTTCATGTCCACAGCGATGTTCTATCCGTGCAACTACGGCTACATCAACCACACCCTGTCCCTGGACGGCGACCCGGTTGACGTGCTGGTCCCGACCCCGTACCCGCTGCAGCCGGGCTCCGTGATCCGCTGCCGTCCGGTTGGCGTTCTGAAGATGACCGACGAATCCGGTGAAGATGCGAAACTGGTTGCGGTACCGCACACCAAGCTGAGCAAAGAATACGATCACATCAACGATGTGAACGACCTGCCGGAACTGCTGAAAGCCCAGATCACTCACTTCTTTGAGCACTACAAAGATCTGGAAAAAGGCAAGTGGGTTAAAGTCGACGGTTGGGACAACGCAGAAGCGGCGAAAGCTGAAATCGTTGCCTCTTTCGAGCGCGCTAAGCAGAAGTAATTCTGTCTCAGGCAGGGTCATACCCTGCCTGATTGCGGCACGGATAGCCGCGATAACACCATGGAGGGTGTCCCGTGAAAAGCGTTCGCTATTTCACTCTTAACTTTTCTGGCTTCACAACCGCCGCCTCTGAAAAACAGGGGTATCTGCGCCTTATCGCCGGCGACCATGTCTTTTATACCGATAAACGCTATTTTAACGCCCCCTCGCTTTTTGACCGCCTGAAGACCCATCAGCCTCTGTATCTCGGCGCCCGCCGCCTGGACAACGGCAGTTACTGGATCCACTGGCTCAGCGATGGCGAAACGCTCCTTGAGCCCAGTCAACGCGTCAAGCGCTGGGCCCGGCCGCTGCTGATTATCAGCCTGCTGACACTCATCGTCTCCCTTATTCCGCTCCTGGTGAGCGCCTCAGAATGGGCAAAGTTCGGCTGCGGCATTATCGCGGTACTGGCCTTCATCGCGCTGTTAACCGGGCTCTGCGAGCGGCTGTTCCACCCGGCGCTAAAACGGCACCCCGCCATGCGCGATCTGCTGGCGAAGATGGCGCAGGCCCGCCGCCGCGACTTTTCTTTTTGCCAGCCGCTACCCGCAACGCCGCGGGCCGTCCGCCGGTCGGCGATGCCTTTTACGCATGCCCTGCCGGAACGCTATGCGGCTAAGACAGACATCATCACCGATACCCACTTTAAGAAGTGGTATGCGGGCAATCCTACGCGGGAATATCACGGCCTCGGGATACAATGCGGTGCCCTGCCGCTGGCCTTCTGGTGGCAGGCAGGCTGCGCTAATTTCGCGCTGCATCCTGTTCTCTATCGTCGTCAGCCACCGTTTCTAGCCACTGGCGATCGTATCGTCGCCGTATACGAGCGCGACAGCCGGGCGATCCATGCGCTATACAATGCCAGCGACGGCGCGGCTTATGTAAAAAACCATCCGCTCTATCCTGGACGCAGACAGCTGTCGCTGCTTTATTACCTGTTTTACGGCCTCGCGCTGGTGATGTATCTGCTATTTCTCGGGGTAGAAATCATCAGCGCCCTTCAGTCTGGCCGGCGCGTCTGGTGGCAGGTTCAGGATTCACTGGACATGCTGTCCTTACTGTTACTCTGCTTTGGCGGGATACTGGCGGTACTGGAGCTGATTGGCCCAACGGCCTGGTTATTGTCACACCGGGTGGCTGACTGGCTGAAGCTGCGATCGGCGATGCGGCGTTACCTGCGGGAGGCAGCCCCCCAAACCACGCCCGAGGAGGTCATGTAATGTTCAGCACCCCAACACGACGATTATTATTCCTCGCGCTGACGACGCTGGCTTCCACGATGTGGCTGGCGAGAGATTATCTGCCGCTCTGGTAAGAGGCGGGCGCAGAAAAAACAACGCCACCCGAAGGTGGCGCTGTCGTGGTTAATACTGGTCGCGATCCAACCAGTTGCCGTTCGCTATCAACGTACAACCCTCAACGGAACGTTGATAGACATACATCCATGCGCTGCCGTAAGGCGTCTGAATCAGGTGGCGCGCATACTCGCCCCCCTTGGTGCGGAGCGCATCCAGTTCGGCCAGCGTCGATGCATCAATACGATAAACTTCACCATGTACTGTGCCTTCGCCGGGCACCGCGCCTGGATAGTGGCCCAGGCTGTACAGCTGATAATCGTCGACACTATGAGCGCCCAGCCACTGGGCGTTGGTCATCCAGTGGCTGTTGCCTTGTTTGCGTCGTAAACTGCCGTAAACAAATATTCGCATTGCTAAAACTCAAACTGATAGAGCAAATCGAGCGCCTGGTCGATGCCAGACACCGCTTCCACATATAGCTTAGGCATCAGGCGATAACGTAAAGTCAGCGTCGCCAGGGAATCGAAGATACCGACCCCGTATTTTACCTGCAGACCCGGCAGTACATAGCCGCTGACCACCACCTGGGAAGAGTCGCCTACCCCTTCGGTGTCCAACGCCAAATTGCTTACGCCAAACGTCTCGCCGATTTTACCCACAACCTGACCACTTTGTGCAACCCCCATACCAATAAGCATTGAGGTCATCGCGGCGCTATCGCTCTGTCCGCTGCTCAAACCCTGGCCGCGCAGCAGATAAGACAGCGCTTCCTGCTGGGACATAACCGGGTCGGAGAAGATCTCCGCTTTCGGCTGATCGGCGGAGCCGGTGACGCGAACGCCGGCGATCACGTCGTCTTCGGTGGCATCCGGGTTACGAATCGCTTCGATATTCAGCAACGGCTGATCCGGCGGACCGGAGAACAGCAGCTCCCCTTTGCGCACAATCAAATCCTGGCCATAGGCGTGGAAGCGGCCGTCCGGAATATTGATCTGCCCGTTGAGTCCCAGCCCCTGCTTATCCTGCGCCACTTTCAGATCGCCGGTCAGACGCGCTTTCAGACCGAAGGCTTCCAGACGAACGTTGTTGCCGACGTGGATCGTCAGGTTGCTGTTGATCGGGATCCCGGCGCTCTGCTGCTTAATCGGCTTGAGGTTTTTGTCGAGCATCACTTCGTCCGACGACACGCCGACCGCGCTCTCCGGCACCTCGTTGACCACGATCCGCGCCCAGGGCACATCCACCTTGCCATCGAGGTTGAACAGGCTTGGCGTGGCGGTAAACACCACGTCCGGCGATACATCGAGACGGACCATCGGCGGCACGGTGATCCGCACCCGGCTGCCTTTCGCCGCAATCTGCGCCCGCCAGTTATCGATCTGCGTCCAGTCGGCGTTCCCGCTAAGGGCGATTTGCCCCTGACGGGTGTTCACCGTCCCCTGCAGGGTCGAGCGCGTGCCGTTGAAGTTCATCGCCAGCTGGCTCGGCTGCATATCAAACGGCATAAAGTTGCCGTCGATATCCACCCCGCTTAGCTGCATCTGGCCGAACAGCTGCGGACTTTTCACGTTGCCGCCCAGGCGCAGACGGGCGTTGAGCCGTCCCTCCGCCTTTTCACCGCGAGCGAAAATCGGGTTGATCATCGCCAGCGAGAAGTTGCTGATATTGACGTTGCCGCCGAGGTTACGCCGCCCCTGCGGGTCGGTGACCTGCACCTGCCCATCCAGCTGGCCATTGTTGGTCAGGCGGATAAGCCAGCCCAGCTCCGCGCGATTGTTGTGCAGATCGGCGCTGAGGTTCAGCGTATCGAACGCCACCGGCAGCGGGGCGTCATTGACCACCTGGGTCACTTTGACGTTGCGCCCGCTGAGGGTCACTTTGCCCTGCGGCAGCCCCTCTTTGGTGGTGTCCCAGCTGACATCGGCATTACCGGTAAACACGCCGCTGGCCTGGGTCGCCTCCGGCATAAACGGCTTAAGCATCGCCAGGTCGAAGCGGTTGAGATTCACCCGCGCCCGCCCGCTGGCGCCCGCGTCAATGGTCTCAGGCACGCAGAGTTCGGCGTTCGGGTTGGTCCAGCAGTGTGGCCCGATGCTGATTTTCTGCTCCTGGTTACGGTAGTCCAGCGCAATACTGCGCGTCAGCGCTACCGGTCCTACCGGCGTCTGGAAGCGGGTATCGCTTAGCGCGCCTCTCCAGCGCTCGGCCTGACGATCGAAGCTGCCCGCCAGCGCCAGCTGGCCGGAAACCGGATCGCCCTGCACCCGCAGCCGCAGCTCATGCTGCTTCTCAGTGCCTTTGGCATTGAGCTGCACCAGGCTGATATTCACCCCCGGCTGGCTGATGCGATCCACCCGCACGTCCAGGTTGCCGCCAATCTGATCGGTGGATTTCACATCCCCTTTGACGTTAACCTGGGCGATGCTCAGCTCCTGCCAGCGCAGCGCCCGGGCGGTGATGTCCGCCAGCAGCTGCGGCGCATCGACAGTGCCGCGCACTTTCACCAGCCCCTTCGCCGTCCCGCCGAGCCCCGGCAGCGCATTATCCAGGTGCGGCGCATCGATGGTGGCGTCGAGATTCAGATCCTTCACCCCCAGCTCGCCTTTGATATCGGCGCTGTTCGGGCCTAACGCCAGATGCAGCCCCGGGATCTTCCACTGCAGATAGCTGTTGCCCTGCAGCGAGCCGGAGACATCCACCTTGTTCTGTTTCACGTTGCCGGTAATTTTCAGCTCCGGCACCGACATCTGCCAGCTGCCGCCGTACAGGCTGCCCTGGGTCTTGATCCTGCCGTTGAGCTTCGACGGCCAGTCCGGCACCTCTTTGGCGGTGTTGATGCCGTCGAGGGTCAGCTCGCCGCGCCAGCTGATCGCCTGCTGCCAGTCGAGGAGCGCCTTCAGCTCGGTTTTCCCTTCCAGGGCATTGACCGTCAGCTTGTCGAGATTGATCTGCCGCTCATTGCCTTTGGCGTTGAGGGCGATTTTCGCCGGCGGCAACGACTGGCCTTTCACCGCGGTGGAGAAGGCCAGCGCGTAGTCGGTCATTTTGCCGCTGAACTTCAGCTGGACGTCGTCGGCCTGGAACTGCTTCTCGCCGCTGAACGGCCAGGCGAGCTGCTTGCTCTTCAGCTCCATATTGAGCGGCAGCCCGGCCTCCGCCAGCTGCGTGTCCGCCCGCAGCGTGGCCGCTACCGGCCCGCTTAAGTCCACCCCGACCTTAAGCGTTTTACGTATCTCGCCGCCCACCTTCAGCTGCACTTTCTCCCCTTTCATCGGGTCGACGTTCAGCGTTCCGGCGAGGGTGATGTCTACCGGCCAGTTATCCTGCAGCTGGGCGCTGCCCGAGGCGGTGACTTTGCCCTGATCGGAGTCGATATCGAGGGCGTCGAGCTTCATCTGCCCGTCGATACTGCTGACTTTCAGCAGCAGGTTATACACGGTGATATCGGTATCGCCGGTGAGGCGCAGCTGCTCGCCGCGGAACGCCTCAATATTGAGGTTCAGCGGCAGATGGACGTCGGTCATCGCCGGCAGCACCGGCTGCGAGAAGAGGTCGGTCATCGTCTCGCCGAGCGGTTTTTCCTGCGGCTGCGGGTTGTCGATTTTCGGTTCAACCACCTGCTCCTGCGCCACTTTCGCCACCTTCGGCAGGGCGATCAGCAGCCCCTGCAGCGAGGTCGGCGTCAGGGTCAGGTTTTTCTCCTGCCAGTTCAGGCCGGTGGAAAAATCGCGCACAGAGACCGCGGTATCGTCGATTTTGACGTTGACGTTATGCAGCGCGACGCGGCTGAGGGCGATCGGATAAGGGGTGGAGAGATTCAGCGGCCCGCTGTCCTCTTCCTCGACCGGCGCAGAGGGCGGCATCTTCTTCGTATCGACGGCGACGTAAATATCGCGCAGCGAGATGTCGTTTACGCACAGACTGCTGTCCCACAGGCAGCGCAACCTGACGCTAAGATGAAACTGGCCGGCGGTGACCGCCACGCCGGGCTGCTCATAGCGGACATTATCGAGGGTTAAATCACGCCAGCCGCCGGTCACTTTGCCGATTTCCAGCCCCGGTACCCAGCGATCCGCCGCTTTGAACACCAGATGCAAGCCGGTGGTGGTGCCCACCAGGAACCCGACGGTGCCCAGCAGGAGGACCAACACGATTAAGACGCCGAGGCTTATCTTCTTCCATAAACTCATAATTCAGGCCCCAGACCGATGTAAAACTGTAAACCATGCTCTTCTTTGTCGCCGATTGGCCGGGCGATATCCAGCTTGATCGGCCCCACCGGCGACTGCCAGCGCACGCCCACCCCGGCGCCGGTTTTAAAATCACTTTCGCGAATATCGCTGACCGCTTCGCCGCTATCGACAAACACGGCGCCCCACCATTTGCCGCTGACGTTGTACTGATATTCCAGCGAGCCGGTGGCCAGCTTCGAGGCCCCGATCAGCTTGCCGTCATCGTCCTTCGGCGAGATGGATTTGTATTTATAGCCGCGAATACTGCGATCGCCCCCGGCGAAAAAGCGCAGGTCCGGCGGCACCTTGTCAAAGTTGTCCGCTTCGATCCAGCCCAGGTTGCCGCGCACCACAAAGCGGTGGCGGTCATAAAGGGTACGGATCCAGACGTCCTGGGCCTGCATCACGATGAAGTTGATGTCCGAGCCCCACATGGTGTTGGAGTAGTCCACCGAGTAGCGCTGGGAATCGCCCCAGGTGGGCATCAGGCCGCCGCGGGAGCGAGTGCGGTTCACCGAGACCCCGGGGTAAATCAGCATGGTGGTGTTGGTGACGTTCGCCTGGGTAAAGTGGTCCAGGCTCCAGCGCAGGTTGATCGCCCGCTGCCAGCCGCTCGACATCTCCCAGAAACGCGACAACCCAAGGGTGGTGGAGTCAGCCTGGGTGTCATTGAGATCGGTACGCTTAAAGCCGCCCTGCATCAGATAGTACTGCTCGAGCGGGCTCTTGAGCAGCGGGACTTTATAGGTGAAGTCGAACTGCTGCTCCGGTGCGGAGAGGCTGACGCTGGAGGTCAGGCTGTGGCCATAGGAGTTCATCCACGGTTTTTTCCACGTGGCTTTTACCCGCGGACCGACGTCTGTGGAGTACCCTACCCCGGTTTCCACGGTGTTCTCTTTGCGTGGCGAGACAACGCCCTGCAGAGGCAGCACCTTGGTTTTCCGTGATTTAGCAAAATCAGGCGCCACCACCACCGAACTGAACCACCCGGTCGCCGCCAGGCGGCGGTTTAGCTCGGCCAGGTCCTGAGAGGTGTAGTAGTCGCCCTCTTTAAACGGCACGAGGTTTTGCAGGTATTCATCACGGATTTGCGATCCGGAGAAGGTGACGTTGCCAAAGCGATAGCGTTCGCCGCTGTCGTAATCGATATCCCAGAACGCCTGATGGCGGTCGAGGGAGACCCCCAACTGGCTTTTAATGAACTCGCTGTCAAAGTAGCCTTTGCGCAGGGCGACGCGGGTCAGGGAGCTCTTGAAACCGTCATAATCGCCGTGGTTGAGCACCGTCCCGATGGCCGGGCGGGTTTTCAACAGCGCCAGATAGTCGCTGTCGGTGCGGGCGCCGCCGCGCAGAATAACCTCGGTGCCGCCAATGCGCACCGGCTCACCCGGGGTCACTTTGGCGATCAGCACCTGACGGCCCCTTTTCGGCGGCGGACGAAGATCAAATTCAATCGTCGGCTCGTAATACCCCAGCGCTTTCAGACCTTCGCGAATGGCGTCATCGACGCGCGCGCGAAAGCGACGATCCGGCGTGACCTCATCACTCTGGATGGTGGAAAGCTGGGCGCGAACGTTTTTCTCCAGCTCCCCGGATAATCCTTCAACCTGCAAACGCACATTCGCTGCGCTGGCGATCCCGCTGACCAGCAAAAGGCTGGTGACACATAACTGGCGGATTTTTAGCACATTTTCTCCTGAATATCCCTGTTTCCCCCTACAGGAAACACTGGCGCCGCTCCACGGCTTAACAAAACCCTAACAACGTAGGGTTGAAAAAGTGGCAATAACCCAAATAATTCTTATGTATTAATCTAGACGTATTACGCGTATTTATTGTGTTAAAAGACACGCTTCGTTACAACCTTAACGACGATTTCTGTATTGAGAGGCCCACCGTGAGTCTATTTGATAAAACGCATCTTGTCGCCCAGGCGGATGCGCTGCCTGGACGCAATACCCCGATGCCAGTGGCGACGCTCCACGCAGTTAACGGCCACTCGATGACCAACGTCCCGGCGGGGATGGAAGTCGCGCTGTTCGCCATGGGCTGCTTCTGGGGAGTTGAACGTCTGTTCTGGCAATTGCCGGGGGTTTACAGCACCGCCGCCGGCTACACTGGCGGCTATACGCCCAATCCGACCTATCGCGAAGTGTGCAGCGGCCAGACCGGTCACGCGGAAGCGGTGCGCGTGGTCTACGATCCGCAGGTCATCAGCTATGAGCAGTTATTGCAGGTGTTCTGGGAAAATCACGACCCGGCGCAGGGCATGCGACAGGGTAACGACCACGGCACCCAGTACCGCTCGGCGATTTACCCGTTGACGCCGGAACAGGCGGAAGCGGCAAAGGCCAGCCTCGCGCGCTTCCAGGCGGCGATGAACGACGCGCACGATACCCGGCACATCACCACCGAGATCGCCACCGCCAAACCGTTCTACTATGCCGAGGACGATCACCAGCAGTATCTGTATAAGAACCCGCACGGCTATTGCGGCATCGGCGGCATTGGCGTCTGCCTGCCGCCTCAGTAACCACCCGATAGCCATACCGGGCAGCGTTTGTTAATCAGCGAAGATCGGGCCCGCAGGGAAGTGGGCCAGAAATGCCGTCACGGTTAACAACTCGCGCAGAGACGGGAATGTTATCTCTTTTTCTGCCAACGTGTGGTCAAAGGCGATCAGCGAATCTACCCCTCCCCGTCCAAACACTCCACCAGCCCAGAGCATTCTTTGCGCCTGGTCCCGCGCCCATGCGCTTTCACTACGCCAGGCAAGAATATGCAGCATAGCCTGCAATAAAGAGGCGACGTGGGTACGCCGCTCTTTGACCAGCCGGCGGTAAACCGGCAGAGCAATGCTTCTTATCACATCAAAGCTCTCCCTGGCCGCATCGTCGTTAAGCAGTTTTCCCGCCTCATCGCACAGGCGGTTGTGAGTGAGAGTCTCTCTTTTTCCCACTGACTTTCCGGCGGCCATCACTACCCCACCCAACAAATAGAGCGACTCGGGTAATAGCGGCAATACTATCCGCCGTTCCATGGCAAGCTGCTGTCCGGCATAAAGACAAGTCACTAGTATTTTCTGCACATTGAACTGTTCGCTGAGGATCTCAATGATGCCTAGCTCCGGTGTCAGATGATTCACTAAATCAATCGCCCGTATCGACCTGAGAATAATATTGCTCTGTTCGGAGGTCTGTATTCTTTGGTTATCCAGTAATACGGTATCTTCCATTGTCTTATTCCTCTGTTACATCGCCAGCACGTACTTGAGCATCACTCCGGCGGCGATCGCCGAGCCGATCACCCCCGCCACGTTCGGGCCCATCGCGTGCATCAGCAGGAAGTTCTGCCCGTC
>NZ_JAKKOM010000181.1:0-201 GCF_021739525.1 Klebsiella sp. 2019SCSN059 | reverse complement strand
AATTTGAGAGACTCGAACACACTTAAACAGTGTGTCGTTTCAATTTTCAGCTTGATCCAGATTTTTAAAGAGCAAAATTTCACAATGCACTTCTCAGTACATTTTGAAATTTATCATTTATCAAACAATCTGTGTGAGCACTACAAAGGCAGGTTCTTTAAGGTAAGGAGGTGATCCAACCGCAGGTTCCCCTACGGTTAC
>NZ_JAKKOM010000180.1:0-202 GCF_021739525.1 Klebsiella sp. 2019SCSN059 | reverse complement strand
GTAAGCAGAGTTTTTGAAATGTAAGGCCTTTGAATAAGACAAAAGGCTGCCTCATCGCTAACTTTGCAACAGTGCCTCACCCGATGGGCAGGAACGCCGGCAAGCAGATCCTCGGGGAGATCGATGCGTTGCAGATATTCGAGCCGGTCGAGCAGCCGGTTGGCCGACGAAGAGTTCGAGCCAGGCTCGAACTGGCGCAGCC
>NZ_JAKKOM010000017.1:0-112024 GCF_021739525.1 Klebsiella sp. 2019SCSN059 | reverse complement strand
AGCTTTGTCAATAACGGCTGGTGCGTGCAGATCCGCGGCCCGCAGGCCGGCGGCGCGGTGAAAGATCTGCCCATCCACCTGTACGATCTGGGCACCGGCAATCAGGTGAAGATCCCTTCCGAGGTGATGATCCCGGAAACGCGGGAGTTTGAATTCGCCAGCCTGGGCTTCATTCCACTGTCGTACTACAAAAATCGCGATTACGCCTGCTTCTTCTCGGCCAACTCCGCGCAAAAACCGGCGCTGTACGATACCGCCGACGCTACCGCCAACAGCCGCATTAACGCGCGTCTGCCTTATATCTTCCTGCTGTCGCGCATCGCGCACTACCTGAAGATGATCCAGCGCGAAAATATCGGCACCACCAAGGACCGGCGCCTGCTGGAGCTGGAGCTGAACACCTGGGTGCGGAGCCTGGTCACTGAAATGACCGATCCGGGCGACGAGCTGCAGGCCTCCCATCCGCTGCGCGATGCCAGCGTGGTGGTGGAAGATATCGAGGACAACCCGGGCTTCTTCCGCGTGAAGCTGTACGCCGTGCCGCACTTCCAGGTCGAGGGGCTGGACGTCAATCTGTCGCTGGTCAGCCAGATGCCGAAGGCGAAGGCGTAGGGTCGGACGATGATGAAAACCGAACGTCCGTTATGGGGCCGGGGCATTATGGTGTCGCCCCAGCATTTTCAACAGCAGGCTGCGTATGCCGCCTGGGCTGCGGAAGCGATTGCCCGGATGGGCCTCAACCACCCCTGGGGAGTGGTTGGGGCGACCTTCGAACCAGAGATGCTCAAACTGGGCCGCCTGCAGGCTCACAGGCTGCAGGTCCGGTTCCAGGATGGCACGATGATTGATACGGACAATGCCGATGCGCTGCCGCCGGCTTTGTCGCTGGAGGGCGAATCTCGCACGGGAGTGGTGATGCTGGCGCTGCCTCTGATGAAGGCCAATGGCGGCAACTGCCTGAAGCCTGATGATGTGGCCGACAGGCCGGTGCGCTTCCGGCAGCGCTGGCGCGATGTCCGCAACCAGTTCGGGGATGATACCCGGCAGATTGCCGTCATGCAGCCGGAGCTGTCCCTCCGTTTCGCCCATCAGGATAACAGCGATTACCTGACCTGTCCGGTGGTACGCCTGCTGCGGGATTCGCAGGGGGCCTGGCTCATCGACGAGACGTTTCTCCCGCCGCTGCTGCAGATTCAGGGCAGCCGCTGGCTGGCGATGCAGCTTGAACTGCTGCTTACTCAGCTCCGGGCTCGTCTGACGCGCCTGATGGCCATGCGTCGCGAGAGCAATGAACGGATGGCTGATTTTGCCGTGGCCGATGTCTCTCTGTTCTGGTTGCTGAACGCGCTGAACAGCGCTGAGCCGGTGCTGGGTTATTTTCTGCGTTACCGGCAAAGCCCGCCGGAACGCCTCTATCCGGAGCTGGCGCGCCTGGCTGGCAGCCTGCTGACCTTTTCGCTGACCCATCAGGCGAATGCCGTCCCGATCTATCAACATGACCAGCTGAACGCGGTTTTTCCGCCGCTGTTTGATTTACTCAGCGACCTGCTGGAGGCGAGCCTGCCGTCGCGGGTGGTAGCGATTGCCCTGGAGCATGATGCCCGGCTGCACTTCTGGCAGGCGCGTCTGCACGATGCCCGGCTGCGGGAAGGGGCGGATTACTATCTGTCGGTTCGTTCGTCGGTACCGGTCGCTCAGCTGCAGGAACAGTTTCCGCGGCAGTGCAAAGTGGGCAGTCCGGATCATGTCAAAGCCATCGTCAACTCCTCGCGGACAGGGGTGCCCCTGACGCCTTTGCGTCATGTGCCGGCGGCGATCCCGCTGCGTCTGGAAAACCAGTATTTCAGCCTCGATGTGTCCCATCCTCTGGCGACGGAAATGCTGCAGAGCGGTACCTGTATGTTCTACGTCCCGGGGATGCTTGGCGAGCCTGAACTTGAACTTTTTGCGGTACTACGAACGTGAATGAACGTCAACGCGGCAACGCCGCGTCCATTGATATCGATGCGCTGCTGCAAAACACCTGGCTGCAGGTTATCAGCCTGCGCCATGGCCCGCAGTTCCGCGATGAGGAGGGGTACACGCTACGGCAGCGGTGTATTGCTGATGTCGAGCGCGTGCAAACTGAGCTGAAGGCGAGCGGGCTTGATGACGTCAGCTGTCAGCATATTCTCACCGCCCAGTGCGCGCTGCTCGATGAAGTCGTGAAAGGGCGCGGCGTGGAGGATGATGCCTGCCTGCAGTGGTATGACATTCCGCTGCAGGGGCATTTTCTCGGCACCATGGACGCCGGCGACACCCTGTGCGAGCGGATGCGCAAGGTTCTGCATGATCCGACGCCCGACCTGGCTGTGGTCACCTGTTTTCAGCGGGTGATGCTGCTGGGTTTTGTTGGCAGCTTTCGCTCTCTCCACGACCCGGAGCGCCTGAAGCTGGTCAACGCGCTCAGTGAACATGTCCCGCCTTTCCGTTGTCCGCAGGGCGCTCCGGTGCTGATAGAGAGCCGCGCCGGACTGGGGATAAGCGGCTGGTTGGCCTCCTGGCCGGTACGTGCAGGGCTGAGCGTGGCGGTGATCGTGGCTCTGTGGTGGGGATTGAACCACTGGCTCGATCATCTGCTGCTGACCCTGCTGCCGGGGGAGGTGAAATGAGCCCCGCCCAGCAGCGCGGGCTGGCGCTGTGGGCAGGCTTGCTGAGCGCGCTGGTGTGCCTGCTATTTTTGCCGGTTCCCCGCTGGGGGGCGTGGCTCATTCTGCTGGTCACGCTGGCCCTGATTATCGCGATCTGGCGTATTGCCCGTCGTGGTGCCGAACGTCACGTCTCGTCAACCCTGCACGAACTTCCGACGATCGCTTATCGCCAGCCGGTAGTCCTCGTTTGCGGCGATCTGCCGTGTGTCTGGCCGCAGCCGTCCCCGGTGCGGGTCGTCAAACAGGGCTGCTGGATCCGGGTGGAAAAAACGGAGGAGCTGCCGCAGGTCGCGCGCCAGATATTGAGCCAGCGACCGGAGTGGGGGCCTCAGCTGTCGGTGCTGCTCTGCGTCTGCCCGCAGCGGCACGCGCAAAGCGACGCGCTGACCAGCGCCCTGCTGGCCCTGCGCTGGCAAATCAGCCAGCTGCGTCAGCAGACGGGGTATGCCGTACCGCTGGCGCTGCAGGGGCAGGTGGGCAGCGCGATGAGCCCCAGTCTGCTCTGGCAGGCGGCGATCCCGGGTGAGGCGGTGAAAGTCTGGCAGCCCTCCTGCGCCCCCTGTTCTGTGTCGACCTGGTTGAGCGTCGGCGGCGCGGCGGCGCTGCAGCAGCAGGTGTTAATGAACAGTCTGATGGGCTGGTTCGCACGGCACGTCCTTGCCGTGTTAACGGAGGAGAATGCAGACCTGCCACCCCTGACCCCAGCGGCCGTACTTTGGGGGATCGGACCCACCCATGCCGGGAGCCTGGCGTCGTCGGCATGGACGAGGTGGTTATCCCGGCATACCGGCCTGACGCGGGTAGCTGGCTGGCAGCCAGGCGAGACCGACACCCCGGATGCGCCATCCTTGCCGGATTTCATCCTGTCGCAGTTACCGGCGGGACGGGGGCTTACGCCATGGGGCAGGGCCGGGCGCGCGGCGCTCGCTATTTTCACTCTTGCGGCTGTCGCCGCGCTGCTCAGCAGTGGCTGGAACAATCGACAACTGCTGCAGAGCGTGGGCGTTGATATTGCCCGTTATGAGCGTATCGCGATGGATGATTATGGGGCAAAAGCCAGCGCCGTCAGGGTGCTGCGTGAAGATGCCGCGCTGCTGGATAGCTGGGCGCGTAACGGCGTCCCGCTGCGCCTGAGTCTTGGCTTATATCGCGGGGAGCGGATTCGCCTGCCGTTGCTGGAGGCTATTCGCCGCTACGTGCCGCCGCCACCGCCCCCCAGGCCGGTGCAGCGCGTCGCGCCGCACGTCATCCGCCTTGACAGCATGTCGCTGTTCGATACCGGGAAATGGGTACTGAAACCCGGTTCGACAAAGCAGCTGGTCCACTCGCTGGTGGACATTAAGGCCAGGCCCGGGTGGCTGATCGTGGTGGCGGGCCACACCGACAGCGTCGGTGATGAAAAAGCCAACCAGCTATTGTCGCTGAAACGCGCGGAATCGGTCCGCGACTGGATGCGCGATACCGGCGACGTGCCGGATAGCTGCTTTGCCGTTCAGGGCTATGGCGAAAGCCGCCCAATTGCAACAAACGACACGCCGGAAGGCCGGGCGCTGAACCGACGTGTCGAAATCAGTCTGGTGCCACAGGTCGACGCCTGCCGGTTACCGGACAAACCCTCTGCGTCATCCCAGGATGATGGCGCTTCACTACACAATGGAGAGTAATTCCATGGCAATTCCTGTTTATCTTTGGCTGAAAGACGACGGCGGCGCGGACATTAAAGGATCTGTCGACGTTCAGGATCGTGAAGGCAGTATCGAAGTGGTGGCCCAGGAGCATAACCTGTACATCCCGACCGATAACAACACCGGCAAACTGACCGGCACGCGGATCCATACGCCTTTCCTGTTCACCAAGGAGATCGACTCCTCCAGCCCCTACCTGTACAAGGCGGTGACCACCGGTCAGACCCTGAAATCCGCCGAGTTCAAGTGGTACCGGATCAACGATGCTGGCCAGGAAGTGGAGTATTTCAACACCACGCTTGAGAACGTCAAGGTGGTGAAAGTGAATCCCCTGATGCACGACATCAAAGACCCTGCGTACGAGAAGCACAACCATCTGGAACAGATCGAGCTGCGCTACGAGAAGATCATCTGGACCTATAAAGACGGCAACATCATTCATTCCGATAGCTGGAACGAACGCGCTACCGCGTAATTGCCCGTCATTCTTCGCGCCGGAGGCGCGTTGGCGGCGTTCGCTCACCCCGGTCGCATCGTTATCTATGCGACCGGGGAGTAAGGAGGGCCATCGCCTGATGCGGACAGCGTTTCTCTGTCCGCCGTTTTTTGCTGAATGCCTGAGATGCGGGTACTCAGCAAAGAAAAACACAATCTGCCTGCCTGACCCTGTGCGCTATGGGTTCCTGTTGGGGAACAGCGACGGGCGGTAGCGTGTCCGGAACCAATAAAGAGAGGATCTCATGGAAAATCCAGCCAGCCTGTTACGCCGTCTTAATCCCTGCTGTGCCCGCGCGATGGAGGGGGCGGCCTCGCTGTGCCAGTCCCGGGCGCACGCTGAGATCCTGCCCGAGCACTGGCTGCTCAAGCTGCTGGAACAGGGGGAAGGCGATCTGACGGTGCTGGCGCGGCGCTACGAATGGGATATGGATGCGCTATGGCAGGATCTGCTTAGCTGGCTGGATAAACAGCCGCGCTCGGTACGTCATCGTCCTCAGCTATCTGGCGCTATCCTGAAGCTGATGCAGGAGGCCTGGCTGATTGCCTCGCTCAGCGGCGAAGCGCAGATCCGCAGTGTTCATCTGTTGATGGCGCTGGTAGCAAAACAGAATCTGATCCAGTGCGATGGCCTGTGGCCGCTGTTAACCCTGGGCCAGAGCCAGCTGGAACGCCTGCGCCCCCTGCTGGATACCCAGTCCGACGAACGTCCGCAAGCGCAGCAGGAGACTGCGCTGGCGCAGCGTCATGGCGGGGACGTGGAGTTTGTGGGGCGTACTGCGGACGGGGTACCGAACGCGGATGGGCCCAACCCGGCGCTGCAGAACGCCCTCGACAAATTTACTCTCGACGTCACTGCCAAAGCCAGAGACGGGCAGATTGACCCGGTGTTCGGACGTGACACGGAAATCCGCCAGATGGTGGATATTCTCTCCCGGCGTCGTAAAAACAACCCGATCCTCGTCGGTGAACCGGGCGTGGGCAAGACCGCCCTTGTGGAAGGCCTGGCGCTGCGCATTGCTGAAGGCAACGTCCCCGACGCGCTGAAGCCGGTGTCGGTGCGCACCCTGGACCTCGGATTGCTGCAGGCCGGCGCCGGGGTAAAAGGCGAGTTCGAGCAGCGGCTGAAAAATATCATTGAGGCGGTGCAGCAGTCGCCTACGCCGGTGCTGCTGTTTATCGACGAGGCGCACACGATTATCGGCGCGGGCAATCAGGCCGGCGGGGCGGATGCCGCCAACCTGTTAAAGCCGGCGCTGGCCCGGGGGGAACTACGGACCATCGCCGCCACCACCTGGCGTGAATACAAGCAGTACTTCGAGCGCGATGCCGCGCTGGAGCGCCGCTTTCAGATGGTCAAGGTGGATGAGCCGGACGACGACACCGCCTGCCTGATGCTGCGCGGCCTGAAGCCCCGGTATGCCCACCACCACGGGGTGCATATCACGGATGACGCGGTGCGTGCCGCCGTGACGCTGTCACGACGCTATCTCACCGGCCGCCAGCTGCCGGACAAGGCGGTGGATTTACTCGACACCGCCTCCGCCCGCCTGCGCATGAGCCTTGATACCGTGCCAGAGCCGCTGACCCGCCTGAAGGCGCAGCTCACCGCGCTGGCGATGGAGAAGCAGGCGCTGCTGGAGGATATCGCGCTGGGCAACAGCGCCCACGGCGAACGGCTGGCGTTCATTGAGCAGGAGGAGAACCGCCTTATCCTGGCGCTGGATACCCTCGAAACCCAATATGGTCAGGAGCTGCAGCTGACGGAGGCGCTGCGGGCATGTCGTCGCGATATCTCCCGCCAGGGGGAAATCAACGACCTGCAAAACGCGCTTACTGCCGCCCAGCACGGCAATCCGCTACTCGGGCTGGACGTCGACGTCCGCACCGTGGCGACGGTGATTGCCGACTGGACCGGCGTGCCGCTCTCCTCGCTAATGAAGGATGAGCAGACGGAGCTGCTGAGCCTGGAACAGAGTCTCGGCAAACGGGTGGTTGGCCAGGAGGCGGCCCTGAGCGCTATTGCCCAGCGCCTGCGCGCCGCGAAAACCGGCCTGACGCCGGAGAACGGTCCGCAGGGGGTGTTCCTGCTGGTCGGGCCGAGCGGCACCGGCAAAACGGAAACGGCGCTCGCCCTCGCCGATGCGCTGTTCGGCGGCGAGAAAGCGCTGATCACCATCAATCTCTCCGAGTACCAGGAACCGCACACCGTCAGCCAGCTGAAGGGTTCTCCGCCGGGCTACGTCGGCTACGGCCAGGGCGGGATCCTGACCGAGGCGGTGCGCAAACGCCCCTACAGCGTGGTGCTGCTCGATGAGGTGGAAAAGGCCCATCGCGATGTGATGAACCTGTTCTACCAGGTCTTCGACCGGGGGGTAATGCGCGACGGCGAGGGGCGTGAAATCGACTTCCGCAACACCGTGATCCTGATGACCGCCAACCTTGGCAGTGACCTGCTAATGCAGCTGCTGGATGAACAGCCTGAAGCCAGCGAATCAGACCTGCACGAGCTGCTGCGCCCGGTGCTGCGCGGTCACTTCCAGCCGGCGCTGCTGGCCCGCTTCCAGACGGTGATTTACCGTCCGCTGCCGGCGGCAGCGCTGCGCGCCATTGTCGGCATGAAGCTCGGGCAGGTGAGTCAGCGTCTGGCTTGCCATTACGGGATGACCACCACCCTCAGCGAGAGCCTGTTCGACGCGCTGACCGAGGCCTGCCTGCTGCCGGACACCGGCGCCCGCAACGTCGACATTCTGCTCAATCAGCAGATCCTGCCGGCGCTGAGTCAGCAGCTATTGAGCCATATGGCGGCGGGGCATAAACCCAACCATGTGACGCTGGGGTATCACGAAGAAGAAGGCATCGTGATGGCGTTTGACGAGGGGGCAATCGCCGATGAGTAGCGTGAAATCGTTGTTGTTCAGCCACAACCACCATCTGCTTTCGGTGAAGGGATGTGAAGCCGGGCTTGATGTGCTGGCGTTTGAGGGCGATGAAGCCCTGAGCCAGCCGTTCCGCTATCGTATCGAATTCACCAGTGCAGACCATTCCATCAGAAAAGAGATGATGCTGATGAAGGCTGCCTCCCTGACGCTGCAGGCGCCGGTGGCTCAGGGCTTCGGCATCAATGTTCAGCAAGCCGTGCGGGTGATCCAGGGCGTGGTGACGGGGTTCGAACGGCTCGGCACCTCCAGGGATGAAACGCACTACGCGCTGACCCTGCAGCCGCGCCTGGCGCTGCTTAACCGCTCGCACCAGAACGCCATTTATCAGGACCAGTCCGTTCCGCAGATTGTGGAAAAAATCCTCCGCGAGCGCCACGGCCTGCGCGGTCAGGATTTTCTGTTCTCGCTGACAAAAACGTATCCGCGCCGCGAGCAGGTGATGCAGTACGGTGAGGATGACCTGCGCTTTATCACCCGGCTGCTGGGTGAGGTGGGGATCTGGTTTCGCTTTACCGCCGACACGCGGCTGCACATCGATGTCGCGGAGTTCTGCGACAGTCAGCAGGGCTATGAAAAGGGGCTGACGTTGCCTTCGGTCCCGCCATCCGGGCAGCAGTCGGCCGGGGTGGACGCGGTGTGGGGGATGGCATGCCGCCACCGCGTCGTGGAGCAGCAGGTCAGTACCCGCGACTACAACTACCGCGAGGCGACGGCGGACATGAGCGCGCAGGTGGATGTCACCCGCGGGGAGACCACTACCTTTGGTGAGGCTTACCACTGGGGAGATAACTACCTGACCGCCGGGAATGTCCATGACCGCCATCCGGCGCCGGAGTCCGGGGCGTTTTACGCCCGGCTTCGTCATGAGCGTTATCTGAACGGCCAGACCCGGATGCAGGCCACCACCAGCTGCCCGACGCTCTGCCCGGGTCAGGTGCTGAAGGTGACCGGCGGAGAGGAGGTGGCCGGAGAGTTTGCTGATGGTGTGCTTATCACGGCGATGCACAGCCACGCCCGGCGCGATGCCGACTTTGCGGTGGAGTTTGCCGGCATACCGGACAGCCCGGACGTCGGCTACCGGCCCGAGCCCGGCGCGCGCCCGGTGATGGCCGGGACGCTGCCGGCCCGCGTGACCAGTACCCGGGAAAACGACACCTACGGGCATATCGACAAACACGGGCGCTACCGGGTGAATATGCTGTTTGACCGGGCGCGCTGGGAAACCGGGTTCGAGAGCCTGTGGGTCCGCCAGTCGCGGCCGTATGCCGGAGACACTTACGGCCTGCACCTGCCGCTGCTGGCGGGGACGGAGGTGGCGATTGGCTTTGAGGACGGTAACCCGGACCGGCCATATATCGCGGGCGTGCTCCACGATTCGGCGCACGGCGATCACGTCTCCATCCGCAATGACAAACGTAACGTCCTGCGCACCCCGGCCAACAACAAAATCCGCCTCGACGATGAGCGCGGGAAAGAGCATATCAAGGTGTCGACCGAGTATGGCGGCAAGAGCCAGCTGAATCTGGGGCACCTGGTGAACAGCGACAGGCAGCCGCGCGGCGAAGGCTTTGAGTTGAGAACCGACAGCTGGGGGGCCATCAGGGCGCAGAAGGGCATTTTTATCAGCGCGGACGGACAGGCGCAGGCCCAGGGGCAGGCGCTGGATATGGAGCCTGCGCTTGTACGGCTTTCAGCAGCATTAGTGGAAATGGAATCTCTTGCTGCCAGCGCACAGCAGGCCCAGGCGCTGGCCGCTGATGTCAGTCGCCAGCAAAAACTTCTGAAGCAAAAAATCGAGGAACTGCATGAGGAAGTGATTCTGGGCAGTGCGCCGAAAGGCATGGCACTGGTGAGCGGCGAAAATATGCAGTTATCAGCCAGTGATAATATGACGCTGACTGCGGGCAGACAGCTGGATGTCGGTGCCCAGAAGGACTTCACCCTGGCGGCCGGTAAGCAACTCAGCCTGTACAGCCGTGAAGGGGCAAAGCTGTTCAGCTCGCAGAACGATATTGATATTCAGGCTCAGAGTGGGAATGTCACCACCTGGTCGACACAGGACACGCATATTTCGAGCGGTAGGAAACTGGTCATTACCGCACAGGATGAACTGACGCTGATATGTGGTGGTGGCTATATCAAAATCAACGGCGGAAATGTTGAGATTGGTGGTCCGGGTAAACTGCTGGTCAAGAATACAGGCATCAGGAAAGCGGGCACGGGCAGTATGCAGGGCGTTATGAAGTCGTTTGAGCCATCAACCTTTGATGAGAGATTTGTCATCAGAAATGCGCTGACAAAAAAACCGATACCTGGCAGGGCGTACAAAATCACTATGCCAGACGGTTCTGTTGTTTCCGGTGTTACAGATGCTTCTGGCGCAACATCACTCAATTCATCTGATGTTATCGATAATATGATTATCAGCTTAGTTAAGGCGAATTAAGATGAGATGGAATCAGTCAGACAAGAAAGTCCTCACAATTATAGCCATTATTGGTGTACTCCTGTATGCCATTTATAAAGGGTTACAGTTCCTGGCAGGAGCCAGTATGGGGGCAAGCTTTGGGGTGGGGCTGGGAGGAATGAGCGGTTCTCAAAAGCTAGAAGAGTCACGAAAAGTTGAAACAGATGCACCGGCTCAAATTATTTATCGCATAGATAAAAATCGATACCTGACCCTGGAAAACTATATATCCTGTGATGAGGGTGGACAGGTTTATTACAATGACTCTCTGCGGGGAATAAAAACCCAGCTGGGATGGGATGACGATTTTTATGATTTCGCATATCGCCGGGGGAATAACTTAGCAGCTTATAGAGGCTCTATTATAAATGGGGCGGATAATGGTTATCTGGCATTTCCCGGCGCATCTACCAGACAATATTGTGGTGGCGGTAATTCCACAACAGGTTGTCCTGTATTTTTCTTCTTTTCAGCCGACTATGGGAAAACATTTATATATAAAATTGTAGCTGAAGAATACAGCACCCCTGAGCGTTTCAATAAGCTTAAGGTAGTAGTAGCTAATGATGGGGTTTACTTAAGGGATGAGTCTCAAATAGAGAATGTATATTCTCACCCTATAGGTCTTCGCGATCTTCGAACAGTAAATAAATTAAGATTTTCAGACGGCAATTTAATCAGTATTTATGATGACTGGCAGAAAAAAGTTCATGAGTTAGTAAAAGAAGAACTGATAAGAAAAAAAATGCCCTATGCAGACGAGTATGGGCCAAAGTTTCGTATATTCGACTATATCAGAACATTAACACCTCCGAAAAATCATGAGGAAAGTAATTTAATGGCAAATGAATTATCAGATATTCGAATCAGGATTGAGGATGAGGTTTATAGTCACAGGGTTGAGTTCCCGAAACTTTCCACGAAAAGTATTGATGCTAAATATCTGTGTGATAAAAGTATTGAAGCTAAAACCATCACGTATACACTTGAATCAAGTGGAAAAAAGAAGGTAGAGAAAAATGAACACTAACCCTGAACCTGTCCGGGAACTTGAATGTAAATTTGATGATAATGGGCATCCTTCCTGGCGTTCATTCCCCTCTCATAAAAATTGCCAAATCAGAGGCGGGTGTGATTTACCTCCACATTTGCCTGGTATTATTATCCTTGTACATGGTGTTAACTCGACAGGAGAATGGTTTTCAATTGCGGAGGAGAAACTTTGCGAAGGGCTAAATAAGAGGCTTGGATTAAACGAGACAGATTATGAATTGGTGGCCAACAAATATCTTTTTGACGAGAAAATAGATTCTGAACCTCTGGTATCCCGAGATTTACCTGAAGTTGATAAAAATAAATCTCCAGTCATTCGCTTTTACTGGGGGTATGCTTCACCTAAAGGTAATGAAGATAAATATGTTATACCGCTAGCCAATAGAAAAGGCGTTGATTACCATCAGTTAAAAAGACAAGGCCTACCTCAGGAAAATATTATGGCGCAGAGCCCATTTTTCTGGGGCGGCGGGCCATTCCAGAACGGCACAAATAATCTGCACTCTTTATGGAGTGAAAAAGGGTTTAAAGAGAGAGTCGCAGGTATCAAAGTCCAGTGGTTTAATGAAGACAAAGATCGCCTGTTAACCAATGCCCCACCGCGAAAATACTATGCCCATGCAGCAAAACGCCTTGCAGACTTGGTTGACAGTATTCGTAATAAATATCCCAAAGATACAGTAACCATTATTTCTCACAGCCAGGGAACCATGGTTGCAATGGCAGCGGTAGCGTTAGCGAAGAATGCACCTGATGCATTATTTGTACTTAACTCACCCTATGCACTGGATCATAACGATCTTAATGGCGCTTCGCTTCCAGCAGAGGAATGCATCTCTCCTGAAGGGAGACAAAGCACCTTATCTGCCATTGTTGATAAGGTGGCTTCCAGAAAAAATCACCTGTCATCACTTGGATATGAAGGACTTTGCGTAGGCCAGACAGCGGATAAAAAGAATTGGCGACCTGATGTCACTCTTGCCAGTGAAAGTGGCAGCAGTCTTGCCGAACGAGATAACCACGGCCGCACCTATATTTACTTTTGTCCTCATGACCGTGTTATGGGGTCACGCCCGCTACGCTCAATTGGCTGGCAGGGATTACCCAACAATTCTCAGGGACAGCCTCATCCTCTGCTGAAAAAGCATCAAGGCCATTTATTTCAGCGAATGCTGGCTCGCAGTACCCCATGTGGCGAAGCCCCAAATCCCGCAACACCTTTTGCAAAATTGCCGGATGGTAAACCGTTCTGGGATGATAAAGGCGACAAGTATCAAAGCAGCAGCTTCACCTATCCGGATCCTCCAGAAGGGCAAACGGTTTTTATTAATGCCGAAAAGGTACCTGAACCTATAGATGCTGCAAAATTAGCTGGTTTTGATGCATCACGCGTTGGAGCTGAACACGATGACAGACAGATAGATGGTTGGGGGGAATTTAATCTGGATAAAAAACGAAAAAACGACAATACCTATGACAACTATATCAACCTATATCCTAATCAGGACATTGTGACTGGATTTAAAAATGTGGGTACTGAATCTGAGCCCCGATTGGTACCTGTGAACCGTAAGGAGACATTTGAAGAAAAGGATCTTCGCATAAGAACTTATGTTTCTCAGCCTACGGATCATAGTACTCTTCCAATGCGTGCTGATTTCATGTCTCAGGTGGTGGCATATGATTTGCCAATAGGATATTGCGATGCAACCTGGGATAAAGAATTTATGGCTGATTTACGGCGAAAAGCGGATTGGACACAAGGTGAGGATCCTTATCTCTTCAGCGGAATACCTGACAATGTGCCTGAGCCTGATATAATTAGTCGTGAAACTATTACTGATAAATTTAATAAGGAGAAATATAAATTACCCATGTACAGGTCTGTCAATAAGGCATAAACAAGTGTTAATAAGCCATTCAGTTTAATAAACATGATGAATATCAAAATAAATATTTAAGGTCTTAATTTTAACCAAAGGAATGGCAAGTGGGTAAATATATCGTTGTTATAGGGGATGCTACTTCACATGGTGGTATAGTAACTTCAGCCTCGTCCAGTTTTGAGATATCGGGAAAAAATGTTGCCCTCCTGAACGATACTGTATCCTGCCCGTATCACGGTACAAATAACATCATTGAGTGTGATTTTTCTGCCTATGAAGAAAACGGCCGTGGAGTTGTTATCCACCATTGTAAAACACAGTGCGGAGCTGTGGTTATTGCCAGTTTACAGGATATGGAGATCGGATAATGGGATGGTCTCTACCGGTTATTCAAAAGAAAAACAGCGCCCAACAGTGGTCGCCTTGGTTATGCCTCTTGATTGTTTTATTAGGTTTTGTTCTGTCGCTAATTATTGCAGTATTGGACTCTCCGGAAAACAGATTTCTTTCTTTTAGTAGCGGTTATTGGCTGCCAATGATACTACAAACTACTATCGGATGTTTTACTGTAGTTACCTTCTACACGTTCTGGTGGGAGGTTCAAGCTTTTGCTGTATGGCGCTGGAATTCCTGGAGACATAATACGAATCTTCTGTGGTTCAGAAGAGCACACAAGCACCACTTTGTAAGCTTCCATTGTATAATACCAGCCAACTCTCAATTGCTCCCTAAAATCGCTGGTGTATCGTCGGAAGGCATTGATGAAGAACCGCCGCTGACACTGCTTCCTGGCGAGCCACTAACGCCGGGTATTTCGCGTTTTGAACAACTATGTCGATTACTGTTTGTCAGTATCCCACAGAGGCTTCTTGATAAGCATTCGGGTAATTTAACGGTGATATTACTTACCTCTTCTAGCGAAAAAGAAGCGGAACAGCGGGCATTCCGACGACTCTGGGATAGCGAAAAACTCTCTGGTTTACCTTATACATTGGTGCTCCCGAAAGAGTTCGCCTTTAAAGACTGGAACCAGTGTGTATCTACTACATGCGGCAACATTCTGGTGCTGGCGATGCATTATCGGCAGCCTAATGAGTCATTACCAGAGTTTGCAAGCATTTTACTGCTTAAACCATCATCTTTAGTTAAGCAAGGTGAATATAATTTTATCCCCAAAATTTTCCATGCAATGCCCCTTCGTGGTAATGCCATGGAGAATGAATTAATTGAGTGGCATGATATGGGGCAACAACCATCAGATCAAAGATATTTAGTCTGGCATAGTGGATTAAACATTACGGCCCAACAAGAATTGGGTAGAGTTTTAAATACACTACCATTACCACTGGTTGATAATATCGGAGCTGGGGGGGTAATTGATTTTGACAAGGAATTTGGTGTTTATAAAAGGCTTGCTGGATGGCTGATGATTGCGTCAGCTTGCGAAATGACACGTTATGGCCCGGCAACTCATTTACTTTTGTGCGAAAATGAGAATGAGGGTTGGGCTGTGACAATAGGAAAGAGTTGTCCGGTGATTTCTCCCCAATTAAGAGAATTTTATTTATCCCCATTTCCTGCTGGAACAGTTATGATGGCGTTGTTGTTTAGCGTTAGTATTTTCGGTTTGATAGCAAATTGCTCACCCTCGATTGCATTTTCATGGTCTGGCATGATGATATTTTCATTTCTTCTTGTAGTATCTTTTTCTTTTATAGCCATTCTTACGCGCAATGTAATTTCAAAACTGCTGTATCCTCGTTTTGTTAAGGCTGTCAGACAGCCCAAAAAGGAAAGGTTGGAATGAGAAAAAATATACGATTGGTAGGTTTCGGTCTCCTGATTTTGGTTATCTTGCTCCTGATTGTTTTATTAATTTCTCAGATAAATAAAACCCCTGCTGATATTGAGGGATATTCCACTTGGTTAAAGATAGTCGCGATTATAGGAATATCTTGCATTTCCTGCATAACAGCTCAGTTCGTCTTATCTGAGAGGCATATTGAAACACCATTTACCCCTGATGATGAGAACTATGTCAACGAGATATATTATGTGACGGCAGAGAACAACAATGAATTAAAAAAATATCTTCAGCACCGCTATAGTTTCTTTTGGCACCGCAAAGTCCGCCTGCTTTTAGTCACCGGCGATGAGTCGGCAATCGAACAACTGGTTCCCGGCCTACAACGGCAGCACTGGCTTGAAGGCAACCGCACCGTACTGATTTACGGCGGCAGCCTTGCATCGGAGCCTGACCGAGAAAAATACGCCGCGCTGCGCAAGCTGCGCCGCGGCCGTCCTCTGGACGGGATTGTGCGGGTGATGCCATCGTCTCTCACCCTGGCGCCGCAGATAAGCGAAAACGACCTGCGCGGGCTGGAAAAAATTAGCGAACTGCTGGGCTATGCCGCCCCGGTCTGGCTGTGGAAACTGTGCGGCAGTGAGTGGTCGCAGGCTGACCGCGCGGTGCAGGCGGTAGGGGTTAGCTTCCCGTTACGCGCTACCGAGGACGATGTCGCCCGTCAGCTTGCGCAGATGCTGCCTATGCTACGGGAGCAGGGGATGCGCCAGATCGCGGAGGAGACCCGCCACGACTTCCTGCTGCGTCTGGGGCAGCAGCTTCTCGACGGGGGGATCGCGCAATGGCGCTGGCAGCTGGCGCCATGGCTGACCGCCTCGCGACAGCGGTTTGCGCTGCGTGGCCTGATGTTTAGCCTGCCGGCGCCTCGTAGCGCAGATCCTTATCAGGAGGCTGATGCCTCGCCTGCGGGCCAGCCTCATCTCCTGACGCTGCCCGCCACCTGGCAGGGAATCGTCGATGACTGCCGCCGTTTACGCGGGCATCACGTGGGAATGGCGTGGGAGCGGGGCCTGGCGTGCGGTTTGATGGCTATCCTCGGCCTGTGGGCGGCGGGACTGCTGCTCTCCTTTACCCTTAATTACAGCCAGATTGTTTCGGTAGCGGGAAAAGCCCGTGACCTGGTGACCCACCCCTCTGTTTCTGACTATCAACTGACGGCCCTCCATGCCCTGCGCAATGAGGCCGGCCGTCTCGTGCACGATGGGCAGAAGGGAGCGCCCTGGTATCGGCGCTTTGGTCTGGACCATCATCAGCAACTATTAGACGCCGTCCTGCCCTGGTACGGCGTGGTAAACAACCGCCTGATACGTGACCCGGCCAATGCCGCGCTGCGGCAGGCGCTCAGCGCGCTGGTCAACTCCGCACCCAATAGCGACCAGCGAGCCCGGCTGGCGAAACCGGGCTATGACCAGCTGAAAGCCTGGCTGATGATGGCTCGTCCGGATAAAGCCGATGGCGCCTTTTTCGCGCAGACCATGAAAACGGTCCAGCCAATGCGAAAGGGGATCTCGACCGGACTGTGGCAAAGTCTGGCGCCGGATCTGTGGGCCTTTTATCTCTCCCTGCTGCCCGGGCGCCCAGAGTGGAAGATCATCCCGGATGCACAACGTGTCAGTCAGAGCCGTCAGGTTCTGTTGCAGCAGATAGGTCGCCGCAATGCCGAAAGCACCTTATATGAGAAAATGCTCAAATCCGTGCGTCGTAATTTTGCCGATGTATCGCTGGAAGACATGACCAGTGGCACCGATGCGCGCCGCCTGTTTACCACCGATGAAGTGGTCCCGGGGATGTTTACCCGCCATGCATGGGAAGGCGGCATTCAGCAGGCCATTGATAAGGCAGCCTGCTCGCGCCGGGAGGAAATCGACTGGGTGCTGAGCGATTCGCGCAAAACGGTGTCGACAGACCTGTCGCCGGAGGCGCTGAAAGCGCGTCTGACCCGACGCTACTTCACCGATTTCGCCGGCAGCTGGCTGAATTTTCTCAACAGTCTGCGACTTAATCCGGCGACCACCATTGCTGATGTTACCGACCAGCTCACGCTGATAAGCGATGTCCGCCAGTCGCCGCTGATTGCCCTGATGAATACCCTTGCCTGGCAGGGGCAGGCGGGGCAACAAAGGGAGGGGCTGTCGGACAGCCTTATTAAATCGGCCAAAGATCTGGTGGGCGGAAAAGACAAGCCGGTCATCGACCAGTCGGCAGCCGGGCCGCAGGGGCCTCTGGATGACACGTTCGGCCCACTGCTCCAGCTAATGGGGAAAAACACGGGCAGCAACGTCATGTCGGCCGACAGCACCCTGAGCCTGCAAACCTATCTGACCCGTATCACCCGCGTGCGCCTGCGTCTGCAGCAGGTTGCGAATGCCTCCGATCCGCAGGAGATGATGCAGACCCTGGCGCAGACCGTCTTCCAGGGGAAAAGCGTCGACCTGACCGACACGCAACAATATGGCAGTCTGATTTCGGCAAGCCTTGGCGAAGAGTGGAGTGGCTTCGGTAACACTCTGTTTGTGCAGCCGCTGACTCAGGCCTGGGAAACCGTGCTTCTGCCGTCGGCGGCCAGTCTGAATGATAAATGGCGCCGATCGGTAGTCGCCAACTGGCACACTGCCTTTGACGGCCGCTTTCCGTTTGCCGCCAGCAAAAGCGACGCCTCTCTGCCGATGCTGGCTGAGTTTGTGCGCAAAGACAGCGGGCGAATCGAACGTTTTCTTACGACGGAGCTGAACGGTGTCCTGCATAAAGAAGGCAGTCAGTGGGTGCCGGATAAGGTCAACAGCCACGGCCTGGTCTTTAATCCGGCCTTCCTGCGCGCCATCAACCAGCTAAGCCAGCTGTCCGACATTCTTTTCACCGATGGCAGCCAGGGCATCAGCTTCGAATTGCAGGCCAGGCCTGTTGCACAGGTCGTGGAGACACAGCTGACGATAGACGGCCAAAAGCTGCGCTATTTCAATCAGATGGCCGACTGGCAGACTTTCCGCTGGCCGGGGGAAACGTATAAACCCGGCGCTCTGCTGACCTGGACCACCGTCAATGCGGGCACGCGTCTGTTTGGTGACTACAGCGGAACCTGGGGTTTTATTCGCTGGCTGGAGCAGGGTAAACGCCAGCAGCTCGAACGCAGCCAGTGGATGATGAGCTTCACCGCTCCGGATGGCCGCACCCTGCAGTGGGTACTGCGCTCCCAGCTTGGGAGCGGCCCGCTGGTGCTTCTGGCGCTGCGCGGATTGACCCTGCCGGATCAGATTTTCACTGTCGATGCGGCTGAGAGCGCACAGGCCCTGACGGCGGGGGTAGGGAATAGTGACATGGATGAGATGGAAAAATGAGTATTTTACAAAATCTGGTTGCCGCCAGTCAGTTGGATGAAAGCGTACTGCGCCAGCAGGCCCGGTCACGCCAGGAAAACTGGCAGTCATGGCTTGCGCCAATCAGTGATAGCCAGCCCACCGGCAGCGATCCGGGCTATGACGATGATTTTCAGCGTATCCGCGAGGAGGTCAATAAGATCTCCGGCGTTGATACCGAACTGATTTGCCAGCTGGCAGAAAAACTGCTGACTCATACCTGCAAGGATCTGCGCGTGATCACCTTTTACGTGTGGGCGCGTCTGCAGCAGGATGGCGAAACCGGTCTGGCCGAGGGCGTTACGCTGCTTGCGGCAATGCTTGAGCGGTTTGGGGATATGCTCCATCCCCAACGTGAACGTAGCTGCAAATCGGCGCTGGAATGGCTCGGCAGTCGCCGGATGTCGGACAGTCTGTCTCTTTATCCGGAAGTCGACATGACCACTATGCAGGTCATTATCGGGGCGTTATTGCTGACGGAAGCCTCTTTTGCCGTATTGGCTGAGGCCTCTCGCCCCGATCTTTCCGGGCTATATCAGCTCCTGGAGAACCGACTGGTGCAAAGCGGCGGCGCCCGCAGCCTGGTGCCGCAGACCAGCCGCGAAGAACACGATCTGCTGCCCCAACATGCAGACACCGCACCGGTAATGCATACCGTCACGTCAGGACGTGATTTGCTCGACCAGGTTAAAGTGCTGGCGAAATATCTGCGTGAGTGTCCCGGCGGATGGCTGGCAGGTCATCATCTGATGAAGAGTGTGCGTTGGGATACTTTAACGGAATTACCGCCGCTGGATGCCTCCGGCCGGACCCGGCTATTGCCTCCAAAGCCGGAGAGTAAATCCCATCTTAAGCGGTTGTATTTACAGAAAAGCTGGTCAGAACTGCTGGAGCATACGGACACGCTGTTGGGGCAAGGCGTCAATCATCTGTGGCTGGACGTGCAGTGGTACGCCTGGCAGGCGCTGCTGAAACTGGATGCTGACACTGTACGGGCCGATATCCTGTGCCGGGATATGAAAGGGCTACTGGCTCGTCTACCGGGGCTGGAAACCCTGGCGTTTAACGATGGTACGCCATTCGCCGATGAAGTGACGCTCAACTGGCTTAACGAACATGTTCTGGATGAGATGGCCGGATGGCAAGGTGAGCCGGTGATGGCGGCGACCAGCACTGATGAGGTGCTGTCGCTGGAGTCAGAAGTGCTCGCCCGCGCGGACGATGAAGGTATTGAGTCGGCGCTGAACTGGTTACAGGCGCAACCGGGCTATACCACCAGCCGCAATCGGTGGCTGATGCGCTTATTGATGGCGCGGGTCAGCGAGCAGTACGGAAAAAATGAAATAGCGCTGCATCTGCTGGCGGAACTCGACAGCCGTGCCCGGGAGATGACGCTCGAACAATGGACGCCGGAGCTTATCTTTGAGATCAAAGCCCGCCGACTCCGGCTGCTAAGAGGCAAGGCCGGGCGCAGTGAGGCAGAAAAAAATCGCTTGCAGCCAGAGATGGAGTCTTTGCTTGCCGGGCTTATCGCTCTGGATCCCGCTCGCGCTGCGGTGCTGTGCGCATAATTGACGCGTCAACCGCACCTCATTACTTGCATCTGCTGTCTTCTGCATATCTGAAAGCTATTACTTCTTCTGGTGACTTATGGACGATTTAACCCTGCGTTATTACGACGCTGAAATGCGCTACCTGCTGGAAGCGGGTGAAGAGTTTGCCCGCGCTCATCCTGAGCAGGCGGCAATGCTCAATCTTGACAAAGCGGGCGCCAGCGACCCCTTTGTCGAGCGTCTGTTTGAAGGTTTTGCCTTCCTGATGGGCCGCATGCGCCAGAAGCTCGATGACGATCTGCCCGAACTCACCGAAGGCGTGGTCAGTCTGCTGTGGCCACATTATTTACGTACCATTCCTTCCCTGTCGGTCGTGGAATTCACCCCCGACTGGCAGGAAATGAAAGAGCCGATGACGATGGCCAAAGGCTTTGAAGTGCTTTCCCGGCCGATCGGTGAAAAGGGCACGCGCTGTCGGTACACCACCACCAAAGCGATCGCTCTGCAGCCGTTGTCCCTGGAGCGCGCTCAGCTGACCACCGATACGGATGGCCGGTCGGTGATCACGCTGCGCTTTAACTGCAGCAGCCTGACGGACTGGCGCCGGATCGATCTCAGCCATATCCCGCTCTACTGCAACGCCGATGCGCCGCTGGCCTGCGCCATGCACGAGGCCTTTACCCTCAAGGTGGCCAGGATGTGGCTGCGCGTACCCGGTGAGGAGGACAGAAAGCCGCTGGACGGGTATTTCAGCGCGCTGGGATTTGGCGAGGATGACGGCCTCTGGCCCGAAGATAGCCGCAGTTTTCGCGGCTACCAGCTGCTGCTGGAGTATTTTACCTTCCGCGAAAAGTTCATGTTCATCGACCTGCGCGGGCTGGAGACGGTGGCTTTCCCGGCCGGGATGGCGTGGTTTGAGATCGACGTCGTGCTGGCGGAACGCTGGGAACATGACTTCCGCTTCAGCGAAAAGCAGCTGCGCCTGCACTGCGTACCGGCGATCAACCTGTTCCCGCTGGAGTCCGATCCGCTGACCATCAATTCCCTGCAGACAGAATACCTGCTGCGCCCACTGCGCGTGCAGGACGGCCACACTGAAATTTACACCGTCGATTCCGTGATCTCCTCGAGCCAACAGGCTTACGCGCCGTTCTCAAGATTTCGTCACAAAGGCGGCATGATGCGTCATGACGCGCCTGATTATTACTATCATACCCGGGTGCGCCGTGGCCCCTCCGGGTTGCATAACACCTGGCTTATCGTCGGCGGGGAAGCCTTTGACAATCATACCGTACCGGAAGATGAAAGCCTGTCGCTCACCCTCACCGGAACCAACGGCCAGCTTCCGCGTCGTGCGCTGCAGAGCACCGTGCTCGATACGGTGATGAAAACCACCTCGGCCAGCGTCGCGGTTCGTAACCTCTGCGCGCCGACGCTCCCGTGCTATCCCCCTGCCCAGGATCGTTTTCACTGGCGGGTGCTGAGCCATTTGGGCAGCAGTTTTCTTTCCCTGATGGACAACGCTGAAGTCCTGCGCGGCACCCTGGCGCTGTATGAATGGACCGACAGCGAGATGAATCGTCGGCGTCTGGAAGCCATCCTCGACGTGAAGCACCGCGCAACAGAGCGCTTTGCACAGGGCCATCTGGTGCGCGGCGTGCAGATTGAAGTCACCCTCGACAGCCACGGCTTTGCCGGACGAGGCGATATATGCCTGTTTGGCGAGATGCTCAGCCGCTTCTTTGCGCTCTACACCGATATCTACTTGTTCAACCGCCTGATTATCATTCTGCAACCAACCGGAGAACGACTGGAATGGGAAGAGAAGCACAGCCGACGCATTCCCGGCTGATGCCGCGTCTGGATGCCGACCTGCCGCGGATCAATTTTTACCGTTTTTGTCAGCTTCTGGAACGACTGCACCCCGATAAACCGCTGATGGGGGCGACCAGCCATCCGGCTGACGATCCGGTACGTTTTTATCCGCACCCGGGGATGGGATTCCCCGCCAGCGAACTCAGAACCGTGGAATACGATGAGGCCAATGACAGCGGGCCGCCGGTCATTCGCACCACCTTTATGGGCTTGTACGGTGTCGATTCGCCGCTCCCGACGGCCTGGCTCGATGATATCGCCCAGCGCAGGGAAGGGCATGAAGCGCTGCAGGGGGTGCTGGATATCTTCAGTCACCGGATTATCACGCAGTATTACCGCCTCTGGCGGAAATACTGCTGGCCCGCCACCTTTGAGCCTGGCGGTACCGACCGCCTGTCACAGTCGCTGCTGGGTCTGGCGGGGCTGGGCATCCCCGGCACGACGCGGCATATCGCCTCGCCAGCGTCGCGCTTTCTGGCGCTGACTGGCGTGCTGCGTCAGCCGGGCAAAACTCAGCAGGGGATCCAGGCGCTGGTCACGCTGCTGGCCCCGAAGACCACCGTCAGGGTGAGCCCTTACTGCCTGCGTCCGGTGGCGGTCAGCCAGCCGCTGGGCTTTTACGGCGATGACGACTTCTTACTGGACGGCAATACCCCGCTGGGTGACGAAGCGATGGACAGCAGTAGCCAGCTCCTCGTCGCCCTTATCACCGATAATCCCGAGGAGGCGCAGGGCTGGAAGCCTGATGGCCCGCTGTTTCGGGACTTTCTCATCCTGCTGCGGGTGTATCTGGGCTGGCGATTCCGGGCCAGAATCACCCTGACCGCGCCGACCCGACTGCTGGCTGTCCCGCCGCTGGGAGACGGACCGTTCTGGCTCGGTATGAACGGCGTGCTGGGCGCTGGAGAGGGTGAGAGTCAGGATGATATCCCACAGACATTTACCACCGAACTGGGCATCTATACCGGCCTGCAGCCTGCCACCTCATCGCAAGGAAACCGACGTGTTACGTATAAGTTTGATTAAAACCGCCTGCCTGCTGTCCCTGCTAGCGCTTTGCCTGAGCGGATGCGGGCTCACCCAGCGCGTCTCGGAGGGAACAAAATCCGCCTTCAACGCCGTTTTTTATAAGCAAATTAATACGCTGCATCTGGATTTTACGGCGCGCGAAGCGCTCAACACTGATGCCAGAGAGAATCACTCGCTCTCCGAACCGGTGATGGTGCGCATCTATCAGCTTAAAGATCGCCGGACCTTTGACCGGCTGGTTTACCAGCAGCTGCTGGAGGAGGGGGATATTCTGCTCGCCGCCGATCTCCTCGCCAGTCGCGACGTAGTGATCAACCCCGGAGGGGACGCCAGTCTCAATATGCCGCTGGAAACGCAGGCGAAGTTCGTGGCGGTTGTCGGCCTGTTCCGCCATCCGGATACAGAAAGAAATACCTGGAAGCAGGTGCTGGCGCGTGAGGAATTGGATCCTGACAAGCCACGTATTTTTACCGCCGAAACTAACCAGCTAAGGCTCAGGCCTGAAGCGGCGAAGTAACGTCGAAAACAAATTTCTGCGGCGGGTCCATCGTGGCGATTGGCCCGTAATCTTCGTTAACCAGCGAACTGGCGGTAACCATCCTCATCCAGCCTCACCGGTTTCATCACAGCACAGGGAGATAACGTGACAGCGAGGGAGCGTTTTTTTAAGAAACTGCAGCACCAGCAAAATCCGCCGCGGACAACCACCTTCGATGGGGCTGCCGCCGCGGATATCGCCATGTTTCGCCAGCAGATGGTGGCACTCGCCGGGCAGGTGAATCAGTGGTTTGACGGAACGGGCATCGAGGTGGTGGTTTCGACCCGCCACCTCCACGATCTGAGCACCCTTGGCTACAGCCTCAATAGCGGCATCTGCCGCTACGATATCCCCACTCTCCGCCTGCAAAACGGCGAGCGCAGCGTCAATATCGTGCCGCAGCAGCTGTGGGATGGCGTGGAAAAGGGGGTCGTGACCCTGAGCCTTGAGACACCTGGCGGGGCGGGCTCCCGGGAGGTGTTTTATCTGAGCCTGGCCCCGGACGGCGGCTGGTTGATCCGTCAGTCGCGCCAGTCCCCGGAGGCGCGACAGATTCTCACCGAAGACCGCTTTTTTATGGCGATCGACAGCCTGGCCTGACTGGTCAGATGGTCTGTCCGCCCGATACCTCGATCCGCTGGGCGGTCACCCAGCGGTTATCGTCACGCAGCAGGCTGGCGATCATCGGCCCAATATCCTCGGGAACGCCCACCCGTCCCAGCGCCGTCATCGCGGCAAACTGCGCGTTAACCCCCGCGTCGTCCCGCACCAGTCCGCCGCCAAAGTCGGTGGCGATAGCGCCGGGGGCGACGGTATTGACGGTGATGCCGCGCCCGCCCAGCTCGCGGGCCATGTATACGCTCAGCATCTCCACAGCCGCTTTGGCCGCGGCGTAGGCGGAGAAGCCAGGATAAGAGACGCGGGTCAGTCCGGAGGAGAAGTTAACGATCCGTCCGCCGTCAGCCAGCAGCGGCAGCAGGGTTTGAACGAGGAAAAACACCCCCTTAACGTGGACGTTAAACAGCCCGTCGAACTGCGCCTCGCGCGTTTCGGCCAGCGGGGCAAATTCGCCGTGTCCCGCGTTATTGATCAGATGGTCGAAGGTGTCCCGTCCCCAGACGCTGCCCAGCGCAGCGCGCAGGCTATCGGCGAAGGCCGGAAAGCTGGCGGTCAGCGCCATATCCAGCGGCAGGGCGATGGCCTTGCGGCCGAGGGCGTGAATGTCGGCCACCACCGCTTCCGCCTGTTCAATATTGCCGCGGCAGGTGACGATGACGTCCCCACCCTGGCGGGCGATATCCAGTGCGGTCTGACGGCCAAGGCCGCGGTTAGCGCCGGTGATAAGTGCAATCTTAGTCATGTTCGATCCTCTCTGGTGTGTGGAGTCCTTACAATAGGGGGTGCCTACCAGACCGGGTTGCCCAATCCTTGTTATTTTTTGCCCATTCCTCTCAATACCCTCTCTTCTGGTGGGAAATAGCGCATACTGAGGCTTTAAAACTTGCCTGAAAGGATCTTATGCGCGACGAACTCTTCGCTCTCTGCCGCCGGTATGCCGATGCTCATGTCGATAGCAGCGGGGTGGCGGTTACCCCGGTTCCCGGCATCACTCTGGTGCGGGCCCTGCACCCCGGCGATCTGCAGGCGGCCATCGCCAGGCCGCTGGTGGCCATGCTGCTGCAGGGGCGCAAAAGCGTGACCACCGGCCTGGCAAGTTTCGACTATGGTCCGGGGGAGGCGATGGTGATCGCCGCGGATGTCCCCACCACCAGCCAGATCACCGAGGCCAGCCAGCGTTTTCCCTATTACGCGCTGGTGCTGGAACTGGATCTGGCTATCCTGCGCGAGCTGCAGGAGGTGGGGCCGTCAGGGGGAGATGAGGCGCCCCGCGTCGGTATCGAACCGATGAATGCCGACGTGACGGACGCCGCTTATCGGCTGGCAAGACTGTTTGATCAACCGGGGGCGCTGGCGGTGTTAGGCGAAGGGCTGCGGCGGGAGCTGCATTACTGGCTGTTGCAGAGTGTTCACGGGGCGGCCATCCGGGCGCTGGGCGTCGCAGACGGCCATTCGGCGCGGATCCGCCGGGCGGTGGCGGTGCTGCGCCGGGATTTTATGCAGCCAGTCAGCGTCGACGCGCTGGCCGACGCCGCCGGGATGAGCGTTTCGGTCTTTCACCGTCATTTCCGCGCCATGACCACCTTGTCGCCGCTGCAGTTTCAGAAGCAGTTGCGCCTGATCCACGCCCGCCGCCTGATGCTGGCGGAAGGGATGAGCATTGCGCAGGCGGCCGGCGAAGTGGGCTATATCAGCGTGTCGCAGTTCACCCGGGAATACGCTCGCCTGTACGGCGCGCCGCCGGGCCGCGACCGTCGACGGGAAAGAATGAGCGCCTGATCTGGCGCGCGGGCTGGCGGCGGCTCCTCCCTGAGCCGGATAGCGGTGGTTCAGTGGTCGAGTGTCGCCGTGATGTGCACTTTATTACCCATTCGCGCCTCAATGATCCGATAGGCGGTTGCGCCCTCGCGGGCGGCCTGCTGGCGAATTTTGCTTTCCGCGTGGTCCAGGGTATCGCCGGTGGCGGTGAGGGTCCTGGCGTTGACCGCCAGCGGCAGCAGGCAACTCAATACGATCAGTGGAATCAGCTTGTTCATCGTCATTCTGTCCTGTGAGAGAAAATCAGCGCGCGGCCTGCAGCCAGCCGGCAATGTCCTGGGTCGGCAGATGGTGGCGGGTATTCCAGGTGTCGCCCATCGGCCACCACACGCCATCCCCCCGGGCGAAGGCGGCGCGATAGCGCAGCATGGCGTTATCCGGGTCTGTCCGCAGCTGGTCCAGCAGGGCGGGCAGGGTGTGAACGGCTTTGCTGAACGTCTGCTGCGTCACGCGCTCCACGGTGTCCGCCAGCTGCCGGTAAGAGGTCGTTTCGCCGGCAACAAACGTCACCTCGTTGACGATCCGCGGCTGATGCAGATAAATCGCGGTGGTCAGGCGGCCAATATCCGCCGGCGAGGTGACGGTCACCTGGGTGTCCCAGCTGCCAAGGGCGTGAAGGGTTCGGGTGGATAAATTCACCACATCGAAGTCTGGCTCGAAGAGAAAGCTGGTAAACATGCCGGTGGAGACAATGACCCACTCCGTGGCCTGCTGCGCGCGCAGCAGGGTCCGGACATCATACTGCTCGTCCCAGACCGGCTGGCCGCTGCCTTTGCCGACCACATCGTAATTGACGCCAAACTGCCAGGGAAAATAGCGAGGCACTCCGGCGGCCAGCACCGCGCGGGTAATTTTCAGCTGCGTCCCCGGACCGGCGACAAAGCCCATGCAGTTAATCACGGTGCTGTACCCGCGAAACGCCCCGGTCAGGGTCTCCAGTGAACTACCGGCGATGTCGACAGCGAGAAAGGCGGCCCCGGCGTCGGCCAGCGCCCGGTGGCTTGCCGAACGCAGCTGGCCGGTTTCATCCCAGGCCGCCGGCGAGACGATCACCGAGACCGCGCCCTGGCGCTGGATCACCGCTGGCACCAGCGCATCCAGTACGGCGGCCCCCAGTTGTCCCGCTCCCAGAACTAATACTTTTTCCTCAAGATTAATATCATCAGTTTTCATTTTAACTCCTTGCTCAGTTAAGCCTTGTATTCACTGGCTACAAGCTCAGTGTAGGGGGGAGGGCATCATTCGATAAGAACAGGATTTCGGGTTAGACTGTTCGTCATAATGGGATAATAACTACCGGGAGAGCACCAAATGGACAGACTGGATGCCATGCAGTTGTATGTTGCGGTTGTGGATGCCCACAGCTTCGCCCGGGCGGCGGAGGCGCTGGGGCAGCCGCGCTCAACGGTGTCTCGGGTAGTGAAGGAGCTGGAAGCCTGGCTTGGGGCGCAGCTTCTTCAGCGCACCACCCGTAAGCTCAGCGTGACGGCGGAGGGGCGTCGGTATTACGAGGAGTGTAAACGGCTGCTGGCCGAAATGACGGCGATGGAAGCCTCCTTTCCCGGCCGCTCGGCGCAGCCCGCCGGGCGGTTCAAGGTGGGGATGCCGCAATCTCTCGCCCGGCACTGCATTTTGCCGAGGATCGGCGAGTTTCTGCAGCAGTATCCCGACCTGGAGCTGATCCTCTGCTCAAGCGACAATGTGGAAGATATCATCCAGGAGGGATTCGACTGCGTAATCCGTACCGGGCAAATCGAAGATTCCACCACCCTGGTGGCGCGCCCTCTGGCCCGCTACCGCTGGATGGTCCTCGCCTCGCCGGCCTGGATAGCGGCCCACGGCCGGCCGCAGAGCATTGACGATCTGCACCAGCACCGGGCGGTGGGATACCTGAACCACCGTACCGGGCGGACCATCGACTGGCTTTTCTCCCTCGATGACGGCGACTGCGCGATCCGCATGCAGGAGACGCTGGTGGTCGACGATACCGATGCCTATATCCAGGCCGGCGTTCAGGGGCTGGGCCTGATCCGCGTCGCCAGCTATCTGGCGCAACCCTGGCTGCAGAGCGGCGCGCTGGTCGCCTGTCTGGAGCAGGCCGCGTCTGATCTTCCCCTGTCGCTGGTCTATCCGCAAAACCGCTATCTGCCGCCGGCGGTGCGCGCGTTTTACGACTGGAGCAGGCGCGTTCTGCAACCCCCGCTCAGCGAGGCCTGATGACGGTGGTATTCGCTACCGCTATGGTCCGCGCATGGCCTGTTTTATCCTCGCTATCAGCCAGTTCAGCGCCGGATCCCGCGCCCGGCGTTTGTGGCGCAGTATACACAGCGTAAATTCCGGGTAGGCCACCGGCGGGGCGTCCGCGCGCAGCGCATACTGCGCCTGCCAGCGTTGCGCCAGCCCCTGGGGGACGGTGGCGAAGAGCGGCAGGGTGGTCAGCAGGAGGGGAAAGGTGGAGAAATTCTGCGTGGCGAAGCGCACGCGCCGCGCGAGTCCCTGACTGGCGAGCTGGCGGTCTATTTCCCCGTGGCCGGTTTCGCGATAGGCCACCATCACATGTTCCCAGGCGACGAAATCGCCCACCGACAACGGCCCGCGGCAGGGGATCTGCTGCGGCGACCACAGGGTGGTCACCCCCATGCTCATCACCGGTTCGCTGACGATCTCCCCGCGGCTCTGCTTGTTGAGGGACACCGCGACATCAATGCGATCCGCCTCCAGCAGCTGGCGTACCTGGAAGGGGTCGGCGGCGAGTGTCTGGAGCGACACCCCGGGCGCCTCCTGCATCAGTCCGGGTAACAGCTGGGGCATCAGCCAGTGTTCGCTCCAGTCGCTGAGGCCGACGCGGAAAAGCTGCTGCGCGCTGGCGGGGGAAAACTCCCCGGCGCCAAACATTGCCGAATGCAGATGCTCCATCAGCGGCTGCAGCTCGGTCATCAGCGCTTGCGCCCGCGGGGTCGGCAGCATGCCTCTGGCGCTGCGCACGAACAGCGGATCGTCAAACATCTCGCGCAGCCGTTTCAGCGCCCCGCTGATGGCCGGTTGGCCAAGATGCAGCGCCTCTGCGGTGCGGGTAACGCTGGCTTCGCGGTACAGCACCATCAAGACCGTCAACAAATTCAGATCGATACGACTAAAATCATTTTCAATGATTTTCTTCATTATGATAATCAATTTGAATGTGGGTTATCCCGGCAGCATAGTGAATATCACCCCGGTAAATCAACCAGCGCAATGCGCGCGGAGGGAGTGATGCAAACTTACCAGACAGGCGACAGCCTGATATTCAAAGTGCCGGAGCGCGAGATTAGCCTGCAGCCGGCGGCGCTCTATCCCGCGGCGTTCCCTGTAACGGAGGCGGACGCCGATAATCAGCCAATCGCGCTGTCAATCCACAGCTGGGTGGTACAGACTCCCCACGATCTGATCGTTATCGATACCGCCACCGGCAATGGTCGGGAGCGCGGCGGCAATCCGCTCTATCATCAACTTAATACGCCCTATCTGGAGAATCTCCGCGCCGCGGGAGTGAACCCGGAGGAGGTGACCCTGGTGTTACTGACCCACCTGCATACCGACCATGTCGGATGGAATACCGTCTGGCGGGACGATCGCTGGGCGCCGCTGTTTCCCAACGCGCGCTACCTGTGTTCGGCAAAAGAGCTCACGCGGGTGAAGAACAGCGAACGCTACCGGGCGCTGTGGCTCGACAGCCTGCTGCCGGTGATCGAGGCTGGCCAGCTGGAGACCGTGGATGTGGCGGCCAGGCCGCTGGTCGGCGGACGGATCGCCTTTATCCCTACCCCCGGCCACAGTCCGGACCATGCCGCGCTGATCCTCTCCTCTGGCGATGACTACGCCTGTTTCTCAGGCGATCTTCTTCATTCCCCGCGCCAGTTTACCCATCCGCACTGGAGCTCGGCGTTCTGCGGCGATCCCCGGCAGGCGGAACGCTCGCGACGCGAGATGATGGCGTGGTGCGCAAGCCATCATGCCCAATGGTTCACCGGGCATTTCGCCGGACCCTCCTGCGGTTGGCTGGAGGAGGACAGGCCAGGGGAGTATCGCTGGCGAGACGCCGGAGAACGATCTGCTGACGAGGGGGAACGGTGATGAATAATGCCCAGAGCGTATTGGTTTTTGGCGCCACCGGCCAGCAGGGCGGCTCGGTGGCGCGGGCGCTGCTGCACCGCGGCTGGCGAGTGCGGGCGCTGGTCAGGGATCCTTTCTCCGCCGGGGCTGTCGCGCTGGCGGCGCGGGGAGCCGAGCTGGTCGTGGGCGCCTTTGAAGACCGGGCGGCAATGCGGGCGGCGATAGCCGGGGTCGACGGCGTCTTCAGCGTGCAGCCCAGCTCGCCGGGCGGGACGGTAACCGATGAGCAGGAGGTGCGCTACGGGATAACCATCGCCGACCTTGCCGTCGAGTGCGGGGTGAAGCATCTGGTGTACAGCTCCGGCAGCGCGGCGGGGGAGACGCCGACCGGCGTAGCGCATTATGACACCAAAGCGGCGATTGAGCGGCATATCCGCCGCCTGCCGCTGGCGGCGACCATCGTGCGGCCCGCCACCTTTATGGAGCTGCTGGTGATGCCCGGTTTTGGCCTTGATGAAGGTCATTTTCACTTTTTTATGCTGCCGGAGGGGAGGATGCAGGTGCTGGCGGTGGAGGATATCGGCCAGCTTGTCGCGGCGATTTTTGCCGCGCCGGCGCGGTTTGCCGGCAAGACGTTCGAGATCGCCAGCGACAGCGTGACCGGTCATCAGCTGGAGGCGTTATTCTCCGCGGCGGCGGGACGGCCGATCCCCTATTCGCGATTTTCCGACGAGGTGCTGGCCGCCAGCCCTTTTCTGCACAAGCTGACCGGGCTGGTGGACGACGGGCGGCTGGCGGGTCACGCCGACCTCGACGCCCTGCGCCAGCTGCACCCGCAGTTGCACACCTTCGCAGGCTGGCTGGCGGGCCCCGGCCGTCCCGCCTTCGAGCGGGCGCTGACCAGCGGGACCCGCTGGGCGTTTAATCTTTAAAGACGACTATATCCTTCCCGCCGGCGTCTCGGTATTTGGCCCGGCGGATGACCTGCGCAGGGAAGGCCTGCAGGTCGTTAAGACAACGCACGAGGATTCTGAGTGTAAATTATTTTGCAGTTTTTGCTGGCAACGATAGGTGAAAGTGAACGTCCAGAATTTTCAGCCGCTTAGAATGGAGGAAACTCTCAGGGATCGCCTGAATAATGACAATTTACCGATGGGCTTCGGCCTGCCTGTTAAGCATGACCTGTGCCGCTACGGCGGCGGAATTTAAAACCATCGAGGCCGATCTGCTGGCCTCCAACCGGCTGTTCTGTATGACCGGCTATGACCATAAGCCGATCGGCGTGGCGTGGGAGAGCGTCAAATCCAGCCGCTATCAGCCGCAGTCGGATGGCGACCGTATTTTCAGCGACACCGTCTCCCGGCGCTTTCTGGAAGAGGAGAATAAGACCGCCTTTTACAATGGCGCCAAATATCGCGTACTGGGTAAACCCGCCAGCGCCTGCTATGACTATTCCGCCGCGCGTATTCAACGCATGGCGGGCTACCTGAAGATGTAACGACTCCGCGAGGCGGGCGCTAAAACAGCGCCAGCCGGGCGAGACGGTCCAGCGCCTTGCTCAGCGCGTCGTCCCCAGCCGTCAGACTGATGCGAATAAACCCTTCACCCCCATCGCCAAAACCAGTGCCTGGCGCCACCAGAATATGCGCCTCCTGCAGCAGCAGGCGGGCAAACTCCTGTGAACGGTACCCGGGCGGCACGCTCAGCCAGAGGAAGAAGGTACCTTGTGCGGCACGAACCGGCCAGCGCAGTGCGGCCAGTCGACGCAGAACCCACTCCCGGCGCTGATGATACACCGCCGTCAGCTGCGCAATCCGTTCTGCCGGCAGGCTGAGCGCGGCGATCGCTGCATCCTGAATGGCGCCAAACACCGTGCTGTAGCTGTGGGTGTGCAGTTTTTTAAACGCCCGGATAATCGAGGCGTTGCCGACCGCGAAGCCGAAGCGCCAGCCGGCCATATTAAAGGTCTTGGAGAAGGTGTAGGTCTCCACTCCCCACGCTTTCGCGCCGGGCTGAGAGAAAAGGCTCAGCGGCGCATCGCTGGCCGCGCTGCCGATGGCCGCATAGGCAAAATCGTGCAGGATCGGCACCTGGTGACGGCGGGCAAACTGCAGGGCGCTGGCGAACAGCGCCGGCGTGGCGAGGGCGCCGGTGGGGTTATGCGGATAGTTAAGCACCACCAGCCCGGCCTGGTCAGCCACCTCCCGGGGGAGGTCGTTAAAATCCGGCAGGAAGTGGTTCTCAGCCCTGAGCGGCAGGCCATAAAACGCCGCCTGGGACTGCAGCGCCGCTGAGCGGTAAATGGGATAGCAGGGATCGGTGGAGATGAGGTATTGTCCGGGACGGAGCAGCGCCCGCGGGATGCCGCCAATACCGATATGCGAGCCCTGAAATACCGCGACTTCGCTGTGCGGATCGAGTTCCACATCATACTGGCGGCGATAAAAATGGGCGATCGCTTCGCGGACCTGCGGCTTGCCCCAGAACGACGGGTAGCCATGGTTTTCACGACGATGAATGGCGCTCTGCAGCGAGTCAATCACTTCCGGCGGCGTGGGCTGATCCGGACTGCCGCTGGAGAGGTCGATCAACGGCAGCGCGTCGGTGTTGACCTCCGCGGCCAGTTTTTCCAGCAGGCTGAACAGATTCTCTTCCAGGGCGTCCACCAGCGGTGAAGCAGCGAAATCAGGCATAATTTTCCCGGTTTACGTTATCAATAATCTGCCATCTTTAAGGGATTTATTGCGCCTGGCTAAATAACAATATATGCAAAGGATTATTGTTTTTAGGATATGTCGGGATGGCAAAAGTTTATGTGGAATAAGCAAAAGGAAATCCGGCGTTCTGGCTTACAACCCGCTTTCGGCTGTGATTTAATCGCTCGATATCGCCAACCTTCCAGGAAAATACCTTATGAACAAGTCAGTTGCGTTCGGAGTGACGCTCGCCCTGTTATCCGCCACCTCCTTTTACGCCACCGCCGATCAAATTATTCGTATCGGCTTTAACCCCGGGCCGTATAAAGAGCAGTTTGAAAAAGGGGTCGCCCCCTATTTATTGAGTAAAGGATATAAAATCGAATATAAAGATTTCAGCGACGGTATTCAGGTCAATGACGCGGTAGCTCGCGGCGATATCGAAGCGAATATTATGCAGCATCCGGTATACCTGAAAGCGATCAATGAGCGACTGGGGACCGATAACGTCGGCATTGTGCAGGTACCCACGCCGCCGATGGGTCTGTACGGCGGCAAGCTGAGGACCCTGGGCACCCCGGCAGCCGGCACGGTGGTGTCGGTGCCAAACCAGCCGTCGAACGAATATCGCGCGGTTCTGGTGCTGGAAAGCCTCGGCTGGGTGAAGATTAAACCGGACAGCGATCCCGCCACCTTTTCGCAGCGTAATATCGTTGCCAACCCCTATAACATCGTGCTTAAGGAGATGGACAATGCCCAGCAGGTTCGCGCGCTGCCGGACGTCGACTATGGCCTGATTCAGGGCAATTTCGCCGTCTCCAGCGGCATGGCGCTTACCTCGGCATTAAAGCTGGAGGCCGCCACCAGCCATTTTATTAACGTTGTGACCGTTGCCGGTAAAAATCAGAAGGCGCAGTTTGCCAAAGATATCATCGACGGCTATCACTCTGCCGATTTCAAAAAATATATTCTCAGCCATCCGCAGTATGATGGTTACCTGCTGCCTGATTATTTAAAATGAATAACGCGATGATAGAATTTCGCCATGTCAGTAAAACCTTTAACAGAAAAGGGCATCCGGTTCTGGCCCTGCAGGATATTAATCTCAGTATCAACCGGGGCGATATTTTCGGCATTATTGGCTACAGCGGCGCAGGGAAAAGCACCTTATTGCGGCTGATTAATCGTCTGGAAACGCCGGGTGAGGGCGAGGTGGTGTTGAACGGTGAGTCGCTCCAGGACTGCAGCGGCCAGCGCCTGCAGGCGATCAAAAAAGATATCGGCATGATCTTTCAGAATTTTAATCTGCTGAATTCGAAAACGGTATTTCATAACATCGCTATCCCGCTTATTTTGCAGGGACGCGACAAGGCCTTTATCCAGGCGCGGGTTGCGGAGCTGCTGGCGTTTGTCGACCTGAGCGACAAAATGCACAGTTACCCGAATGAGCTGTCGGGAGGGCAAAAGCAGCGGGTCGGTATCGCCCGGGCGCTGGCCACTAACCCGTCGGTGCTGCTGTGCGATGAAGCCACCTCGGCGCTCGACCCCCATACCACGGTACAGATCTTATTGCTGCTGCAGGAGATTAATCGCCGCTATGGCATCACCATTGTGCTGATTACGCATGAAATGTCAGTGATCCAGAAAATCTGTCACAAGGTGGCGGTGATGCAGGCCGGGCGCATTGTTGAGCAGGGGACGGTTTTCGATCTCTTTGCCCAGCCGCAGCATCCGGTCACCGCCAGTTTCGTGCAGTCGGTGGTGCACGATCGTCTGCCGCAGCGGGTGGCGTCGCTCCTGCAACGCGACAACGGCGCCCGGGCTTTACGCCTCGAATTTATCGGCGCGACGGCCCGGCAGCCGATCATTAACCGCCTGATCCGCGAGTATGCTGTCGAGGTGAATATCCTGTTTGCCAGCATGTCCGAAGTTCAGGGCCGGATACTGGGATTTATGATTGTGTAACTCCTCGGCGAGCCTGACGAAACCGAACGCGCCATCACCCATCTGGCCGACGCAGGAGTGAAAATCATCCATGTTTGATCTAATTGATACCGCCATTACCGGCGAGCAGTTTCTGCTGGCGCTGCATGATACCCTGATCATGGTCGCCATCTCACTGGGCTTTGGCGCGCTGCTTGGCGTCCCGCTGGGAATTGTGCTGGTGGTTTGCCGTCCTGGCGGCATCGTGGCCAACCCGGTGGTGCATCAGGCGCTGAATCCGCTGATTAACGTGCTGCGCTCGCTGCCGTTTATCATTTTGCTGATTGTGATCCTGCCCTTCACCAGGCTGTTGGTGGGCACGACTATCGGCACCGCGGGGGCCATCGTGCCGCTGATCGTTTTTGTCGCCCCCTATATTGCCCGGCTGGTGGAGAGCTCGCTGCTGGAGGTGGACGAGGGGATCCTTGAGGCCGCAGACGCCATGGGCGCTACCCCTCTGCAGACCGTCTGGCATTTCATGCTGCCGGAGGCGGCGGCGTCGTTGATTCTGGCCCTTACCACCGCGACCATCGGTCTGCTTGGCGCGACCGCCATGGCGGGAACGGTGGGCGGCGGCGGGATCGGCGACCTGGCGATCACCTACGGCTATCAGCGTTTCGACGCCTTTGCTACCCTCACCACCGCCCTGGTGCTGATTGTTATTGTCCAGCTTATTCAGACGCTGGGCACCCGCCTGGCTCGCCGACTGCGTCGCGAATAACTGCTATACCGCGCCGGGGTTGCCCCGGCCAGCGGGAAAGCGGATCAGCGTGCGCAGACCGCGGCGAAGGCGCTGGCTACCCGCGCAATATTGCCGTGGTTGAGCCCGGCCACGCAGACGCGACCGCTGGCAATCAGATAGATGCCATGCTCTTCACGCAGAACGTCTACCTGATCGGCGCTAAAGCCGGTGTAACTGAACATGCCGCGCTGGGTCAGCAGATAGGAAAAATCCACCGCCGGCAGGGCTGCCTGCAGAGCCTTCACCAGCGCGACGCGCATCGCGCTGATGCGGGTGCGCATGGCCTCCACTTCACCCTGCCACAGGGCATTCAGCTCGGGATCGTTGAGCACCTGCGACACCACCTGGGCGCCAAACCCCGGCGGGCTGGAGTAGTTGCGGCGTACGGTAGCTTTCAACTGGCCCAGCACGCGCCCGGCGGCATCGGCGTTGTCACAGACCACCGACAGGCCGCCGACACGCTCGCCGTACAGTGAAAAAATCTTCGAGAACGAGTTGCTGACCAGCGCCGTCAGCCCGGCGCTGGCGATGGCGCGTATGGCATAGGCATCTTCATCCAGCCCGCGGCCAAAACCCTGGTAGGCAATATCGAGGAACGGGATCAGCTCCCGGGCGATCAACACCTCAATCACCCGATCCCACTGCTCGGGGGCGAGATCGGCCCCCGTCGGATTATGACAGCAAGGATGGAGCAGCACGATGCTGCGCGGCGGGAGCTGCTGGAGGGCGGCAAGCATAGCGGGGAAATTGACCCCACGGGTGGCGCTGTCGAACCAGGGATAGGTATGCACCTCGAAACCCGCCCCGGCAAAGATGGCCACATGGTTCTCCCAGGTTGGATCGCTGACCCAGACCGCGGAGTCGGGGAAGTAGCGCTTGAGGAAATCAGCACCCACCTTCAGCGCGCCGGAGCCGCCCAGCGTCTGGATGGTGGCGATGCGTCCGGCACGCAACGCCGGATGGTGTTCGCCAAACAGCAGCGTCTGGACCGCGCGGCGATAGGGAGCCAGTCCCTCCATCGGCAGATAGAGGCTGGCCTTGTGCAACTGGCTCTGCAGCCGGTCAGCGGCCTGACGGACCGCCTCCAGCTGAGGAATGATGGCCTGCTCGTTATAGTACAACCCGATGCTAAGGTTAACTTTGTCTGCCCGGGGATCCTGTTGAAAGGCTTCCATCAGCGACAGGATAGGATCGCCCGCGTAGGCGTCAACGTTCTGGAACACAGTGGTTACTCCTGAAATGACCGTTAAAGGTGAAGCCATTACACCGCGTAGCGTCCCGGGCGGTGGTTCATGGCGATAATCGAATTCAAAATCACGGCGCCGAGGACAGAGACCAGCAGCATCGGCAGGCTAACCACCCACAGCGAGGCAGTGACGATGCAGGCGTCCACCACCATCTGGAATTTACCGGCGCGGATGCCGCTTTTATCCTGCAGATAGAGGGCCAGAATATTGACGCCGCCGAGGCTCGCTTTATGGCGGAACAGCACCACAAAGCCGATACCGACCATGATGTTGCCGAAGAGGGTGGCGTAATAGGGGTTCAGGCGATCGACATGGATAAAGTAGCCGTGCAGGTCGGAGAACAGCGACACCAGTCCGACCGCGCAGAAGGTTTTCAGCGTGAAGGCGGCGCCCATCCGCCGGACGGAGAGCCAGTAGAAGGGCAGGTTAATGGCGAAGAAAACCACGCCGAACGGCAGGTGGGTGGCGTAGTGGATCAGAAAGGCCATGCCTGCCGTCCCGCCGGTCAGGGCGCCGGCCTGGCGAAACAGGATAATGCCAAAGGAGATCATCAGCGTGCCGAACAGCAGCGCCAGGGCATCCTCCAGCCAGGTGTGGGTCAGTTTTTCAGGGGAAAGGACGTTATCCATAAATAAGCACTATCTTTTCGTTAACAAGGATAAGCTCTTGTTTGCAAAAATCGCACCAGAGGAGCGGGCCCGGGCGATTGGTTGCGGAAAAAATAGCCGTGGTTTAGCCTAACCTGTTGTTCTGTCGGAAAGAGAAAATCGCACGGGTCGTGCGCATAATGGTTATGAAATGCGTAAATTGTGCGAATTTACTGCTTATCACGCATTGACTGGCCCCGCATCTGCACCAGCGCAGGGCACTATGCTCCGGTTCAGCGCAGCGAGGGCGTGCCCGGCATCAGCTGGCCGTTCTCCTTCAGGCGGTTGAGCACGACGGCGGTTTTCAGATGAGCCACCCCTTTGTTTTGCGCCAGAATATGGCTGATCAAATGGCTCAGTCCGGGCAGGTCCGGGACCGTTACCCGCAGCAGATAATCGGCGTCGCCGGTGGTTTTCCAGGCGTCCAGAATGGCGTCCACTTCACTGAGCATCTGATGAAAGCTCTCCACGCATTGCGGGGTGTGATTCAGCAGGCGCACCTCAATCAGGCCAAGCATCTCCTGCCCGGCGGCATCCGGCGCCAGACGCGCATGGTAGCCGAGGATAAGCTGCGCCTGTTCAAGGGCGATACGGCGGCGCGAACATTGGGAAGCGGACAGGCCGATAAGCTCGCTAAGCTCCTGATTGGTCAAACGGCCATTGGCCTGCAGCAGGGTAAGAATTTTCAGATCATAGTCGTCGATGTTGTACATAGTGGCCACTAGCGGAACGTAAAAGTGGCTACCAGCCTAACAGTTTTTTGCCTGGCGTGAAGCCTGACCCGACGGCGGCAAACCGGATGCACCAAAACGGGTCAGCTTCATGCATTAAGCCACTTGTTTTCTCATGATCTGTGCGTCATCTGGCCAATTTTCGCGCGTTATGCGCCAGGTCAGCGCCGCGATGACCAGCTTTCAGAACGAACTGGAAAATAATATTTCAATATCATTCAATGGATTAGTTTTGGCCTGACGCTCCGCGACGATCCGCTGGCCTGAAAGTTGCTACCGGCGAAAGTGACTTTTTACAGACAGGGGCAGGTCAGAGATGACAACGCAGCAAGAGCATCAGTTAAAGCGCGGGTTAAAAAACCGCCATATCCAGTTGATCGCCCTCGGGGGGGCGGTCGGCACCGGACTGTTTTTAGGTATCGCGCAAACGATCCGTATGGCAGGCCCCTCGGTCCTGCTGGGGTACGCCATCGCCGGGGTTATCGCCTTCTTTATCATGCGTCAGCTTGGCGAAATGGTGGTAGAGGAGCCGGTGGCGGGGTCGTTCAGCCATTTCGCCAACCGCTACTGGGGGCCCTTCGCCGGGTTTATGTCCGGCTGGAATTACTGGGTGTTGTACGTGCTGGTAAGCATGGCGGAGCTGACGGCGGTGGGGATCTATATTCAGTACTGGTGGCCGGAGGTACCCACCTGGCTGTCGGCGGCAATCTTCTTCGTGGCGATCAACGCCATCAACCTGACGCACGTCAAAGTGTATGGCGAGCTGGAGTTCTGGTTCTCGATTGTCAAAGTGGCCGCCATCATCAGCATGATCGCCTTTGGCTGCTATCTGTTATTTAGCGGTCACGGCGGGCCGGCGGCGACGGTGGCCAACCTGTGGCAGGACGGGGGATTTTTCGCTAACGGTATCACGGGCTTAGTGATGGCCATGGCGGTGATCATGTTCTCCTTCGGCGGGCTTGAGCTGGTGGGGATCACCGCGGCGGAAGCCGACGAACCGCATAAAACCATTCCCAAAGCCACCAACCAGGTGATCTACCGTATTCTGCTTTTTTATGTGGGGTCGCTGGCGGTCTTGCTGTCACTCTACCCGTGGCGGAACGTCGTGGAAGGGGGAAGCCCCTTTGTGCTGATCTTTCACGCCATTGACAGCAATATTGTGGCCAACGCCCTCAATCTGGTGGTGCTCACCGCCGCGCTGTCGGTCTACAATAGCTGCGTCTACTGCAACAGCCGGATGCTGTTCGGCCTGGCTCAGCAGGGCAACGCCCCGCGCGCGCTGCTGCGGGTGAACCACCGCGGGATCCCGTTGACCGCCCTGGCGGTGTCCGCCGTCGCCACGGCGCTTTGCGTGGTGATTAACTATGTGATGCCCGGGAAAGCCTTTGCCCTGCTGATGGCCCTGGTGGTGGCCGCCCTGGTCATCAACTGGGCGATGATCTGCATCACTCATCTTAAGTTCCGCCGCGCCATGCAGCAGGCCGGGAAGGTAACGGCTTTCCAGAGTTTCGCCTATCCCCTGACAAACTGGCTGTGTCTGCTGTTTCTCGCCGGGATCCTCGGGGTGATGTATCTGACCCCGGATATCCGCATCTCCGTCTGCCTGATCCCGGTATGGCTGCTGATCCTTGCCGCAGGCTATCTGCTGCGCAGGAAAAGCGCGCCGGAGCCGGTGGCGGCGCTGGAGGAGCGGTAGTCGCCGACGCCCTGCCTGGCGGTAGGGCGATATTGTTTCGACTAAAAAATCACGGGGAAATAGATAATTACGATAAATGACATCTCACGTTATCGGTCTGAAAATTGACAAAAGCGTGGGCAGACAGCATGGGGTTCTGGCTGGTCGTTATCCTGTTTATCGCCGGTGGGGAAGGAGAGCCGCCAGCGGGAACGAGGGCCGTGGCGGCGGAAGGGGGGAGATCAACGGCAGGCGCGTCGGCCTGGCCTTGGGTATACCGCAACAGGCTGCCTGTTAATCCACGTTAGTAAAATAATCGCGCGCGGCGGTCTCGACGCGCTTCGCGTCCAGCCCGGTCTTCTCAGTGATCTGCTCGATAAACGGTTTAAATTTTTCGTCCATCACGTTCCCTCCTTCCCAGTGGGCGACGTAGAATTTGCACTGATAGCGATAAAAATGGAGAGTGGTATCTCCTAACGTGTAGTACATGAGCTTCTCCTGTCCGGTATTGCGGTCACCGCGTCCACAGCGTCAGCAACCTTGTTCTCATCACGATCGATCTGTCCTCTATCCTCCTCCCAATTGGCTGAAATTTCCAGCGGTGCTTTAGGCAAAAACGCAGGATAAAGAAAGGATAATCTGCTGACAGGCAGTGATTATTTCTGCAGTCGGGGTGGCGATCCGGTTACCTGCAGGCTGCGCAGATAACCGGAGTAACGACAGGCTTAGCGCAGCGCGTTGCGCTCGTCGTCGGTCAGGTCGAGGGTCTGCGCCACGCCGCTTTCTGCAGAACGCGCCGCCGCTTCCAGGACGGCCATCACCGCCAGCGCCTGCACCGGCGGCACCGGATTGGCGATCAGGCCCTTCAACGCGTCGCGGATCTGCATATAGTACTGGCGCTGATCGCCCGGCGGGGTAGGCTGGGTTTGGGTCTGCAGCGAGGCGTCATAGACAACCAGCCCATCCTCATCCTCGCCCCAGCCGGCGCTTCCCGGCACCACACCCGCCAGCAGCTGGCTCTCCTGCTGGTCGGCCCGCGCTTTGACAACGCTGCCTTTATCGCCATGCACCGTGAAGCGCGAGGAGCCCCCCGCGACCAGCATGCTGCAGTGGAGGATCGCTTTATGCGCCGGGTAGTTTAAGACCACATGCGCCCAGTCGTTGATCTCCGCGCCGTCGCGCAGGGTGGCGATGTTGCCCTGTACCGACTGCGGCAGACCAAACAGCTGCAGCGCCTGATCGATCAGGTGCGGCCCCAGATCGAACCATAAGCCGCTGCCGGGGACGTTCTGCTCGCGCCAGCGGACGCGGACTTCCGGGCGGAACCGGTCGAAATGGGACTCAAAATGTTTCACCGTGCCGATGGCGCCCTGCTCAATAACCTGACGGATACCGAGATAGTCGCTGTCCCAACGGCGGTTATGGAAGACGGAAAGCAGCCGCTGTTTCACCTGCGCCAGGGCGATCAGCTCCCGGGCCTCCTGCATATCAAGGGTAAAGGGTTTGTCCACCACCACATGCTTGCCGGCGTTCAGCGCCAGGCGGGCCAGCGGCGCGTGCGTGGCGTTAGGGGAGGCGATAACCACCAGATCGACATCCGGGTGCTGGACCGCCGCTTCCGGGGAAGCGATCACCGTGACGTCCGGCAGGTCGCGTTTGACTTTCTCTTCATCGCGCGAGGCGACGAAGGCCAGGTTCAGGCCCGGCACCGAACGGATAAGCGGCGCGTGGAAAGTCTTACCGACGAAGCCATAGCCAATCAGGGCGATATTTATCGTGTTGTTACTCATCAGGTTCTCCACGTTGTTAAGCGTCAGCAATATGTACAGAGAGGGCAGGATCATCCCCCAGCTCAGGCCAGGGACGATCGAGGAAAAGATGGTGAATGTCGCTGAGACCGGCCACCAGCCAGGGTTCGCAATGGTTGACTTTGGTATGGTCCGCCACCAGCCAGTGTTCCGCGCTGGCGGCGAGCATGGCGCGTTTTACGTCCGCATCGGCCTCCTGGCTGGCGCTCAGGCCCAGTTCGGCATGCAACGCGCAGGCGCCGAGAATCGCGATATCGGCGCGGTAGCGCGCCACCAGCGACAGCGTGGCGCTGCCGGCGAACAGCCGCTGTTCACTGTCCCACTGGCCGCCAAGCAGGATAAGCTGGATATCGGCGCGGTCGCTGAACAGCTGGGCGATATCCAGCGAAGCGGTGATCACGGTCATGGGGCCTTTCAGCTGTGTAGCGACGGCCAGCAGTGTGCTGCCGGCGTCGAGAAACAGCGTCGAGCCGGAGGGGATGCGCGCGGCGACCTGCTGGCCCAGACGCTGTTTCGTTCCGGGGAGCAGGGCGTTTCTTCCCTGGCGCGTCATCGCCGGGACGTTAAGCGCGATGGCGCCGCCGTGGCTTTTCTGCAGTACCCCCTGGTTTTCCAGCTCACTGAGATCCCGGCGTATGGTATCGGCCGACACCTGCAGCGCATCAACCAGTTCGCTGATGCTCAGCTGACCGGTTTCACTCAGCCGGTCAAGGATGTGTTTTTGTCGCGCGAGCTTATGCATGGCGAGGGACTCCGCAAATTGACGCAATAAACGGCATAATACAGCAAAAAGCCGCAAAATAAACCGCAAAAGGTCGCAGTGAACCGCGCAAAACCTGAAGAACTTGATTTCACTACACTTTAACGTTAAATGAGGAAAGCGGGCGCGGCCCGGGGGAAAGCGCTTTTTAATGAAGCGATTAGCCTCTTTCACCGGGCAATAAACAGCGAAAAAGCGCGCTTTCGCGTACCTTATACAGAGCGCGCGCAATGCGACAGGCATGGATTAACGGAGGTTGAGTGGACGCGATTAAAGGCTCGGAGTTGCAGATACCGGACGCGATCTTCGCGTGGGTGCTCGACGGGCAGGGGGGCGTGAAGCCGCTCGCCGATGACGATATTATCGACAAAGAGAAGCCCTGCTGGCTGCATCTCAACTATACCCATAGCGACAGCGCCGACTGGCTGGCGGCCACCCCGTTGCTGCCCAATAACGTGCGCGATGCCCTGGCGGGCGAGAGCACCCGACCGCGGGTGACGCGGATCGGCGACGGGGCGTTGATTACCCTGCGCTGCATCAACGGCAGCACCGATGAACGGCCAGACCAGCTGGTGGCGATGCGTCTGTATATGGATGAGCGGCTGATCGTCTCCACTCGTCAGCGCAAAGTGCTGGCGCTGGACGATGTGCTGGGCGACCTGAAGGAGGGCAATGGGCCGACGGATGGCGGCAGCTGGCTGGTGGAAGTCTGCGACGCGCTGACCGATCATGCCAGTGAGTTTATTGAACAACTGCACGACCGAATTATCGACCTCGAAGACGACCTGCTCGATCAGCAGGTGCCGCCGCGCGGTTTTCTCGCGCTACTGCGTAAGCAGCTGATTGTGATGCGCCGGTATATGGCGCCGCAGCGCGATGTTTACGCCCGGCTGGCCAGCGAACGCCTGCCGTGGATGAGCGACGATCAGCGGCGGCGGATGCAGGATATCGCCGAGCGGCTGGGGCGCGGGCTGGACGAGATCGACAGCTGCATTGCCCGGACGGCGATCATGAGCGATGAGATCGCCCAGATTATGCAGGAGTCGCTGGCGCGGCGGACCTATACGATGTCGTTGATGGCGATGGTGTTTCTGCCCAGCACCTTTTTAACCGGCCTGTTCGGTGTCAACCTCGGGGGGATCCCAGGTAACAGCTGGCATCTGGGCTTTAGCCTCTTCTGCCTGATGTTAGTCGTTGTCATCGGTGGTGTTGCGTGGTGGTTACATCGCAGTAAATGGTTGTAAAGAATCGCCTTTTGGCAGCGACGATGCCGGGAAAACCCGGCAATGTTTGAGCGAAATCAATAAACCCTCTACCCATTCAGGGCAATATCTCTCTCGCAGGTGAATGCAACGTCAAGCGATGGGCGTTGCGCTCCATATTGTCTTACTTCCTTTTTTGAATTACTGCATAGCACAATTGATTCGTACGACGCCGACTTTGTTGAGTCGGCTTTTTTTTTGCGCTCTCCTGACCAGCTTCTACGCTTACTAAGACACCCGACGGTCTTCAGGCCGTTTACGCCTGCGGGTACGCCCGTATCACTTTCCGGGAGGCCACTATGCATTACGCTTCAGGGCTGACAGCCCAGTCCATCCCCATCTCGCCCGAGCCGAACGATCCGGTTCCTTTACCCGATCCGCGACCGCGCCCGCAGCCGCAGCCCGATCCGCCGCCTGATGAAGAGCCGATTAAATTGTCGCATCAGGCGCGGAGATCTGCGAGGATACGCGCCTGCAGATCGTCTGTCCTTTAATACGAGAATACATTGTGACCGCTTTTTCTACCCTGACTGTTTTACCTGCCGCCCAATTAGCCAACCTTAACGAGCTGGGTTATCTGTCGATGACGCCGGTTCAGGCCGCCGCCCTGCCGGCGATCCTCGCGGGGAAAGATGTGCGCGTGCAGGCAAAAACCGGCAGCGGAAAAACGGCCGCCTTCGGGCTGGGCCTGCTGCAGCATATCGATCCGTCGCGCTTTGAGACCCAGTCGCTGGTGCTGTGTCCGACCCGTGAACTGGCCGATCAGGTTGCCGGCGAGCTGCGCCGTCTGGCGCGCTGCCTGCCGAACATCAAGATTTTGATGCTCTGCGGCGGGCAGCCGTTTGGCGCTCAGCGCGATTCACTGCAGCACGCCCCGCATATTATCGTCGCCACCCCGGGCCGTCTGCTCGATCATCTGCAGAAGGGGACGGTCTCTCTCGACGCGCTGCAGACCCTGGTGATGGATGAAGCGGACCGCATGCTCGATATGGGCTTCAGCGACGCCATCGACGAGGTGATCCGCTTCGCGCCGGCTGACCGGCAGACGCTGCTGTTTTCCGCCACCTGGCCTGCGGCGATCGCGGCGATCAGCGGTCGGGTGCAGCGTCATCCGGAAACGATTGAGATTGACAGCGTCGATGCGTTACCGGCTATCGAACAGCAGTTCTTTGAAGTTTCCCGTCACGGCAAGATTGCGCTGCTCCAGCGTCTGCTCAGCCAGCATCAGCCGGCGTCCTGCGTGGTGTTCTGCAATACCAAGCGCGATTGCCAGGCGGTCTGCGATGCGCTCAACGCCGCCGGGCAGAGCGCATTATCGCTGCACGGTGACCTCGAGCAGCGCGACCGCGATCAAACGCTGGTGCGCTTCGCGAACGGCAGCGTCCGGGTTCTGGTGGCGACCGACGTCGCCGCCCGCGGCCTGGACATCAAATCTCTCGCGCTGGTGGTGAACTTCGAGCTGGCCTGGGATCCGGAGGTGCATGTTCACCGCATCGGCCGTACCGCCCGCGCCGGCGAACAAGGCCTGGCTATCAGCTTCTGCGCGCCGGAAGAGGCGCAGCGCGCCACCATTCTGGCCGACATGCTGCAATTATCCCTTAACTGGCTGCCGGCGCCGACGGGCAACGCTATCACGCCGCTGACGGCGGAGATGGCGACGCTGTGCATCGACGGCGGAAAAAAGGCGAAAATGCGCCCGGGGGATGTGCTGGGAGCGTTGACCGGAGATATGGGGTTTGATGGCGCCGATATCGGCAAAATTACCGTCCACCCGGCCCACGTCTATGTGGCGATCCGCCAGAATATGGCGCAGAAAGCGTATAAGCAGTTACAAAACGGCAAGATCAAAGGCAAAGCCTGCCGCGTACGACTGCTGAAGTAAGGGCAGAATAGCGCGTCTCAGGCGGCGGCCTGAGACGCTTTCGGGTTACTTCACTTCCACTACGTTCAGACGCAGCTCATCTAACCGGGCGTCCTCTTCCTCCGGCTGCCAGCCGGCAGGCTGCAGGGGAATCTCTTCACGGTCAAACGCCAGATCGCCGCCGTCCACCACCTCAGAACCGTGGGTGATGCCTTTAAAATCAAAAAGATTAACGTCGCTCAGGTGCGAAGGCACCACGTTCTGCATCGCGCTAAACATGGTTTCAATGCGTCCCGGATAACGCTTATCCCAGTCGCGAAGCATATCGGCGATCACCTGGCGCTGCAGGTTAGGCTGCGACCCGCACAGGTTGCACGGAATAATCGGGAAGCCCTTGGCCTGGGAGAAACGCTCGATGTCCTTTTCGCGGCAGTAGGCCAGCGGGCGGATGACGATGTGTTTGCCGTCATCGCTCATCAGCTTCGGCGGCATCCCTTTCATTTTGCCGCCGTAGAACATATTCAGGAACAGCGTCTGCAGGATGTCGTCGCGATGATGGCCGAGGGCAATCTTGGTGGCGCCGAGTTCGCTGGCGGTACGGTAGAGAATGCCGCGACGCAGGCGAGAGCAGAGCGAGCAGGTGGTTTTCCCTTCCGGGATCTTCTCTTTGACGATGCTGTAGGTATTCTCTTCGACAATCTTGTATTCAACGCCCAGCTGCTCAAGATACGCCGGCAGAATATGCTCCGGGAACCCGGGCTGTTTCTGGTCGAGGTTCACCGCCACCAGCGAGAAGGAGATGGGCGCGCTTTTCTGCAGGTTACGCAGGATCTCCAGCATGGTATAGCTGTCCTTGCCGCCTGACAGACAAACCATAATGCGGTCGCCTTCTTCAATCATATTGAAGTCGGCGATCGCCTCACCGACGTTGCGGCGCAGACGTTTCTGCAGCTTGTCGATGTTGTATTTCTCTTTCTTTGTAAGTTCTTGATTTTCTTGCATTGTTAACATTCTCAAAATCTAAAAGGGGCATATAGGGGGCAAAACGTGTTAAAGCCCAAGCCGGGAATTCAACATAGAAACCTGATCGCCGTTCATTTCTTCTATCCATGTACTATAAACGTCGTACACCATTTGCGCGTTTTCATGCCCCATCTGATTGGCTATAAAAGACGGGTTTGCGCCAGCCGTCAGGAGCCAGCAGGCAAAAGTATGCCGCGTATGGTACGGATTCCTGCGGCGAATGCCAGCGCGTTTTACTGCAGCTTCCCATCTGCTGCCTATACTGCTGTGCGAGTAGCAGGGTTTTTGCTCGCCCTTCCGTCTCCGCGGCATGAAAACAAGTCGCAAATTCTGTTCCTCGCTTGAGCCGTATTCCCTGTGGTGAAACGTGATAGTGGCTACCGGATGTCCAGCTGTCAGTTCATGCTGCGCTTTGAGCGCGTCCAGGGCAGGGCCGAGCAATTGTATCGGCCGGTTTCCTGCTGCTAATGCCATACCGAGGCCTTTTGCTGAGTCGCTGGTGAGAGGTAACTCGCCGGAGATGTGCCGGGCGTGAGAAACCGTAAAAGCACCTGGGAAGCAATAAAATACCCGGCAATCAGTGCCGGGTTTTGGGGCTCACATAAGATTGGAAATCTGGCTGTAAGAGAGGTGTTTACTTTACTTGACCCTAAATGATAAGTCGAAACTCCTCATTTTTTAATGGAATATAGGTGAATGGAAGCGTTATAGGGAAGGAGTAGCCCTGCGGAAGAATGGCGATGCCTCAATCCCCCGCAGAACGCAAAGCGCGCAGCTAACCCGGCTGTGATATATAATCCCCTCCATACCAGCGGGGATGTAGAAGTGGAGCCGCATCCTCCGGCGTTGCATGAAAAAGGCGTATTAGGGATCTATAGACATAAGGAAAACAACAATTGGTATCGGTTATGAAAAAAACATTACTTCTGGTTTGCGCTGTTCTTATATCAAACTTGGCACTTGCTGCAGAAAATAAAGAAGAAGTTGTGCCTGTGCGGATAAGTTGCCCTAATCCTTATTATCCAGTTTCTGCCATGGCTAATCGGATTAGTGGCACTGTAAATTACGCTGCCTCAGTAAATGAAAAAGGGGAAGTAACTTCTGTTGAGACAACTGGTGCTGAGCTCTTTTTTAGAGAAACAAGATCAGCAATGAGAAAATGTAAGTATGAGCCCGGAAAGCCAGGCATTGCGCGTGGAACAATAAGATTTCGTCCATCTCAACCGTAAATACTGCTAGCCTACCTGGATTTTGTGTACTGAGAGATCTAGCAGCCTGATGCTCTTGCAATGGGAGTCGAGCCAAGTGATGTTATGTTGGCAAGCTCTAGAGATTTACCTGGCAAAATCACTGGTTAAGGGGAGCAGGTTAGTCATGGTTGGCTGAAAAAAAACTGGAGACGAGTTAGGCTCTCCTGTTCCCAGTGTGATTGCTGAAAAATTTCGTGGCTGTGAGTTTTCGAACTTTCATTCATTCGGAGATCTTTCAGGAAGGCGGTTTCTGATACCACTGAGCTAACTGAGCGGTTTGAACAAGCTAGCTTAGGGAGTATCAAGTTAGAAAGATGGTCGTTCATTCGTAAAATGAGCATGTCGGGGGGAGGCTTAAACATGAATTAGAACACGCAAAAGCTATTAAAATACCGGTGATGTGTATGGTGTTGAGAACTGGCGAGTTATGATGCACAAAAAGCCATGTCGAAGTTCACTAAGCAATGGTGGTAAATGATGGACAATAAAAAAAGCATTTCTGATTACACCGAATCTGAGTTTTTAGCTTTTGTGGAAAAGATATTTAAACCGGATAATACAACCGAAGATGAAGATGTGCAAAATGTTTTAGAGTTTGAACGTATCACTGAACACCCTAATGGTTCTGATGTAATTTTCTATCCTCCAAAGGGCCGAGAGGATAGTCCGGAAAGGGTTGTTAAGGAAGTGAAAGAATGGCGGGCCAGGAATGGCAAGCCTGGTTTCAAAGAGTAGCTGATCGGTACAGTTGCGTTATCTTACCTATCTTAACGTGATAATAGATGACTTCTGATTGAAACTCGCGCCGGCGGTTTTTTATTACGTTGAATTTATTATCGATGAAAGTAGCTCACAATTTTGATTTTTTATCAACCAGCCCTAAAGATGCCGTCGGAGCCTGAGCAACTTCCTTAACTTATGCGCTTTGAGGGCATTCCCGAAGCAAAAGGCAAGCAGAACACCAAGGTCTGCTTTCAGCATAGTGCGGGTATTATCAGGTTATTGGATTTTAATAGCCTCAATCAATTACGCCCCCTGATTCCTAACGTTGTCCACCGCTCGGAAAACGGGGTGCCATGTGAAATGATCTGCAGGTACCGCACCATCTGCAATTATCTCATTCACCTCTTTTCCTCGAATAGCCTACCTCATCCATTCCCGGGTGGATTCAGGTGCCAGGACCAGCGGCCGGCGGTGTGGGGGGCTGGCTGTATGTAAATACAAAATAAATTCAGTTGGTTGGGGAGCACAACTTATTGATGTTGTACATTTTTGCTGATTTCTTGATTTTGCAGCATGTAATAGTGGCTCAATTCATAGTGTGGCATCAGAAGAGCACGCGTTCTGCCAGCCGCTGGACAACGTGGCGCTGGCGCGTAGCAATTAATGAGGTCTGACAGGCAACCGTGGCGTGTATGGTACGGATTCAGGGGCGGAATGTCAGCATCTTTCCGGCACTTTCCGCTGCGGGCAGGGGCAGAAGTAAAAATAAAAAGCCCGCCGGGCGGCGGGCTGAGGCGTTAGCGAACGACCAGCACCGAGCACTCGGCGTGGCGGACCACCGCGGCGGCGTTGGAGCCCAGCAGATAGGTGGTAATATCCGGCCGGTGCGAAGCGATGATCACCAGGTCGGCGGGTAGCGACCTGGCGAGGGCCAGGATCTTATCCTTTGGCGACCCTTCGGCAACGTGAAAATGTTTCCGATCTTCCGGGATAGAGAACTGCTTCGCGAGCTCTTTAAGCTGCGTTTCCGTCCCTTCGCGCAGCTCATCCATACCAGGCAGTTCGGCGGTATAGGCCATTCCCAGTGAGGCATAATAAGGCAGGGAAGGGATAACGGAGAGGAAATGGACCTCAGCGTCGTCAATCCGCGCTTCCGATTCAACGTGACTGATAATGCGTTCAGTAAATTCTTTATCAGAGATATCGATGGGGACAAGAATCATTCTGCTCATAAAACCTCCTGTTTAAGTATCCCCTCATATTGTACGGCATTATGGCACGTTTTGTATCATGACCGCAGTCACACTTTGACATTAACGTGGCTTGCGTTCGGGGAATTTTCCCTTTATCACGCCGTCATAAAATCGGCCTTTTGACACCACCTGTAAAAAGTCACGAAAAATACGCGGTGGAACCCCGGTATATTGCAACGGCGGCTGGTGATAAAAACAGATTTCCAGCGTGGCGGAGGCGTCATCATAGGCGACAGAGATAATTCGGGAAGATTTTACCGGGTGATGATGCATGATGGACGTCCTCGGGCAGGCACTGACTGAGCACGACTATATCACTAAACGGACGGCTATTTTAAGCTGTGGGATATATTGTTTTGTTTTAGCTGCTGTGAGGCAGAGAGAGAGAAAGCCCGCCGGAACCGGCGGGCTGGCGCATCAGAACTGGTAAACCAGGCCCAGCGCGACGATGTTGTCGGTAGAAATACCGTTGTCTTTGTAGAAGCTGTCGTTGTCATCCAGCAGGTTGATTTTGTAATCAACGTAGGTGGACATATTACGGTTGAAGTAATAGGTGGCGCCGACGTCCATATATTTGACCAGATCTTTATCGGCGTAGCTGCCGGTATTATAGAGATCTTTGCCTTTGGACTGCAGGTAGGAGATAGCCGGACGCAGACCGAAGTCGAACTGATACTGAGCAGTGACTTCGAAGTTTTGCGTCTTGTTGGCCACGCCGTCATTGCCGTACGGGGTCATATTGCGGGTTTCAGAGTACATGGTCGCCAGGTAGATATCGTTGGCGTCGTACTTCAGACCGGCAGTCCAGGCTTCGGCTTTATCGCCGCGGGCGTTGGTCTGGGTCATCTGGTCGTTGGTACGGTCAGAAGAGGTATAGGCCGCAGCCGCGCTGATGCCCATGCCGAAGTTATAGGAGGTGGAAAGACCGAAACCGTCGCCATTGTCAAAGCGAACATCGCTGTCGCTGCTGCGGTTGTTGGTGCCGACGTTGATATCCTGGGCGTTTTGGCCTTCGTTTTTACCCTGATACTGCAGGGCGAAGTTCAGACCATCCACCAGACCGAAGAAATCGCTGTTGCGGTAGGTCGCGACGCCGTTGGCGCGGCCTGCCATAAAGTTATCCGCATAGGTGTAAGAGTCGCCGCCGAACTCCGGCAGCATATCGGTCCAGCCTTCGACGTCGTACAGCACGCCGTAGTTACGACCGTAGTCGAAAGAACCGTAATCGCCCACTTTGATACCGGCGAAGGCCAGACGGGTCCACGCCTGATCGCCGGCGCTTTCGGTATTGTTGGCCTGAACGTTGTATTCCCACTGGCCGTAACCGGTGAGCATATCGTTGATCTGGGTTTCGCCTTTAAAGCCAAAGCGAACGTAAGTTTGGTCGCCGTCTTTTTTCGAGTCGCTGGAGAAATAGTGCAGACCGTCTACCTTGCCATAGACATCTAATTTATTTCCGTCTTTATTATAAATTTCCGCCGCGTGCGCAGCGCCAGCGGCTAATAAAGCCGGAATAACGAGGGCCAGTACTTTTCTTTTCATGAAGAAATTCCTTTAACTGTTTTTATGTTCTAGCTTCCGGGAAGGAAGTGAACTCATGCTAAAGGAGCGGTCTGAGATATGGTAAGACTCAATTGTTACGATATAAGTAAAATCTAAATAAAATACGTCTGAAGTAATGGTGATAATTATGGTGAATATATCTACAAATAATATACAAAATAAAAATTATACATATCCAGATTGATCGCGTATTATTCGGGCGTTATATGCCTTTATTGTCATGCCAAGCATTTTTATTTGCCGTCTCATTCTGCGGAATGATTTTGTTTATCGGTAAAACGACAAGCCCGAACTTTATGTTCGGGCTTTTTTTATGGCTGCGGGAGAAAAATAACCTCAGCTCTCGCTCGGTGATTTCTCCGCTTTGCCCGCCAGCTGGGCGAGGAAGTCGTAGCGCTTCTGCAGGTCGGCGGCAGCGTCTTTCCACAGTTGCTCCGCCACTTCCGGCTGCTGCGCATTCAGGCGACGGAAGCGTTGCTCATTGAGCAGCGTCTCAGCCAGGGCGTCTGACGGTGGGCGGGAGTCCAGCGCCAGCGGGATCTTGCCTTCTTCCGCCCGACGCGGGTCGAAGCGGTAGAGCGGCCAGAAGCCGGTAGCGGTCAGCTGACGCATCTGATCGTGGCTGAGCGCCAGATCGTAGCCATGCTCTTCACAAGGACTGTAGGCGATGATCAGCGACGGCCCCGGATAGGCTTCCGCTTCCTGAATCGCTTTCACCGTCTGGTTCAGCTGCGCGCCCAGCGAAATCTGCGCCACATAGACATGACCGTACATCATCATGCTGACGCCAAGATCTTTGCGCGCCTTGCGTTTACCGTGCTCGCCAAACTTAGTGACCGCCCCCAGCGGGGTGGCTTTTGACGCCTGGCCGCCGGTGTTGGAGTAACACTGGGTATCCAGCACCAGAATGTTGACATTTTCCGTCAGGCTCAGCACATGGTCCAGACCGCCGAAGCCGATATCGTAGGCCCAGCCGTCGCCGCCGATCAGCCAGACGGATTTCTCCACCAGCGCGTCGGCATCGGTCAGCAGCTCTTCAGCGCCTTGCACGCCGGCCAGCGCCTGACGCAGGGCTGCCACCTGTTCGCGGCGCGCTTCCGGCGTCGCCTCGGCATGCAGCGCCGCGTTCAGCTCTGTCGGCAGCTGGTCGGCGAATTCGCTCAGCAGGCGCATCACGCGCTGGCGATGCTGGTCGACGGTTAAGCGGAAGCCGAGCCCGAATTCAGCGTTATCCTCAAACAGCGAGTTGGCCCACGCCGGGCCGCGGCCGTTGGCGTCGGTCGTGTACGGGGTCGAGGGCAGGTTGCCGCCGTAAATGGATGAGCAGCCGGTGGCATTGGCAATCAGCATCCGGTCGCCATACAGCTGGGTCAGCAGTTTGATATACGGCGTTTCGCCACAGCCGGAGCAGGCGCCGGAGTATTCAAACAGCGGGCTGATCAGCTGCGAAGTGCGGATATCAATACGCTCCAGTTTGCTGCGGTCGATTTCCGGCAGGTTGAGGAAGTAATCGTAATTCACTTTCTCCTCTTCAACATGCTCCAGGCGCGACATCATATTGATGGCCTTGATCTCCGGGTTCTGGCGATCTTTTGCCGGGCACACTTCCACGCACAGGTTGCAGCCGGTGCAGTCTTCCGGGGCGACCTGCAGAACGTATTTCTGCCCGCGCATATCGCGGGATTTAACGTCCAGCGAGTGCAGACTGGCAGGGGCGTTCTCCATGTCCTCCGGCGCGACCACTTTGGCGCGGATTGCCGAGTGCGGGCAGGCGGCAACGCAGTGGTTACACTGGGTGCAAAGCGCTTCCTTCCAGATCGGGATCTCTTCGGCGATGTTGCGTTTCTCCCAGCGGGTGGTGCCCATGGGCCAGGTGCCGTCCGGCGGTAGGGCGGAGACCGGCAGCGCATCGCCGAGGCCGGCCAGCATGGCGGCGGTGACCGTTTTGACGAAATCCGGCGCGGCGTCGGAGACCACCGGCGGGCGGTTCGGACTGCTGGCATTCACCGGCTGCAGCGGCACTTCCGCCAGGGACTCGCGGGCCAGGGCCAGCGCCTGCCAGTTACGTTCCACCAGCTCCTGACCTTTGCTGCTGTAGCTTTTGGCGATGGCCGCCTGCAGTTCCGCCAGCGCGCTGTCGCCAGGCAGGATGTGAGTCAGATGGAAGAAGGCCATCTGCATCACGGTATTAATGCGCGCCCCGAGGCTACATTCGCGGGCGATCTTCGCCGCGTTGACCACGTAAAAACGCGCTTTTTTCTGATTCAGGGTAGCCTGCACTTCCTGCGGCAGGCGGGACCAGACTTCATCGGCGCTGTACGGCGTGTTGAGCAGGAAAATGCCGCCGGGCTTCAGCCGCTCGGCCATCTGGTATTTATCGATAAACTGCAGCTGGTGGCAGCCAACGAAATCGGCCTGCGAAATCAGATACGAAGAACGAATCGGCTTTTCGCTGACCCGCAGATGGGAGACGGTCAGGCCGCCCGCCTTCTTCGAGTCATAGACAAAGTACCCCTGGGAGAACCACGGGGTGGAGTTGCCGATGATTTTGATATTGTTTTTGGTGGCCGACACGCTGCCGTCGCTGCCGAGGCCGTAGAACAGCGCTTCGAGCTTGGCCTCTGCCGGCAGGGTATTTTCGCCCAGCGGTAGCGACAGGTTGGTCACGTCGTCATAGATGCCGACGGTAAAGCGCGGCTTCGGCTGGGCGGCCTGCAGCTCATGGAATATCGCCAGCACGCATTCCGGACCGAACTCCTTGGAAGAGAGACCGTAGCGGCCGCCGATGGTCCGCGGCAGCGTCTCGCGCTCGCCGCGGTTAAAGGCTTCCGCCAGGGCGGTCATCACGTCGAGATACAGCGGCTCCGCGTGCGCGCCAGGTTCTTTGGTGCGATCCAGCACCGCCACCGCCCGGGCGCTCTCCGGCAGCGCTGCCAGCAGGTGGGCGGCGGAGAACGGACGATAGAGGCGGACCTTCAGCACGCCGACTTTCTCGCCGCGGCTCAGCAACTCATCGACCACCTCTTCGCAGGTGCCGATGGCCGAGCCCATAATGACGATGACGCGTTCCGCCTGCGGATGGCCGTAAAACTCAAACGGTTTGTACTGGCGGCCGGTGGCGGCGGCGAAGTCATCCATCGCTTTCTCGACATGATCATAAACCGCGTCGTACCACGGGTTGGTGGCCTCCCGCGACTGGAAGTAGGTGTCAGGGTTGGCCGAGGTCCCGCGGATCACCGGGTGTTCCGGATTGAGCGCGCGCTGGCGATGCTCAGCGATTTTTTCCTGCGGCAGCAGGGCGCGAATCGTGTCATCCGCCAGCGGGGCGATTTTGTTGATTTCGTGCGAGGTGCGGAAACCATCAAAGAAATGAATAAACGGCACCCGGCTTTGCAGAGTGGCGATATGCGAGATCAGCGCGAAATCCTGCGCTTCCTGAACGCTGCTGGCGCACAGCATGGCGCACCCGGTCTGGCGGACCGCCATCACATCGGAATGGTCGCCGAAGATCGACAGCGCGTGGGTGGCGACGGTGCGGGCGGCGACGTGCAGGACAAACGGCATCAGCTGGCCGGCCAGTTTGTACAGCGTGGGGATCATCAGCAGCAGGCCCTGCGATGAGGTAAAGGAGGTGGAGAGGGCGCCGGTCTGCAGCGCGCCATGTACGGCGCCAATGGCGCCTGCCTCCGACTGCATTTCGACCACGCGGGGCACATCGCCCCAGACGTTTTTCAGCCCATTGCCGGCCCAGGCGTCGGCCTGTTCCGCCATCGTTGAACTGGGCGTGATCGGGTAGATGGCGATAACTTCACTGGTGCGAAACGCGACGGAAGCGACCGCGCCATTACCATCAATAGTAATCATAGGAAGACACCCTTACATTGCGCAAAAGAATGGACGCGTAAAACCGCGACGCGCCCTGTAATTATATAAGAGGTAGTTTAGCAAACCGTTGATGCCGCCATTTTTGCATTTGTGTCCTCAATGCGGCGGCCACCCGTGACCAGATCAATATTTTGCGCGGTTCGCGGAGAAAGTGGCTTTCCAGGGCGTGAAGGCCAGCGATTGTCCGGTGGCGAACCCGGGGGAGATCAACCTTTAGGCAGAAATTTGCTAGAAAATGTTAATGAGACGCATAAATACGTACTTCCCCTCTCGACGCCGCGCGCCACGCTGCCTATTATTCTTGGGTTTGCTTTTTAAGACGTTTCCGAGGGGAGAGAAAATGCGAGCTGCGATATTAGTGGGATGTGCGGCGCTGTTGCTGTCGGCGTGCAGTAGTGAACCCGTTCAGCAGGCCACGGCGGCGCACGTCACGCCAGGAATGCGGGCGGCGATGAGCGACGCCGGTCAGGACAACTGCGCCATGATAGGCGGCTCGTTATCGGTAGCTCGTCAGCTCGATGGTTCGGCGATTGGCATGTGCGCGTTGCCGAACGGTAAACGCTGCAGCGAGCAGGCGCTGGCGGGCGGAAGCTGCGGCTATTAATGGCAACCCCGCAGCGGGTTCACCACGCCGGCTAGTGCATCAGGTCGGCGAGCTTATAGACCAGCGTCTGGTCGGCGGTCGCCAGCGTCAACTGGTTTTCCGTCAGATCGACCTGCGCGCCCTCGCGCAGCATCTTACCAATGGTCGCGTCAAGGGTATTGAGCTGGGCATCGTGGCACAGCATCCGGGTCATCGCCAGCGATTTAACCTTCAGCTCGCCGTCCGACACCTTACCTTCCCCGCTGAAGCCGTTGCACATATTGCCCGAAACATACATATTGCCCGTAAGAGCCATCTTCTCGCCGAAGCTCAGCTCCAGCGGCCGGTCGCCCGCGTTCACTGCCTGGCCGTTGACGCTGGTCAACACGAAACGATGATGCTGTAGCTGTTCCGCGCCGGTGGACACCTTACTGTTATAGACACAGCCGGACAGCAGCAACCCTGCCGCCAGTAATGCCGCAAATTTGTTCATTTTTACTCCAAAACATTCACATTACTAATAAAACAAAGCCAGTGTAACGGTATCGCAGCGGGGATCTGTGGGGATTATCTGAATGTGCTCCCCCGGGGAGAGGAGCACAAAAGGGAAAGGAGTCAGACGATAGCGTTCGGGCAGGTTTCACCGTTGGCGACCTGCTGCAGATTGCCCAGGGTGGTCTCCGAAATGCTGATCAGCGCCTCGGCGGTGAGGAACGCCTGATGGCCGGTAAACAGCACGTTGTGGCAGGCGGAGAGGCGACGGAAGACGTCGTCCTGGATCACGTCGTTGGATTTGTCTTCGAAGAACAGATCGCGTTCGTTCTCATAAACGTCCAGCCCCAGCGCGCCGATTTTCTGGTGCTTCAGGGCATCGATGGCCGCCTGGGAATCGATCAGCGCGCCGCGGCTGGTGTTAATCACCATCACCCCGTCCTTCATCTGATCGAAGGCCTCGCGATTGAGCAGATGGTAGTTTTCATCGGTGAGCGGGCAGTGCAGGGAGATCACGTCCGACTCCTTGTACAGCGTGGCCAGGTCAACATATTCCACCCCCAGCTCCAGCGCGGCGGCGCTTGGGTACGGGTCAAAAGCCAGCAGACGCATGCCGAAGCCTTTAAGGATCCGTAGCATCGCCACGCCAATTTTCCCGGTGCCGATCACCCCGGCGGTTTTGCCGTACATGGTGAAACCGGTGAGGCCTTCGAGGGAGAAATTGGCATCACGGGTACGCTGGTAGGCGCGGTGGATGCGGCGGTTAAGCGACATCATCATGCCGATCGCATGTTCAGCGACCGCTTCCGGCGAGTAGGCCGGGACGCGCACGACGCGCAGGTCAAGCGCTTTCGCCGCCTCGAGGTCGACGTTGTTAAACCCGGCGCAGCGCAGGGCGATATACTTCACGCCGTGAGCCTTCAGCTCCTCCAGCACCGGACGGCTGCCGTCGTCATTGACGAAGATGCATACCGCTTCGCAACCGTGGGCGGTTTTGGCGGTTTTCTCTGTCAGCAGGAAGTCGAAGAATTCCAGTTCAAAGCCGTAGGTATCATTAACGTGCTGCAGGTACTTTTTATCGTACTGCTTCGTACTGTAAACCGCGATTTTCATAAGACTTTTCTCCAGTGATTATAACGTCACGGTAGCATATTTAAAATTATCGTACAATTATTAAAAAATAGTTTAAATAGCAGGTGCTTATCCTAATTCTAGAGCATATCGCGGATTTGCGGAATCTCTTTGAAAGACAAAGTTTTTTCACCACAAACTCAGGCTTAAAGCGCCGGGGGAGAGCAGCAGAAACGGCCACAGCAGACCGGAGGTGACGTTAGCCAGCTGAAACGACCACAGCGGCAGGCCGCTGGCGCCGCTGACCAGGGGCAGGGTGGCGCGCAGGGGAGAGAGGAAGCGACTGAAAAAGACCGCCCACAGCCCGCGGCGCTGAAAAAAGAGTCGACTGCGGGCCAGCCGCTCGGCGGTCAGCCAGCGCAACTGCGTGAGGCGGTGACGATAGCGAACGCCTAACCACCACGAGAGCCAGAATCCGCCGATGGCGCCGAGGCTGGCGCTGGACCACATTAACAGGAAATGACCGAGGCTGGCGGAAGCGAATGTCCCCAGCAGCAGCAGGCCGGAGGTGCCCGGGATCGCCAGCGACACCAGCGCGCAGGATTTAGTGAAAGTGAGCAGGAAAACCATCAGTAATACCAATGGATAGTGGCCCTGTGCGCTCTCAATGAGCGAGATAATTAACGACACTGTCTCTCCCGCAAGCAAAACCGAACTGGCTGGAGTGTGGCAGGTAGCGCTTAAACAAAAGCTAAATAGTGACGAGCGATCGCCGCGCCGCGATACCGGCTGGCAACTATGCTTTAACAGGTCGCAAACTTTCACTCACTGGTCGAACGTGTCACAATGGGCGCCTTTCGGCTTTTACTTATGTTGAATCAGGATATTAACTGCCCATGAAGGGTAAATATAAAGCCGCCATCGCGCTGGTGCTAGCGCTGGTGTTACTGCCGCTAACCCTGCTGTTGACGCTGACCCACTGGGTGCCGACGCTGGCGGGCATCTGGCTGCCCGTGGGGACTCATATCGCTTTGCAGGAGAGCCCGCGTCTTACGCGCTCCGCCCTGCTGATCCCCGATCTGCGCTATCTGGTGGGCGACTGTGAACTCGCCCGGGTGACCGATGCCCGTCTCTCGCGCCCCAGCCGCTGGCGGCTGCATATTGGCCAGCTGGAGATCAACAGCGCCTGCCTGAGCAAACTGCCGGCCAGCGATCCCGCGCCGGGGGCGCCGCGCACCCTCGCCGAATGGCAATCAATGCTGCCCTACAGCTGGTTAACCATTGAGAACCTGCGGCTGTCGCCGTGGGAAAAATGGCAGGGGCGGCTGGTGATGTCCTTGACGCCTGCGCAGCAGGATATCGGCTTCGCCGGAAACGATTTGAGCCTGCAGGCGCGCCTGCGCGGCCAGGCGCTCACTGTCAGCCAGTTCAGCGCCAGGCTGACTGACGATCAGCCGCCGGTGAAGCTGGTGGGGACCTTCCATCTGCCGCTGGTGCCGGATGGCCTGCCGGTCGATGGCCAGATGCAGGGCACCTTCGAATTCCCGCAGACTGCAGAATGGATCGATGCCGAGCTGGCGTGGCAGCATAATCGCGGCCAGCTGCTGGTCACCCCGCGCGGCGAGGTGGAGCCCATTCTCGACCTGCCGTGGGAGATCACCCCGGAACGGATCACCATCAGCGACGGCCGCTGGCGCACCCGCTACGAGGCGTATCCGCTGAGCGGCCGCGTGGCGCTGTCGGTCGGTGACTGGCAGCAGGGCACGGAACAGATGATCGTCAGCGGCCGCTTAAATGTGCTCACCGAGGGGCATGCCGGCAAAGGCAACGCGGTGCTGAATATCGGCCCGGGCAAGTTAAGCATGGATAACAGCGACCTGCCGCTGCGGCTCACCGGCGAGGCCAAGCTGGGGGAGATGATCTTTTACGCCGCGCTGCCGGCCCAGCTCAGCGGGTCGCTGGTCAGCCCGCAGCTGGCGTTTCACCCCGGGGCGCTACTGCGTTCGCGCGGGCGGGTGATCGACGCGCTGAACATTGACGAAATCCGCTGGCCGCTGGCCGGGGTGAAGGTCACCCAGCAGGGCGTCGATGGCCGCCTGCAGGCGATCCTCCGCGCCCATGAGCAGCAGATGGGCGACTTTACGTTGCACCTGGACGGGCTGGCGAACGATTTTCTGCCCGACAGCGGCCGCTGGCAGTGGCGCTACTGGGGCGAGGGGCATTTCACGCCAATGCAGGCGCGCTGGGATGTGAAGGGCAGCGGTGAGTGGCGGGACAATGCCATTACGCTGAGCAGCCTCTCCACTGGCTTCGATAAGCTCGAGTACGGCACGATGCGGGTCAGCACGCCGCGTCTGACCCTCGAGCAGCCGATTCGCTGGCTGCGCGACGCTGAGCATCCGCGGCTGACCGGCACGCTGTCGCTGGATGCGGCAAAAACCACCTTCTCCGGCGGCAGCTATCTCCCGGCGTCGACGCTGAAATTCGCTCTCGACGGCCGGGATCCGACGTGGTTCCAGTTCACCGGCGCGCTGCACGCCGATACCATTGGCCCGGTGCGGTTGACCGGGCGCTGGGATGGCGAACGGCTGCGCGGCCAGGCCTGGTGGCCTAAACAGTCGCTGACGGTATTCCAGCCGCTGGTGCCGCCGGACTGGAAGATGAACCTGCGCGAAGGCAGTCTCTATGCGCAGGTGGCCTTCTCGGCAGCAGCCGGGCAGGGATTTGAGGCGGGCGGTCATGGCGTCCTGAAGGGCGGCAGCGCCTGGATGCCGGATAACCAGATCAATGGCGTCGACTTCGTTCTGCCGTTCCGCTTCAGCGATGGCCACTGGCAGCTGGGCACCCGCCGTCCGGTCTCCCTGCGCATTGGCGAAATCGTCAACCAGGTCACCGCGCGCAACCTGACGGCGGACCTGCAGGGCACCTGGCCATGGAGCGAGGCCAATCCGCTGCAGCTTAGCGACGTCAGCGTCGACCTGTTAGGCGGCAAGCTGACCCTGCTGCAGCTGCGCATGCCGCAGCGCGACCCGGCGCTGATCCGTCTGCAGCACATCTCCAGCAGCGAACTGACCAGCGCGGTCAAGGTGAAGCAGTTCGCCATGTCCGGGGCGGTGAGCGGCGCGCTGCCGCTGTGGCTGGAGAACAATCAATGGATTATCCACGACGGCTGGTTGCGCAATGACGGACCGATGACGCTGCGGCTCGATAAAGACACCGCCGATGCGCTGGTGGCGGACAACGTCTCCGCCGGGGCGGCGATCAACTGGCTGCGCTATATGGAGATCTCCCGTTCATCGACGCAGATTAACCTCAACAATCTGGGCGTGCTGACGCTTAAGGCCGCCATCAACGGCACCAGCCGGGTGGACGGGAAAAGCAGTACCGTGCATTTAAACTACGCTCATGAGGAGAATATTTTCGATCTGTGGCGCAGTTTACGCTTCGGCGACAATTTACAGGCGTGGCTTGAGCAAAATGCCACGCTGCCCGTGCGGCGCTGTACGGACGGTAAGACATGTAAGGAACCTAAATGAAGAAGCTGTTACTGGCCATAGTGGCGTCGATGCTGCTCGCCGGCTGTACGCCGCGTATCGAAATTGCGGCGTCGAAAGAGCCCATCACCATCAATATGAATGTCAAAATTGAGCATGAGATCCATATCAAGGTCGATAAGGATGTGGAAAACCTGCTGAAATCCCGCAGCGATTTGTTCTGAGGCGACGATGAGAAAACGACTGTTAACCGCAGCGCTGGCGCTGACTCTGCTCAGCGCGCCCGCGCTGGCGTTGACCCTGAACGAAGCGCGCCAGCAGGGGCGGGTGGGGGAGACGCTGAACGGCTATCTGGCGCCGCTGCGTCAGGATAAAGAGACGCTGGCGCTGGTGAAACAGATTAACGCCGCGCGCAGTGAAAGCTACCAGCAGCTGGCGGATGACAACAATCTGCCGGTGGATGAGGTAGCGAAAATGGCCGGACAGAAGCTGGTGGCCCGCGCTCAGCCCGGGGAGTACGTCCAGGGGCTGAACGGCCAGTGGCTGCGCAAATAGTTAGCGGCAGCGCTTACGGTATTCGCCCGGCGAGACGCCGAAGCGCTGCTTAAAGGCGGTGGAGAAATGGCTGTGGTCGCTGAAGCCCCAGCGGTAGCCGATCCCCGCCAGCTTTTCGTCGTCATGGACGTTCTGTAACGCCCGGGCGCACAGATCCAGCCGCCGGTTCTTAATATACTGCGCCACTACCAGCCCTTTGTCGGCAAACAGCCGGTAGAGGCTGCGCACCGACATTCCCGTCTCGCTGGCCAGCCACTCCGGCCGCAGGTGTTCCGACTGAATGGACGCGTCGATTAACGCAATGATCTTCTGAAACTGCTGGTCCCGCCGGGACGGGGTCGGCTCGCGCTGGCGCAGCACCGGGCGCAACAGGCAGGCGATCGCGTCCAGCGCCGCCTCACTCTCGCTGGCGGAGAGCGTCGTGCCGCCCATACTCTCCAGCAGCAGGCGCTGACTGAGCTGCACCATCGGCAGAGACTTGTCCAGCCGGCAGGCGGTAGCGATCTCGCCCGTCGGCGCCACCCGCTGGCGCGGCAGCAGCAGCGAAGCCTGACGCGAGGTCTGCTGCCAGACGATAGAGCACGGGCGGGCGGCGTCGATCAGCGTGATATCCCCCGCCGCCAGGGTCACCTGGCGATCGTCCTGTTCGATCACCGCTTCGCCGGCGAGCTGAAACACAGTATAGAACCAGGCGTCGTTATCGCGTTTGATCTCATTGCGCGTGCGGTAGAGATTGACGCCGGCGGCGGTGACCGTGCTGACTTTGAGACTGCCGGCGTAGCGGGCGTCAATCTCGCCGTGAAAGTGTCCCTCCAGCGGCCGGGCGGCGAAATGGCCGCAGACCTGATTGATCGTCGCCAGCCAGCGCTGGTAGGCCAGCCCCCCCTCAGCCGTGGTCATCATTCGCCGTTCTCCTGTAATAATAATGTTTCTGCATTGTTGCATTTATGCCGCCTCAGGCAAGGGCGCGATGGCGGGTATATGAAAGAACTATTACCTGAAGAACGGTTTCATTTTGACAAAAGAATATTTCAATCAATCTCAATAACTTAACGGCTTATGACTGTATATCCATACAGTTCTGGTGTACGCGTGTGCACACACGGATTATATTAAAACTCCGAGCAAAACTTACTGTTTATCAAGGAGTTAACATGGAAAGCCGCTTTGAAGATATTTTATTTGATACTGTGAACTCGATCGTTGAGTACACAAGGATAGGGCGTACTAAAGCTGTTACTAAGTTGTACAGAAACGGGAAGTTGGCAGCGGTGAGAACCATCACTGCGGAAGGTACTACATATGCTTTTAAAGGAGATAACTGATGGACCAGAAGTTCAAAGACGAGTTCTTGAAAGTAGGCATCACTGAACATCTACTGCCAGTGATTGAGCGGTTGTTTAGTCATACTGCGGGAAGGTTCTGTGAGAATTTTGTTGAGCAAGAATGGGCTTCATTGGATTTTCCGGGATTAATCTATCACCCGCTGCATGACACTGCATATTACGTAATCAATCCAGGTAATCAATCAGATGCTATTCTGAACAACAGAGAGTTTGGAGCATTCGTCTCAATGATGACGATTAACAACCTGTGCTGGAAGTTCGAGAACACAGACTATTGCTCAAGCATATGTGATTTGTACTATCAAACGAGGGAGTCATTCTATGATAACTTTAAGAATCGATCCTTATTTAGGCTTATTGATTAAAATACAATGAGTTAGCTGGAGTGTGTTTTATGGCTCGGTTCAAAAAATACTACAATTCAGTCCTGAGCCATAGATTTCCATTTTATTGTTTACTTCTGCTGATAAAATGAACTCTTGTATAAAACGGGTTGAGGTCATCATATGTTGAACAATATAGAAAGAATGAAATATGCATTAACCGAATGGGCTATTAAAGAGGGCGTATTTGATGATGCAACTTTCTATACTCAAAGGGAGTGGAAAGAACGTGGAGAGGATTTTCACAATGATGCGGTAATGGTGCTTGTGATCGATGGTAGTGGATTATTCCATCTGCTTAATTATGGCTGTGACACAACTGAATTTGAGGATTTGGTCGAATCCTTTGGGTTCTTCTATGAACAAGGTTATAGCTGGAGCGTTGGATTTTATCCTGTAGATGACTATGACTACAGAAGACAGACCGGAAGTTACCGTTCTAAATTACGTGATCCTCGGTGGTTAAGGAAATCCGAGTTAGTTAAAAAACAAGCGGGGAATCACTGCCAAGATTGTGGAGCAGTGGGACGTCTCGAAGCTCATCATTGTTATTATACGACGATGAGCAAAGGTTATGAACCATGGGAGTATCCTCTGAGCGCATTTAGAGCACTTTGCCCTACATGTCATGATAAGCGTCCAATACCTGAAATCAGAGCACGTGCTTTCTTGGCTAGATTAACTCATTCCCAACTAACTGGATTGCTTGAGGGATTGGACAATGGTTTTAATCGATTTGAAGCAGATTCTTTTATTGAGTTTATGAAGAAGGCCACTTTTGACAAGAAGCGCATGGAAGAAGCGTTATTACTTCTAAAGAAAAATGGTGAAATCTATGATTAATGATTGCTTTTGATAAAAAGGACCTAACGGTCCTTTTTATTTGACTGACGTCCAACGTGCTTCACTATTCCACTTACCAATTCGAGCAAAGAAACTGTCATTTTCATTACCTGGATAAGCACGATGGACACCATCTGATGCATGATTACGAGCTGATTTTTCAAGTACAGCCCAGATACTATCTAAAGTTGCTTCTGTTTCGTTCTTACATTCTGCGTCATTATAATCAAGTTGAATACTTAACTTATCAATGACACCAGTAAAGATGTTAAAACTCGTCTGAACTGAACCGTTGTTTGGGTTAATAAAGCCGATATCAATTTTTACTTCAGAGTTATCAAGAGCTTTGGAACGAATAAGACTGATATACTCAGTCCGCACGTTTGATAGACGAACTGTCATACCAGTGTTATTAATCTCTTTACTTTCTTGAATGGTACTAATATCCGTAAAATCACCAGTAGCAAGATAAGTTTTTCCTTGATATTGAACATCAAAGTAAGCATCTGTAATGAGTAGTTCTTGATTATCATGAGTTTTGATACTCACGAAGTGAAACAAAGTACCAACAGAAAACAACTGGCTAAGACTTAGTGAGGCAAGACTTTTGCCATTAAAATCGTTATATGCACTGATAAAATCAGGGTTCTTGCATAACTCTTCAAATCTTTGTTTGATATTATTAATCTCAGACATTAGATGTTCTCCGTTGCTGTGAATGATATTTTACTAATGCTTTTCAAATCGTAAGGTATAGAGTCATTCGTCAGAATAAACTCACCACGAGGGTTCTGATATTTAACAGTCTCGCCATTCTGAACATTCTTTATTAAAGCAGGGAATAACTTCATTGGTTTCCCTGAAACAACATCTTCAGTTACAGTATAAAGTTTTTTATGATTTTCAAACTGTATGATTGTCCCTGCTTCCAATGTACCAGAGAAACCATTAACTACAATCTGTCGAGCGCCGGGTTGAATGGTCTGTGTTGTATTAACAGAACCGCGAGCTGTACCAGTGTATTGACCAGCATAGCTGATATTAAATTCAAAAGGACGTCCATACATATGCTTGGCAATAAAGTTCTGAACTATTGAAATATCTTTAGCCATATAGTTAGCGTTAAATTCTAAGTCGTAGTACTGAATGCCTGTGTATCTTCGTTGGTATTTTCCTGAAACTGCTCTGTTCCCAAAAAACGGAGCATTAGACGTTAATTTAACGTCAGTTAGTTTAACGTTAGTGTTAGATAACATAAGAGCCTCTTATTAAATACGTATACAAATCTATTTAATAAGAAAATAAGAGGCCGTATGACATTATATGAAATGCTCCGCTTTGATGAAGGCGAGAAACTACAAGTTTATAAAGACACTGAAGGATATTGGACTGTTGGTATTGGTCATTTATTGACTAAAAACCCATCTAAGGAACAAGCCATCGCTCGTCTTGATAAAGAACTAAACCGAGTTACTTCTGGTGTTATCTCTAAATCAGAGTCAGAACAGCTGTTCAATCAGGACATTTCTAGGGCACTCCAGGACATTTCCCGCTCAGAATTGAGTTCCATATACATTCAGATGAATGGACCTCGTAGGGCTGCTCTGGTGAACATGGTGTTCCAGTTAGGGCTAACTGGTGTGTTGAAGTTCACGAAAATGATTCAGTACCTCAAAGTTGGTAATTATGAGGCTGCTGCTGATGAAGGGCTTGATAGTAAGTGGGCAAGACAGACACCTAATCGTGCACGTCGAGTAACTGAAGTTATTCGGACAGGAACCTTTAGTTCTTACAGTTGATAAATACACCTATAAACTAACTAAAGGTAAAATAAATGTCTAAATTTAACTTCGAAGAAATGATTGCTGCTCTTAGTCCGAAACGTGAAGCAGTAGAACTGAATGGCTTTAAATTCTATGCTCGTCCAATGACTGTATCTGAATTTGGTGAAGCTTTCTATCAGGGTAAAGATAAAGAAGACCGAAACGACATCATGATTTTGGAATGCATCGAACATGAAGATGGCTCTAAAGTTTTCGACTCACTTGAGCAAGTCAAAGCTCTTTATACGACTGTTCGCGCTCAACTTGCTGGTGCCGTTACTCGCGCAAGTATCTTTACTGAAACTGTAGAAGAACTGGAAAAGTAATACGCGCCAACGATTTTTTAATGTTCAAATTCAGGACCATGATGCGTAAAGGACTCACTGGAGATGAAATACTCTCCATGAGTATGAAAGAATTCTACATGGTATATCTGTTCGATACTTTCATTGAGCCTCAAGGTCCTGTCATGAACGATTTCTATCAGGCGCGTCTGGCGCATAGTGTAATAGCTTCTAATCCTAATCTTACTGCTGAAGGCCGTAAGAAAATCAATATGAAAGATTTCTATCTGTTGAAGGATAAAGTATTCAAAAGTCCTGAGGAACTTCAAAAAGAAAAACAGAAAGAGCAAGAACGTAAACGAAAAGCTCTTGAAAGTATGTTTGAACCTGAACTTCTGGCTAAAGCTAGAAAGTCAATCAAATAAGGTGGGATAATGGCACGTTCTAGATATGACGTAGAAATTAATGGCGACAACAAAGGTCTAACAACGGCCGTTAATAAATCTATGGATGAACTGAACAAACTCAATGAGGTCGCCGGAGGGTTGTTCAGTAATTTAACCGGACCACTTGGTAGTCTCCAAGGTGGTATTAATACCATAAACACAATGAACCCTGCTTTACGTGCTCTTGGCGTAGCAGGGTTAGCGGCTGGTGCTGGACTCGCAGCAATCAATAAAGCAGCGGATACGGTTAATACGCTTAATCAGATTAGTACAAACACAGGTGTATCTGTTGAGATGCTTCAAAAGCTCCAGAATCAGTTCAAAGATACTGGGATGGAAGCCGAGAAGTTCGGTGATATCAACAAAGATGCAATGGATAAACTTGGTGACTCATTCAGAAACGGTGGCGGTGGTGTAGCTGATGACCTGAAAGAATGGGGTATAGAACTACAAGAATATACCAAATATGCTGGTGATGCTGAAGGTGGTATCAAAGCTGTAATTGATACTTTCTATAAAATGAAAGAAGCTGGTAAATCTCATGCTGAAATCACTAACGCAATGGAAACAATGGCGAGTGATTCAAGTCATTTAATTACGACTCTTGAGAAGTACAGTTCTACACAAGAAGCTCTTAACAGTATTAATAGACAACACGCTAATATCACCAAAGAAACTTCTGAGGAATACAAGAACTTCCAGAAAAATATCAATACCCTGAATAGTAATGTTCAGGACCTGACGGTTAAGGCTGTTACTCCATTAGTTGCTGAAATCAATGACCTGTGGTCTTTGTTTAATAAAGAATGGACGAAGACGGATATCATGGACGCTCTTAAGCAGTTCTGGTATGGCGGTGATAACGGTATCGCTAAACTTAACCGTTGGATTGATGGCGTTGATGATGAAGGATATACAACAGCTTCTAAGCAACGCGCCGCAAATCTTAAGCAGATGGCAGCTGATTTAGCTAGTGATGTTAAAACATCTGTTGACCAAGCCGAAGAAGCAACTGCTGCTCAAAAAAACATCCTCAAGAAACAACAAGAAGAGAAAGAGAAAGCTGATGCTAAGGCTAAAGCCGCTCGTGATAAGGCTCTTGCTGATGCTAAGCGTAATGCTGCTGAGCAATTAAGAGTTCAACAAGAACTTCTTAAAGGTCTACAGTCATTATCTGAGTCTTCGTCTGGTGCTAATCTGATTGATTATAACGCTGAGGGAATTAAGTTAATCCAGAACGTTAACACTCAGGCAGAGTTATTCAAAAATATAATGAAGAACCTCACTGACGAGTATAAAAATTCGTTCAGAGAAATGAGTGGTAAAGAACTTGGTGATAGTCTTACTAAGTTAAAAGACTATTACAGTACTCGCGAGTTACTTCTTAAACAGTCTCTTGAAAATCAGAAAATCACTCAGAAGCAGTACAATGAAGAAGTTCAGAGAATGCAGGCTGAACAGAAAGCTATTGAAGATGCTCAAGTAGGTATAGATGGAAAAGGAAATCAACTAAAAGACCTGTCGAGTATTGGCTTTACTACCTCAGACGAAGAAATTCAGCTCCAGCAGCAGAAACTTCATGAGCAATTCCAGATGTTGTACGAGAACAACCAGTCGATGTATGAAGCTGGTCTGGTACAGCATGATGATTTTCTTAAACAGAAACAACGTCTTGACCAAGCGTATGCTATTAAATCTCAAGCTATTGAACGTCAATCTGCACAGCAGAAACTTCAAATCGCTAATGATTTAACTTCTGGCATAAGCTCGGCTATGACAGGTATGTTAGGTGAGAACAACAAAGCTGCTCAAGAAATGTTTGCAGTGTCTAAAGGAGTGGCTATTGCAAATGGTATGATGAACGCTCATGAGTCTGCTACGACTGCTATGGCCAAATATCCAGGACCATTAGGGTATGCACTGGCGGCGTCATCATACGCTCGTGTTCTTACTGAAGTAATGCAGATGAAATCTATGTCTCTCGGTCAATTCCATGATGGTATCGATAATGTTCCTAACACAGGTACTTATCTGTTACAAGAGGGTGAGCGAGTAGTAGATAATCGGTTGAACCAAGACCTAAAAGACTTCTTAGGCAAACAACAGACTGGTAAAACAGACAGTCAACCAATCGATGCATCTATCCATATCTCTGGATCTGTGAATGGTGAACGTGAGTTAATGCAGATAATGAAACGTCAACAAAAAATCCTAGCTGATATTGTTCAAGATGCTAATCGGCGTAGAATGTAAAAGGGACCTACGGGTCCCTTTTGTAATTATTTGAACGCTAACTAATTGGTGGGATCTATGTTAGATAATTTGGTCAAGTCCCAATTGCTTAGGGCAGATCTTGTAGCTGCAGATGAGCATTTCGTTGCGCACGGATACAACGACATGACGGGGATGGTGATACTTAAATCAGCTTTTGTTGCACTGTCTAATCTGGTCGATTTTGAATCATCTATTAGACGTTTGTACAAGGAATCACCTCATCTATCAGCAATCTACAAAACTGCTTCAAAGGAATTTGAGTTTGCGAAATACATACGTAATAAGTTTGCAGGGCATATACATCCAGAACTGTTAGCTAAGTCTATAGAGTGGAATCCTGAGATTAGGTTCATTATAGACAGAACAGATGAGCAGAAAGTTATGTGGTACTGCAATATATGGGTATTAGAAACAGCAATAAACACATATGTTGATAATGATGGGAATCATCGAGTGTTTGAATCAGAGACTGACTTATTGTTCCCTGACGACCAAACACGTTTTAGATTGTTTTTAGAGAAAGTAATTAAGACGGGTATTCAGTATCTTACTGAACTTGGGGTTGTGCTAAGGAGTAAAACAGATAAGCCAGCAGAAGTCTTAGAGTCTCTTGACTATTGGAAAACTGCGGGATTAACAGAGTTTAATTTTATTGCTAAACAATAAGGGACAATGTCCCTTATGTAGTTTGATGATTGAGCTCGACAAGCACCGAAGTACCGATCAGCACGAGCTACTTTATCGACATGCATGAAATACTTTTTACCGTTACGAATGGTACTAACAAACTCACCAGTTTCAGTACGGTTGTACTTAACGTCTCCGTAAGTATCATCGCTCTTAGTACTTAATAGACCAGAGTTGAAAACACGCTCGTCAGTTTGGAAAGTAAACCAATGCTTATGGTCTTTTACTTGAACCGTAGAAGTAATAGTTGAACGATTAGCTTCAGTAGTTAAAGTGCAAGTATATGTAGTAGGGAAGAAGTTAATATAGCAGATGTATCCTGTTGCTGATAATAAAGCAATGATTGCGCCGATTAAGAATTGTTTCATTTAAGTGTCCTCATGTTGTTTGGTTAGATAATAAACTTCTAGTTGTAAAGCGTAAACCAATCAGAGAGCGCCTCAGAGACATTCTAAGGCATTCAGTTTGCTCAATGATGGAGATTATTCTTTTCGAAAAATAATCATTCCAGGTTAATCTGGTTAATCCTGGCGGTAAAATCATTAATTATTTTGGGACAGACTGAGAGCCGGGATGTTTCGGGACCGCATCCTTTAGTTGACCTGTAAAATTTTAATTCCATTGCAATTCAAGTTGGACTTCTGGGTTTACAGTCTCGTGAAATCATAGACACACGTTAATAAATATCGTAGGTGCACTAAGTTATTAATTTAAATAAACAACAGGAGAAAATCTATGGCTCGAAAAAAATATGTCTCGATGGCTGATATGGCTCGTCGTTATGGTTATACATTCAACGCGATTAAAGCTTGGCGTGCTGAAGGTCTACCGTACTCTGAAAGTCCTAACGGAATTCCAGAAGAAGAGGGTACTCAATGGATTATCAAAAATAAAATTGAACCGCTGCGTAACACATCAGTTAAAGAGGAGATGGACCTTGAAAAACTCCGCGAACAAAAAGCTAAAGCTGACTTAGCTCAGTACGCTGCACAAGAAAAATCGGGTGAGTTAATCTCAACTGATTACGTTCAGTCTGAGCTTAATAAGTTCTGTGCTAACCTAAAAGATACGTTAAGACTTATTCCTTCAAAACACGCGATTGATTTGATTGAACACGCTGACTCTGTTGATGACCTCAAACAACGACTGCGTGAAATCATCGATGAAGAACTGCTAAAGGTATCAGAAGTGTTTGAGCAAGAAGATATTCAAGAGACCGATCAAGACGAATCCGAACAACCAGAACAAGACTTAATTGATATCGATATCGATTAATCTACTCGGTTGAAGTCTATCAATAACGTGCCAGAATTTAATCTCTGCTTGTATAGACTCAAAAGCTATTGGAATAACATTTTCATTCTGATAGAAATAACTATATTTGTAGTACTTATAAGGCCTACCGTATGAGTAGGCCATTTCCTCAATTTGTTCCTCTGTAATTCCTGTCTGAACTTCAAGTACATCCGCACCATCAGCGTTTAAAATCATTTTAACCTCCGGGCTTTTTCTTTACATAACTTAGCAGTTATCTCCCAATACTCTGATTGTTCTTTATTATAGATTGAGCGAAGCTTGATTAGCTCTTTTACTTGATTAGAAGAGAATTGCTCAAGTTCATTAATTAGTAAGTCTACTTTCTGTTCTATGTTCATTGGTTTTCCTTAGTGGTTTTAAGATTAGGTAAACTGGAAGTAAAGCAACAAATAATACGCTTGTGATACAGAACCATACTGCTGTTAGCACAGTACAGAGGCATCCAAAAAGAAATTTCATAAGTTCTCCTGAGGGCGGAATCCCCCTGTTAACGATGTGCTGTTCTAAAAGGTTGTTTAATACGATTGATAGACATGTTCTGATTATAATAACCGTCTTGAATTCCTGATGGAGCATCTACAAGTTTAGTAGAGATTTTCCCGCAGTCTTTGCAAGGAGCGGTTTCACGCTCAGAGATTTTCCTGATTGTCTCAAACTCACCATGAGTAGGGCAGTAATAACTATACGTTGGCATTCTTTTCCTTATTGAACATCAGTTCAATTGTTTCGATTAATTTAACATGTTTCAGTAGTTCTTCTTTAGAAAGTTCATTGTTGAGATATTTTTCATAGATAATATCAAGTACTTGGTCAGCGTTCATATTTTCTCCATTGATTTGATATAGATATTTATTACACTGAAACCTTAGATAACTACAAGTTCACCAGAGTTAATCTGATTTTGCTTAATGCTGTACAGCATTGGGTTATGGACACGAAGCATACGAAGTTCTTCTTCAGTAATAGTCTTAGCTGTCTTGATCGGTTCTAACTTAGGAGTTTCAACGTTTGGCATTACAGGAGAAACCTCTTCAATAACAGGTAGAACGATTTCAGGTTTTTCTTCTGGTTCAACAACAAAGTTATCCAGTTGTGCTTCAATATCTTCTACTAAAACAGAAGAGTTAGATTTAGCTGCGTTGATACGTTTGTTTCTTTCAATCTGGCTTTTGGCGTAATGTTTAGCTTGGATACGTTTAGCTTCATCACGTTCTTTATAAGCTGCGTCACGTTGAGCAACAAGGTCTTCGATTTCTTTACGTTGTTGTTCAATGATTTTAAGTGCTTCTTCAAGAGTTAATTCAGTACTGGCGAAACTGTTAGTTAACTGTAACTCATCAACACGGTCATTAGAGTTTTCATCTTCAGTACGCAGATTCCATACTGTACGTCCCTTAGAAGTGCTTGCAGCAGCTACCGCTCTATACTCCTCAAAGTTCTTACCATTACGATAGAACACAACACCATGAGAACGGTTATCATCCATAAAGACGATAACGTGTTTAGTGTTTTTATCCTCCACAGAAGACTTATAGCCAGCGTAGTACCAATGACCGCGACCTTTATCATCACAAGCTTTGATACGAGCTTTGGCTGAACGGTCTTTAACAGAGCGTACTAACTCAGTACGCGTTTCAGCATATGATTTAACTACAGATACTTGGCGGTTTTCGTTGACAAAAACAACGATATTTTTATTTGATTGGTCGAAGATTGAGATACGCATTGTGGTTTCCTTTTAAATGATAGTTACTTGTTTTTTTATACCATGCTTGATACACCAGCGACGAAAGGTTCTTGCCGATACACCAAGTTTTTCTCTTGTCCAATTGTCTTGCTCCTTAACAGGCATGTTGAAGAAGATATTTGCAAAGTATTTAAGTCCGTCAGTTCCGGTCATTTGAGTTTTCATTATTGTCTCCAGTCAATTTTTTGACATCAGCTTTAAAAAAGAACCTCTCCGAAGAGAGGGGTTATACAACACAGAGTGTTAATAGAGTAATTATATCAAAGATATCTTAAAGCAAATAACCTTTAATATGATTACTTTTTAACCAAATCACTTAATGTTGAAGGTGTTCAACGTGATTACAGATATATTTATTACACTAATCCGGGCGGTTTCTTAGATGTCTCAATAACTAATTTTTAGCTCAAAAAGATATCCTATTCAATTTTTATTCAATACTCAAAGAGTGTGATTTGAACCATACTGAATAATAAAACAGCCTATATTCAGCCTAAAATCCGCTTGCTGCCAGCTTAAAAAAGCGCTTTATTCAAATATGCGAATTTTTATTCAGGTTGTATAAAATACTGTTAGAAATTAAAGAATTTAATATGATTGGAAATTCAGCCTGAATGATTAATTAATCACTCTGCCCGGCCGAAGCCGGGTCTTATGAGCTAACAACAGGAGAACTACCGACGAACGGTGAACACAACCACTAAGGATTACCATAAAGGGCTCTCCACCACAAAGAACCCTTGAGTTAATACCTATGGAATCTCAATCTTTAACAACGCTAAGGACCACCGCAATCCTTAATACAATTATATTTATTACGGTGTTTAGCACACATTTTAGATGACACTCAATCAAAACGAATAAGTGTCACGAGGTTAAGATGCAACTTCTGTCATTAGTTTTGACATCAGAAATTGCATTATTTTTAGTGCAAGTTATTGAGTTTTAAACACATTTCATAACTATGGGATTCAGATTATACAAATTTGACATCTCAAATACCATAGAAGTTGCATAGTGCAATTTGTCCAGTGAATGCAATTTCTGAACTGAAAAATGCAATTTGTCCAGTGAATGCAATTTCTGAACTGAAAAATGCAATTTGTCCATCAAAAACAGCTGCTAAGTTATTGAGATTAAAACCATTGTTGCCCCTTTAAATATAGTCTAACCTTTGTTTTCAAGTAGACTTTCAACAATGAACCACAGAAAAGTGGTCCATTATTCCAAGTAACTTTCAATACAAACTTCTAACGAAGTTCCACTAAAAAGATTGTGAAACTCCGCCCGAAGGGCGGATAGACTAATAGTTTTATAAACCAATGGTGAAAAGCCAGTACAGAACCAAAGACTATCGTCGAGGCTAAAGCCTCTCCGAGTTTCACAATTATTCTTTCTAAACTAGTTTGATACTGGAAGTACTATCTAGAATCAACCTGATCAAATCTGGTACCAGACTAGTTCCTGTCTTTATATTTCCATTCCAAACCAGTTAAATCAATCTGGATGTATTCCAGAACATCTAGTACAACAACCAGTTTCTATCTTGTTTCTCCACGAGCAAGCTCGTTCCGAAACGACGCTTCGCGTCTACTTGTTATTTGCTATAAAAACTTGTTGGTATAATGGTCTTAGTCCTTCCAATTAATACTAATCAGACTGGTAATAGATAGACCAGATAGATTAGCCAACCAGATTGTGCTTTAGCACTACTTCTAGTTAAAGCAATTCCGTTCATTTCCAACGTAATAAATACCTGTATCAAATCAACTAACAAACAACAGGTATGAAAATGTCTAAATCTTATAACTCTATTCCTTATTCTCTGGTAGAAAAGCTCTTCGTAATTGACTCATCTTCCAAAACTGGTATTGCTTGGAAAAAGAACGCCCGTCCTGCTGGTACAGTTCTTCCAAGTGGTTATTGCCAAGTTCGTGTTCCTTCTTCTGATAAGAACTTATTTGTTCATACACATCGTATTGTATGGATGCTCGCAAAGAAAAAAGATATTCCAGATGAGTCTTATCACGTTGACCATCTTGATTTTGACCGTACAAATAACCGTCCTGAAAATCTTCGTCTGATTAAACGTTATTGGAATATCAGTCGTCGTCAAGATAAAAAATCTGATGGTCTTCCTTCTAATATCTACAAGAAAGCTGATGGTAATTTCTTTGCTCAGTTTAGTTTTGAAGGCAAAGGATATCGACACGATGATGAGTCAGTCCAGAAATGCCAAGAATGGTTGTATAAAAAACGTGCTGAAGTTATCGGCATAATGGAAGAATTCTAATGACAACAATAATTATTGGAGCCATCACATTCGGTGGCTTGTTTATTGCTGATTACGTCAAATTTAAATTACTTGATAAACGCCTCAAAATCGTTGAGGCGAAGCTTGGGCTAAATGAACAGACAAAAACTTCTTAATATAATTAAAAAATCCAGACAGTTTATTCTACCGCCTCCTGATTACACTCCTTCTGAATGGGTTGAACATAATCTTATATTCCCTGATGGTCCATACGCAGGGCAACCAATGAAATTGTTTGAATTTCAGAAAGGGATGATAGATGTAGTTAAAGAACGTAAACGAAAAATTGTATTCGAGACTTCTGCCCAAATCGGCAAGACAACCATCCTGAACGGGATTTTGTTCTACAAATCTGCTAATGACCCAGGAAACGCAGGGGTACTTCAATCAACTGGTAAAGAAACAGGCCAATGGTTAGCAGGCAAGATACGCCCAATGATTGATGCATCACCAGAGATGCAGAAAATCGTAACTGATAAGAATGACCGTAACGCAGTCAATAACGGTTCTCAGATTCAGTTAAGGACTGGTGGGTTCTGGTACTTCATGAGTTTGAACTCTCCTAGTCATCTTCGCGGTAAGACACTTCCTCTTATTCTTATGGATGAAGTGGACGCAGTTGAAACTGATACTGACGAAGGGAACCCGATCGTTATAGCTGAAAACCGCGCAACAACGTTCGGTGAAGACGCTCGTATCTTTATTAGTTCTACGCCTACTTCTAAGCATGGAGCTATCCATACGCAGTACGAAGCATCTGATAAGCGTAAGTATCACGTCCCATGTCCTAGTTGTGGTCATTATCATGAACTCATCTGGGGAAACGTTAAGTTCTCTTGGGTAAAAATTGACGGTAAGTCTGTTCCTGATACAGACAGCGTATATCTGGAATGTCCAGAATGTGGTCATCATATCTCTGATGGTGAACGAGCTAGAGCAGTTAAGAACGGGCAATGGGTGATTACTCAGCCTGACTCACGAATTGCTGGGTTCCATATCTCACGGCTATACAGCCCGATGAGTTCTTTACGCTCTGTGATGGAGGACTATAAGCAAGCGTGGCAATCGTTCAGTTTATCAACTTTCTATAACACTGTTCTTGGCTTGCCGTTTGACGATCTAAACGAAGACGTAGAGCTATACAAGTTAGAGAAATTAAAAACCGACGTTGGAGTGAACAACATCCCAGATGATGTGTTGTTCCTCACGGCAGGAGTTGACCAACAGCAAGACCGCTTAGAAGTTACGTTGCTCGGACACTCAGAAAAAGCTCTGTACATCATCTGTCACCGTAGCTTCATGACCATGAACGCTGAAGTTATTGAGAGCCCGGCATATAGAGATTTACTGGCATTCTTAAAGGCACCGTTTAGAACGGTCTCTGGCCGTAGAGTAACTATGGCTTGGGCTAACGTTGACTCCGGTAACGGACGTGCAACTAGAACAATCTACAGGTTCTGTTCTCAGTGGAAGCATCTACACGCTATTAAAGGTTCAAGTTCTGTTGACGCACCTTATGTACCAACCAAAGAGTCGAAATCAGGTGGTTATCGTCTGTTTATGATTGGTGTCAACAAAGGCAAAGACCTTATCAGGGAATTGATAGTTCGTAATACGTCAACAACATTACAGACGCCTGTACATCTCGAAATATCCGATCAGGAAGTACCTGATGATTATCTTGAGCAATTAATGTCTGAAGAACTTAAACGTTCAGGTAATACAGTTCGTTGGACAGTTAAACCCGGTGGTGTGCGAAATGAAGCACTCGACTGTATTAACTATGGCTATTGTGCTCGTCTGCAAGTTATTGAACAAATCAAATGGCATGAGTGGCGGAAGATAGTTGCCAGACAGACAATCGACGATACACCAGATGCATCAGAAACGATTGAGCCTGAACAGTTAATAGAAACCATACCTGAACAAAAAGAAACGCCTAGAAAGGCTGTAGTTAAACGTAGAGTAGTAAAACCGTCTCGTCCAAGAGGTTTCGGTCTGTAATAAATACATAAAGAAACCGGATGAGGAATTTTTATGATTAAAGAAATTTTCATCGGTGAATTACTCGAATTAACTAATCCTACCAACGCTTCTGTTCAGATAGGTTCTAAAGAACTTGTTCTGTTCGAACAAAAACAATGCCCGGAGAATATCCGGGTAGAAACTACTGATTTCACAGAAGGTACATTCTCTGTTGTTGTACTTAATGACGGTCAGTTAATTTCTAATGAGTTAATTAAAGTTAAATCACCGTTTATTGGGAAGACTAAAAAAGAACAACTGCGAGAAATGATTAATGACCTTGATAAAGTTATACAGTATCGCCTGACTAATAATGAAGAAGCAATTCAACAGATGAGTATTAACGGAAAATCTTTCGTATATGAAACTCTTGAAGCTTTGATGAACACCCGTAAGAAATTAGTAGCTAATCTGGCGAATATCATTAAGTCAGAAGACCTCGCTAAAGGGAAGTCTCCTATTTTAACAATCAAGGCAAGGTTTAGAAACGCATGAAATTATTCTCCAGAAAGAAAACTACTGTTAAGAAAGTAAGAAAATCACCTAAATTGGTCATTGATAATTCAAAATCGTTTGAAAAAGGTCTTGATACTCGCCAACTTGGTCCACGTATTGACCGTTTAAGTGGTGATTTTGAAGAAAACCTAATTCGTACAGCAACTATTAACAACGAAATTCGTTCTTCAGGAGATAATCTGAGGGCGATGTCTCGCACGCTGTCAATTAATACTCCTTACGGTAAACGAGCTGTACAGTATCAGGTTGATAACGTAATTGGTGAAGGTATTAATCCGCAACCACGTATCATTGATCGCGATGGTCGTCCTAAAAAAGACTTGAACAGTCTTATTGCTGATAGTTTTGAGTACTGGGCTAGTTCTCCTAAACGATTCAGTAGAAACAAACGATTGAACTGGCGCCGTTTCCAGGAGCTAGTTGAACGAGCTCGTGTAGTAGATGGTGAAACGTTTATTCGCATTCACGAAGAAGTTGACTCACTTCGTATTGAAATAATTGAAGCTGCTCGCTGTAAATTCGGTGATAGAGAAAAAACTGAAGATGGCTATATTCTCGATGGTATCGAATATGACGAAGATGATGCTCCGATTAGATATTGGTTTACTGATATCGATAAAATGACTCAGACAGAAAAGGGTGGTTCATATTCAGTACCTGCTGAAGATATTATCCATTACTACAGAGAGTTATTCCCAGACCAACGACGCGGTATTCCTGAAGCTGTTGCAATCATCGCAACAATGAACCAATACGATGCGTTCAGTCACGCGACTTTAGTACAGAAACGTGCTGCTGCTAGTTCTATGGGTTTTATTACTCAGGATAAAGATGGTCAAGAAGATATCGACCTTGGACTTGAAGAAAAAGAGCATGATGGTGAACAACCTGATGTTATTCAAGACTTTGAGTCTGGTACTATCCATAAACTTCCTGCTGGTCACGATATTAAACAGTTCAGCGCAACTCAAGGTGGTGATGATTTCATTAGCTTTACCGATCGATTAGAGGACCAACTTGCTATGGGTTATGGCTTCTATAAGCAAGGATGGAAAGGCGATACAGCTAATATCAACTACTCTGCGGCACGATTTGGCGATCAAGCTCAACGTAAGATGTTTAAGACTGTTCAACAGAATTTAAAAGAACAAGTCTTTGAAGTTATCTACGAACGTTGGTTAGCGTGGGCAATTCTCAATGAGACTATCCAAGTTAAGATGACGAATATTCCAAGCATTCTTCGTCAGACTATCTGGACATATCCAAAATGGGAAAGCATTGACCCGCTTAAAGATACTCAGAAAGACCAGCTTGATGTTGATAATGGTTTTAAATCTGCGTCTGACGTAATTATTAGTCGTGGTGAAGACCCTGAATTGGTATTTGCTCAGATTGAACAAGAACGTTCTCGTTATGTTCCTAAACACGCAAATCAAATCGATATCGCTAAAGCTCCTGCTGAGGTTACTGCTGGTGCTCAAGTAGAAGTAGCTGAGATTAATTCTGATTCAAGCACTGACGAGTAAGCGTAATAAATATAAACATACCGAGCAACTTCGGTTGCTCTTTTCATTCAAAGGACCAACTATGTTAAAGCTCAAGCGAGAATATACGGTCCAGGAAATTCAAGCATCTGAAGACGGTACTTATGAAATCGCTTTTAGTTCTGAAACTCCTGTAGAACGTCAAATTCAAGATGAGTATGGTCAGCCTGTTACAGTTAATGAAATTCTTGTCCACGATGGTCCAGAAAATGCAGACCTGACTCGAATTAATAACGGTGCAGCACTTTTGTTTAACCATAATTTTGATAACCATCTGGGTATTGTTATTCCTGGTTCTGTCCGAATTGATGCAGACCGTGTTGGTCGTGCAGTGGTTAAATTTAGTAAGCATGGCCAATTAGCTCAAGAAGTACAAGCAAAAGTCGACGAAGGGACAATTAGTAAAATCTCTTTCGGTTATGACATTAACGAATACGAACTCAAAGGTGATGACCTTATTGTTACTCATTGGGCTCCGTATGAAATCTCTTTCGTAACTGTTCCTGCTGACGACAAAGTTGGACTTGGACGGTTAATAAATACATCTGACACAGCTTCTGCTGTAAAAATTTCAAATTCAAATAAAGGAAACTCCCGAATGAAACGTTACGAAGAAATGTCTGTTGAAGACATCGTTGAAATGACTATTGAAGATTTAGCAGATATGTCTGTTGAAGATATTGAAGCTCTAACTGATGAAGCTCGCGCTAAGCGTGAAGAAATTCTTGAAGAAGACAAAATTGAAGCTGAACAAGCTGGTGATTCTGCTGTTAATGCAACTGATGATAGTCCGGCTCCAGTTCCTGCTCAAGATGAACTTTCTAAAGAAGAACGAGAAGAAGAAACCGAAGAAATTCTCGAAGTAGCAGAACGCTATAAAGTTCCTCAGAAACAAGTTGCTAAAGCTCTGGCTCGTGGAATGACCGCTCGTCAGTTCAAACGTTCTATTAAACCTAATAAAGCTCCGGCGGTAATTCGTAATATGCGCAAAGATAATAAAGAAACTCTCGAAAATCGTTTTGATTTAGGCGACGCTGTTCGCTCCATGATGTCTGGTAAAGCTGTTCGCGGCGCTGCTGCTGAATATACTCAGGAAATGACTCGTAAACGTCTGGCTCGTGGTCAGAACGTAAGCACCGGTATCTATCTGCCCGTTAATGCTCTGGCTCAGAATTCTCGTGCTATCAACACCGTTCCGAGTGTTTCTGCTATCCAAGAAACTGTTCAGCGTTATGACTCTTTCGTTGAAATGCTGTTAAAAGGCACTGTAGCCGATCAGCTGGGTGTTAATTTCCTGACTGGCCTGACTACTCCGATTTCTGTTCCGAAACAGACTAAGAGTTCTGTTGATGCATTCGGCTTCGTTGATGAAAACGGTGAAAGCCCGGAAGGTGAAAGCTCGTTCACCAACATTCAGTTCATGCCGAAAACCTTTACTGGTGGTAACCCGATTTCTCGTCAGGCTCTGCTGACCATGCCTAATCTGGGTGCATTCATTTCTGACCATATCGTTAAACATTCTCGCGCTAAGCTGGAAGGTCTGATGTTCGGTTCTGTAACTGATGCCAAAGCTCCAGAAAGCATCATCGCTCAGCTGGTAGCTCAGAAAATGGGTATGACCTATAAAGAGTTCGTTGTTGAAGCTGCTAAAGCTAAAGGCAATGGCGTTGATATGGCTGCATTCAAATATCTGATGCACGCTGCGCTTGAAGGTGATTTGAAAACCACTCTGCGTGATGCTGGTGTTTCCGGTTATATCATCGATGATGAAAACCGTATCGGTGGTCATGGCGTTATCGGTTCTGGTCTGGTTAAAGACGGACAAGTAATCGCTGGTGATTTCTCTGCTGTTACCGTTGCAGAATGGGAAGGTCTGGCTCTTGACCTGGACGATACTACTTATCGTAATCGTGGTGCTATCGTTCCTCGCGTATGGGCTGATATCGACTGGAAAGTCTGTGCAGATGACCGTCTGTTCCTGTACGAAAAAGGTACTCCGGCTGAAGCTAAAGCTGCTAAGTAATAAGTAATAAAACACGGGCTCCTTCGGGAGCCCTTTTTTGTTTCTGAACCGTTGATAAATACACCATATAGAGGAGGTTATATGTTATTTCCATATACCAATAAGCAGAAAAAAGAATTTTTAAAACGGTTCGGACATCCAGTTAAAATTAACGACGAACCAGAACTCGCGATAGTTGAAAGAGAAATTACTAACTCTGATGGAGAAGTATCAGAGACTTTATACGTAACTATCGATCAGAAGTACAAACAAGACGATATTGTTGAGCTTGATAATACCATGTACAGAATCGCTTATATTGTCAATGACGGTTCAGGTCTTGTTGATGCTTATCTGTCTTTCCAATCAGAAGAAGGAAGGGTATCTAAATATGACTAATATGCCGTCACTAGGTATTAAACGTGCCTTTGAAGAAATTATAGTTAATGAATTAAATCTGAAGTACGTACAAGATGCATTCACTACAGGTGTTAAGAAAGAAGTACAGGTCATGATTAGTGGATGGACTGAAGAATATACTCGTCCGCAGTTAAATTCTCGTGGTCTTGCTGCTGAAATGAACTTAACGATCGATGTTTTTTCGGAAAATAACGAAACTGGTGTTCACGAGGCTGTTTTTAACTTAATTAAAGTTAGTCCAGTGCATCCTAAATTACTCAAGTTCAAAATTGACAGAATGTTTCCTGCTAGTTCATTCACAAGCTATAACACAGAGTCTTCTAACGGCCATATCCAAGCACAAGTTTCAATAACAATCCAGTACATCATAAGGAACTAAAATGGCTACAGACAAACCAGATATTTTCGTTGGTTCATACGTTAGAGTTGCAATTAATAAAGATACTTCAACAGAAAACCCAAGCTATTTTGATCCTGGGTATATTGAAACAAAAAATTTAGCAGCTTTCCCGGAGGTTTCTCTAAGTCCAGAAGTACAAAGTATGGAAGAATATCGTGATGAGTATGTTGTCAAACTCTCTGGAGATATCATTGCTAAAGACACTCAGTTGAGCATTTTTAATGTACCTGATGACCCTTTAGTAGTTGAATTAAACTCAGCCATTGAAGGTAATTACCCATTACGGTTTCGTAATCTGTACGTGATAGACACTGAGCACGGTGAAAATTCTCAGAACGGCCTTTATCACATTTTCGACGCATACGTTAAGAAGAAAACTACCTCTGGAAGTTCAGACTCTGTAGTTACTAACCATTATACACTAAGTCCTACAGGAAGGATTTTCCAAGGATTTGCGAAAGTTGGAGAAATTATACGTGAGGGTGATTACGGCGTAGGTGCAGGTACTGAAGATATTCCTGGAGTTAAAGACCTCGGGCTATTGACTGGCAATAGATGGATTACTGTCGATGCATCACACTCTCAGAACCCATTCGGTTCTGATACTTCTGCAATGGCAATTCAACATCCTAATAATCTTGGATGGGAAATCATCGGTCAGACGGTCGGTGCGCCAGCGATCAGAATTCGTAATAAGAAACTTAAATCTGATGGTTCTGTTGAAGCATCCAAATGGATAAAGGTATATTCCGAAACAGACAAACCGCAAGCTGATGATAATGATTTCGTATCTAAGAAATCTGGTGGTACTTTTACCGGAAACTTACAGATTAATTCATCTGCTCCGACTTTAGCTATGGGTTCTGAAAAACTGTGCGGATTACGTGTTGGCGGTACTAACAATGACACAATGGTTGTTGGTGGTAAAAGTGTACTGATATTCCGTACTGGTGGAAAGGGAATTGATAGTAACGCTTCTGGAATGAACGAAGTTAAGATCGATAACGCAGGAAATATAACAGCTCAGAACCAACGTATTACTGCTAATGTTTTTACTTCGGTGGCCCAGCCCACAAGTGTATCTGATTTAACACGAAAAGACTACGTTGATAATGGATTAAATAAAAAAATAAACGTAGGTGTTGAAATAGATTTTGGAACATACTAAGGAAATAAAATGGCAAATGAAATTAAATTTATTCGGTTTAAACGAACCGAGACAGCTGGCCGCGTTCCTACTGCTGCGCAGATAGAAATTGGTTCTGTAGCTCTTAATATGGCCGATAAGGCCATATTTTCTAAAAATGCCGCAGGGCAAGTTGTTCAGTTCACTGGTGCCGGCGCAGATATGCCAGCTAAAACTGTTACTGCAACAGGTACTATCAAGTCAAATACTGGAGTGCAAGCTGGAAATGCTAAACTAGGTACTGACGGCAATATTACTGGTGGTTCTAAATTCGGTGGCAACTTAGATAATTATCTGAACTCAATTAAGGGTGAGATCTCTTCTACGGATAAAGCTGCTGTTAAGAAAGCTGGTGATGTAATGACAGGTCCGTTAGTAATTAATACATCGGGTAATTCTGACCCTGCAGTAAATGGACTTTCTGTGTCTGGATCTCAACATACTCCTATTATGTTAACCCGCAACACAGATAAGAACCTCAACATAGGATTTAAATTAACAGGCGGTTCAACTGTCATTAACCGAAAACTTGGTATTGACTCTGATGGCACTCTACACTGGGGACCTAATGATAACCAAGCTGCTAACGGGCGTGTAGTTACTCAAGATTATATTGATGACAATATAACTGAACTTAAAGGCGGTTATAGAGGTTCAGAAGTTGGGGTTGATTTAGGTGGTTGGAACGGTTCTGTTAATGACTTATTCATTGGGAACAGTGAAGACATTGGTACTGTAAGGACATGGTTCTGTGCATCAATGGCTGGTGGTAATAATATTACCGATGTACCGGCTGGTAAAGGAAACTTTGTACTTCGTGTTGAAAGTCTTCGCGCCGCAAACGGTGTAGACTATAAAAATAAGCAAACTTTTATTAGTGGCGATGCAAGTAAAACGTACGTTCGCTATGGAGCAGGAACAGGAACAACAACCGCTCCTAAAATGAATTGGGGGCCTTGGTTAGTATCTCAAGAATTTTCTAATGGAGTTACTCCTATATCTAACGGTGGTACAGGCGCTACTACTGCAGGAGACGCCCGAAATAATTTAGGTCTTAGAACTGCTGCTGTACGTGATGTTGGTGAATCTAGCGGAAACGTAATGGAAGTTGGTGCCTTTGGTATTGGTGGTGTCGGAAAATCAATAGTAGATATTACGTCTGATGTCGATTTAATGACTCGCCTTAAAGCTATTGGTGGTACAACATTTAGAGCTAACGTTAAAACTGTAGATGGAAAACCAGTTTGGACAGGCCCAGGATTTTTCTCGCATGGTTCCGGTTTTTATTCTAGAGCTGGAGACACCATGTCTGCGCTTAATATAGATTACGCAACTGGTAACGTTAGAGTATTCGCTATTAATGATAGTAATCTTAACGCCGGCAAAGTAAACCATAACATGCTCTACGGTACTGCTAATAAACCTTCTAAGGATGATGTCGGACTTGGTAATCTAACAAACGATGCTCAAGTTAGGAAAGCCGGTGATACTATGACCGGAGATTTAACTGCTCCTAATTTTCACGCTTCTGGACCGGGAACGGCATCAGTGTATGTTAATGCAGGAAGCGGAAACGCTCATGTATGGTTTAGAACAAACGCCAATGAACGCGGTGTAATTTGGGCAACTCCAAATACTTCAGATCTCGGCCAGATTAATATTCGTGCAAAAACTACTGGAGGTACTTCTGCTGGTGATTTTAGTTTCCGTTCTGATGGCCGATTTGATGTTCCTGTAGCAGTTAAAGTTGGTGGAGCAGCAATGCTAACCAAAGACGGAAATATTACCTCGGGTTCAATGTTTGGTGGTAATCTTAACACCTATTTGAATGCAATTAAGACTAGCATCGTTACTGGCGATAATAAGCAAGTAAGTAAAACCGGCGATACTATGACCGGTAACTTGACTATTAACGCTAACCTAAAAGTCGAAAATCCTAATGGGACATTTGTTGATTTGGGTTCAGAGAACTCAGACAAGTACAGCAGATTGACTCTTGCACGTAAAGTTGGCGATGGCGCTGCCGTAGCAATGCTTAAAATTACTCCTGAAGGATACGTACAATTTGGTTATCAAGATGCAGTTGCTACTCCATCTCCTACCAAGTACATCCGAGTTAAACCTGATGGTCTTGATGTAGAAGGGGATTTGGTTTTTAATCAGACATATCGTGGTGCTGAAGAAGCAATTGATATTTCTGATAAGACTATTGATCTTAATGATCTAGTTATTAAAAAAACCGGTTTAGGTACTCGTCAATTATACAAATGCATCTCTTCTGGCGGTGGTTCTAAGATAACGAATAAACCTACATCTGATGGCAACTTTGTTCTCGAAGTTCTGTCTTTGCGTAAAGTTTCTGATACTGATTGGACATGTAAGCAGACCTTTACTACAAAGAATAACACTACTGTTGGCACATATGTTCGCTACGCCCAAAACGGTTCATGGACTGCATGGCAAGAAGTTGTATCTGGCGTTCAACCTATTAATTTAGGTGGTACTGGAGCAACTTCTGTAGCTGCTGCCCGTAATAACCTTGGTGTTGGCGAAGGACAAACAGTATCATTCGGCAATTTAGTTACCAACGATTTAACTGTGAACGGAAATGCTAGATTAGTTGGAAGATTGAACCTTGGTTCTACTTCTGCGACTGGCGTATTACGAGCTAATGAAGGTGGCGCGGTTGTTTTAGGTTCTGCTAGTGGTCAAAACATCCACGTTAGAGCAGGAACTCCTGATTCCTCTACAGGTGAAACCCGTTTTGAGCCAAATGGAAACGTTGTAATTGGTGGCGCGCTGACCGCTTCTGGAAATTTACAAGTAAATGGTGAAGCCACGTTAAGTAGAAGTTTAATCGTTTCTCAAAATATAAAGAATACTAACGATAACAGTTTTATTCTGATGGGTAAAGATTCTGATTTAGGCTTCGTCAAAAAATCTGGGTCAAGTTCTAGATTGGCATTTGCTTCAGGAAAATCATTCGTTGTTTCTAAATCTTCAGCAACTGCTATAAGTAATCCAGGATCAGAAACTTATACCGATGTGTTTAAAGTAGATGCTGACGGAAACCAAACAGTCTATGGAAATTCAACAATTTCTAGGGCTTTGACAGTATCAAGCGTTATTAATGCTAACGGTGGTATCATTGTTCCTACTACAAAGTATGTACAAATTGCTGATGCTCCTACACAAAATAACCAAGCTGCTAACAAAAAATATGTTGATGATCGGATTAACACCCGTTTAGCAACCGCAGGTGGTACTGTAACTGGCGATTTAAATGTTAACGGTACTGTTGGACTTAAAGGACAAGTCGTTCTGAGTAAAGACTTAACTGTTAATAATGGCAAAATTAGTGCTCAGGCGATCGAATTATCAATGGGTACACCTTATATTGATTTCCATTTCAATAACAGTAGTTCAGATTACACGACGCGTCTTATTGAGAACACATCTGGGGAGCTAACCCTTGAAGGTGCATTTATGTGTAAAAAACATATGTATGCATGGGGTGCTGTGATGGCTCGAAACATAGCTCCTACGAATCCTCCTAATGGAACACTTATAACAGGTGCGCCATTACAGTCTATGACAGAAGGACGAGGCGGTAACGGAGACGCTCGGGGGCTTGTTGCTAACTTCTACTCTGAAGAGTTGGTTGGTACCTCTCATCGCGCGGTTATCTATCTTGATGGGCATAAACGAACTGATGCATGGATTTTCAATGCTGGGGGCGTCATTGATACACCTACAGGTGCTGTTCAGACTGCAGGTTCTGATATCAGACTGAAAAGTAATATCACTCCTGCAAAAGATGGTGCTCTGGAGCGGATCATGAAGCTCGGAACTGTAGAGTTTGACATGAAGGGCGAAACCCGTCGTCGCAGAGGCTTTATTGCTCAACAGGTTGAAAAAGTTGATGCTGGTTATACCTTTCAAGGTAATGAACAAACGATTGATGGCGAGAAAATCAAGATCTTAAACATCGATCAGACTGCTATTGTCGCTGACTTAGTAAGTACCGTTCAGGAACAACAGAAGCTTATTCTTGAACTTCAAAAACAAATTAATACTCTGAAATAAGCCGGGAAACCGGCTTAATAAATACATCTGTACTTAAATTTAAGGAAATAAAAAATGGCTGAAAAATTTGATATCTTTGCTGGCTCTTACGTCAGTGTTTACTACAACTCTAATGTTGATAACACACAATTCGACTCTGATGAGTTCGTAGAAATCCCGGAAACTGGTGCATTTCCTCAGACTGGTATTGAACGCGAAGTAATTACTGCTCCTAACTATACTCACAAATATAGTCGTAAACTGGCTGGTCGTGGTTCTGTACCTGATATTGACCTGACTGTAAACTATATTCCTGAGAGTATCCATGACCAGCTTTATAAGTTGGCTGAAGATGGTAAACGTGGACAGTTCAAAATCGTATATTGGTTAGATGCAACTAAAACGACTGGTGTTGGTAAAGTCTATAATGGCTTCTTGAGTAACGCTACTTTCGGTGGCGGTGAAACTGAAGTTACTTCTCTGGCACTTACTTTGTCGGTAGACGGTGGTCCAGTAGCGTCTGGTGTTATTACTCCTAAAGCTTAACTGTGAAAAAATTTAAAGGGACCTTCGGGTCCCTTTTTTGTTTTCCAACGGTATTAAATAATACCAGAGGTGAACAATGTTTAAATTTCAAGCTGACTTAACAAATCTACTTAATAGATATATCGGTAAACAACACCAGTTTGGACAGAATGATTGCAATATTCTTATTGCGGATTATCTTGATACGTTCTGTTCAACTAATTACTTATCAAAATTAAAAGGACAGTACACGTCGATTAAAGAGGGTCTTTCATGCTGTAAAGAACTGACTGGTTTTCATAACGTTCTACAGGCATGTGAAAAACATCTTATTCGTTCTGAACAGATAAAAGACGGCTCAGTACTTTTAATTAAAAAAGAACTCAAGAAAAGAGTTTATTACATCGCTACAGTGGTCTTTAACAATAAAGCTCTAGTCGAGCACGAAAATTATTACACGTTAGTTGATGTACAGCCCGAACAATACGAATTAGTTTTTAATAGGAGTTAATATGGCTGTTGTTGCTGTAGGTGCAATTATTGCTGGCGCAGCTGCTGGCGCCGCGGCTTATGCCGCTGGTATGACTATTGCCTTTGCTATTGGTATAGGTCTTGCTACTGCCGCTATTTCTGGACTCATGTCTTATATGGCAATGAACCAGACCATTCCAAGATATAACACAACTGATACAGCTACTGCGTTAGGTACTACTTCCGATCCAAAGACGGTTATTCCTGTGGTTTACGGACAACAACGAGTAGGTGGTATTAACGTATGGAAAGCTGTAGGTAAAGACACAACTTATCTTGTTCAGATTTTCGCTCTTTGTGAAGGACAGATTGGTGGATTTAAATCTTTGTATCTAGATAACAAGAAAATCGTTCTTGATGGGAATTATCAGAGTGGTATTCTTAACGAACAGGCTATACATCCAGATTATAGAAAATTTGTTGAAGTTGAATTGTCTGTTGGTGCTCCTAAGGGACATGTTTTCACACTGGCTCAGAAGTACTTAGGTAAAGACATCAATAACTCGGGTTGGCCTGACTCAGCAACTGGTAATAACGTTGCTGCAGTTTGTGTTGTTATGCGCAAACGTAATAAAGACCTGCAAAACCAAGCTGATATTCTCCAGCCTAATTCTCAGTTAACTGCTGATATTAATGGTCTGTTAATTCAAGACCTAAACACCGGTAATAGAGAAGCGTCAAGAAATGGTCCAAGTCAACTTCTTGATTACGCAACTAACACTCGTTACGGTCTGGGTATTCCTCTTGATAAGATTGATACAGAGAGTTTTAAAGCGTGTGCTGACCACTCATTAAGAAACAATCTATACAGCGATGGTTCAACCGATCCAAACGCAACGTTTAAAGAAAACCTTACTCAAATGACTGCTGCGTTTCAGGGTGTTATTTTTGAGTCCTTTGGCCGAATGACCTGCCGTATAGATGGTCCTGATGTAGTACAGTTTGATTTCAACGAAGATAATATCTCTGCTGGTTCAGTAACTCTTAACTCAGGTGGTTCAGAAGGTTATTACAACACGCTGAACGTTTCATACCAAGACCCTGCTCTTGATTACTCAGACCAAGTATTGCGCTATCCATCTGATACTGTTAATGATGGAACTATCGCAAAAGACAAACGAATTATTGCTAAAGATATTACTTATCGTTTCGTTAAACAGAAATCTCAACTGGATGTTATTGCATCAATCGAGCGCAATAAGTCTCTGCTGAAAAATCAAATTGTGTTCAGTACTGTCGATGCTTATACAGTTCAAGCATGGGACGTTATTAGAGTTAATTTCCCTGAATTACAACTTCAAGACTCGTTATGGCGTGTTTTTCAAGTTGACCGTTCGTTAGAGAAGGGGGCTGCTGGACTGATTACTATCACAGCTGCTGAGTACGATCCGAAGGTCTATACCGATCTAGATTATGCTAAAGACCCGAATAATTCAGGTTCAAACATTCCAAATGCCTCGGTACTTATCGCACCAAAAAAACTGCAAGTAACTTCTGTTGCTGAAACTGCTATTGGACGTACTTTTAAAGTTCAATGGGAAAGTGAAGAAGATTTTAACCGAGCAGGTTTCTACGTCCAGTATGCTGTTTCTGGTACTGATGAGTGGACTCAAGCTGGTTTCACTTCAGGTAATTATTTCATGATAATGAACATGGATATTACCAAAAAGTACGATATCCGTGTTTGTGCCACTGGCCTTGTGTATCGTTCAGAGTGGGTCTATCAGAACAACACTAACCCTGCTGTTTCTTACCAGCTTCCAAAGGTCACTGGATTGCGTCTAGTGAACTCTGATGCTGGGACTAATATTACCACGGCAACTCAGTTTGAATTCGCCTGGGATGACCAGAGTAACCAGAAATTCAACGTTAACGGTACTACTCAAACATTCGATGAAGTGTTCCAGTACTATGAAGTCCAAATCACTGGTACTAAGACCGTTTCGTACAGAACTAAGAACATTAACTTCACGTATGATTTCAGAATGAACCAGTTGAACGGTCTGTCTCGTGAAATCACCATCAAAGTAATCGCTGTTGGTTATGCTGGTATGAAGTCTGAACCGGTTCAAATCACGGCGAAGAACAATCAGCATCCTGCAATTCAGAACTTCGTAGCTCGTACAGGTATTAGTCTTAACTCAGGTATGATTTTCACTCAGTGGAAACCTTCTGCTGTTCCTGATTTTGAGCAAACTACTGTTCAGATTGCTCGCGATAAGGAGTTCACTAAAGAAGTTCGTTCATTCGTTTCTAAAGATGATGTTCTTAACTTTGAGTTAGGTGAAAACGGCGAAGGTACTTGGTATTTAAAAGCTGCGCAGAATGACGTATTTGGTTCTGATAACGCGGTATGGACCAGTCCTACTATATTAGACGTTAAGTACGAAATCCCGTTCACGCCTGATGATATTGACACTATAGAAGACATGCTTGGTCTTAATGAAAAGCTCAAGGATACGCTTGATAGCGCTAATACACATGCTAATAACGTTTCGGAACAAGCTAAGAAAGACGCTGAAAAATACGCCGATGATACAGTTAAACGTTCTGAGGTCAAAACTAAAGAGTACGCCGATGCTGAAGTTAAAAAATCTAATGACTATACTGATGCTGAAATAGGGAAATCTAATGATAGAACTGATGGCGCTATCAAAGACTCTGAAGCAAGAACTCAAGTTAAAATAACAGCAGCTCGTGAGTACACCGATACTCAAGTTGCTGAATCTACTAAAGCTCTTAACCAGACTATCGCTGAAAACACCACTGAAATAAATGGAAAGATTGACGGTGTTGAAACTTCTATTAACGGTAAAATTACTACCATTGAGAAAAACCAAACGACTTTTGAAGAGCAGACTAATCAGAAGTTAACTTCAATGGAAAGTAATTTCACTACAAAAATTGGTGAGTCTGAAAAACGTACTAACGCTAAAATCACTGAACTTAATGAAACGGTTACTACGAATGATGAAGCGTATACTCAGAGATTTAGTAAGATGGAAAGTTCCATCGAAGATAATACAACTGAGATTGGTAAGAACACTGCTTCGATTTCTTCTTTAAGTGAAACAGTAGCTACTAATGAGAAGAACTCCGCAACTAGCATGGAACAACTTGAAGCTCGTGTTGGTGATAAAATCGCCAGTGTTTCTTCTGAATCTAAAGCTGAGATTGATAAAGTTACTAACCAAGTTAACTCTCAGTACGCAATGACTGTTGATGCTAATGGTGTTTATGCGGGCTTTACTTTATTAGCTCAGGATGGTCCAGTTAAAGGTTCTAAAGCAATATTTGCAGCTGATAAGTTCATGATCGTTCCTACCGAACAAGATGCAGCGAAAGCTAAACCTGTGTTCTCTGTAGATACAACTACCAGAACTGTCTATCTTGACAACGCTGTTATTAAAGATGCTTCTATTGGTACTGCTAAAATTGCAGATGCTGCGATTGATACAGCCAAAATTAAAGATGCTTCCATTACTAATGGAAAAATCACAGGGTTTATCCAATCAGATAACTATGTTCCTGGTTCTCAGGGTTGGAAAATCAACAAGAACGGTGGTTCTGAATTTAGTAATGTCGTTGTTAGAGGTGAAGTACATGCTAATTCTGGCGTATTTAACGGTACAGTTAACGCGAAGGATGGTGTATTTAACGGAACAGTCAATGCTAATGGTGGTGTGTTTAACAACGTCAGAATTGAAAGAAACTGTACTGTTCTTGGAACTATCTACGCTGAGAATATTCAAGGCGATATCGTCACTATGACTGACCGTGTATCTAAAGCATGGCCACCTAGTGGTAATACAAGTTCTGGTACTCGTTATCCTATCGCAACTATTGACGGCATGCCATTTAACAGGGTTATGGTCTTTAGTGGTGATGTTTCTATTCAGCAAACATGGAGACAGAACGTTACTATTCGAGTTAATGAAGACGTTGTATGGACTTTTGACTCAGGTAACGATGGTAAAAACTTTGATACAAATATATTTTCATTCAGAGTTCCTGCTGCCCCTATGGGAACTAAGCAGTATGTTACCATTCAGTGGCCTAACCGTGGTGATAGCGGTAGGTTCGCGTTTACCGGTGTTGTTTCGTTGTACAAAACTTCAGGAAGCATAGCGTTAGCTTAATTGACGAGCCAAGGACGGTTTTATTTCTGAGGCAAGACTATGATAGGAGATATCACTGTATATCTTGCGATTGCTTCACTTGTGGGAGGATTAATAACATGGGGAATGTCTGAGATAAGAAGAAAGTACTCTAATAAAGAAGACCTCGAAAGACGTATGGCAGCTATCGAGTCGAAATTAGATATTAATAGTACTAACAGTAAGAATTATCTTGAGCGTCTTAATGAAATTAAAGATGCATTAGGAGATATTCGTACAGAAATTCGGACTGTTGAAGAAAGGACCCGTGGAAATGAAATTCAACTAGCAAGAATAGAAGGTCGTAATGATTAAAAGAAAAGACATTCCTGATTACAAACAAGAGTTATATAAAAGACAGAACAAACGATGTGCTCTAACTGGTGTTCTAATTGAAGACGTTAATAAAGCACATCTTGACCATGACCATAAACTTGATGGACCCGGTGCAGGAAGATGCAGGGGGCTTCTGTTAGGTCAAGCGAATGTTCTTGAAGGGCGTATTAAGCATCAGTTTGAACGCTCTGGTCTTGCCGGGAAAATCGGCTATATAGATTTTCTTAAAAATCTTGTTTTTTATCTGGAGGCTGATTATACAGCTAATCCTAGACACCCTCAGTTAATCCCAGACCTCATTAAACGGTTCAGCCGTATGAACCTTAATACAATGAGACAAAAGCTCTTAGAGTGTCATCAGGAAGCTTCTGGGACAAAGCAAGAACTAACTCATAGGTATAAGAAATACCTAAGGTCAAAATATGAAAATAAACCTCAAGGAGTGTGCGTCTAATATCAAATCTGGAATGCTATTCGTTATAGCTGCTTCAGTAATCTATAACATGGTTATCGTTCCTTTACTTACCGCTTTCGGTGTTCCAGCACCAGTCATTCTTATTGATGAAGCAACTAAATTCCTTCTTACTATTGGTACTATAGGTTTCTAATGGCTAAATTAAAAACTGTTAAAAATGACTTATCAAAATGGAAAATAAAGGAAACAGACGTATTCAGTAAGAAAGTAACTAAAGCATCTAAACTGGCATCTGTAGAACTTCAACGTAAAATCAACAGACGCGTTAAAGGTCCAGTTAATTTTACCAAAAATGCAGTAGGGTTTAGCTTTAGATATGATAAGTACGGTTCAAAGAATAGGATATACATCAAGGATACTCAGGCTGATTATCTTAGTCATTTGATTGATAATCCACGTCCCATTAATAAGTTTGTTCCAACAGGTGTTCAAGGTTCTAAGAACCAGTTCGGTAATATTCCTGGGTTGAAAACCAAACGTAATATGTCTGTTGTTAAACAGAAAAAGGACGGACAACAACGTACTATTTTGATCAGGACAAATGCAAGACGAAACAAACGATTAATCGCTGTGTTCAAACGAAATCAGTCAAGACGTAAAACGATAGGTAGTTGGGATAAGATTAGTCAAGATATTCTTAAGACTGTCAATAGAGTTTCGGGACTGCGTTAATAAATATCAGTATAATCTATAGGAGCTGATATGAACTTCCCTACATATTCTCAAGACGAACTTAAAAATATTACTATCAATGGAATTTGCCCAGAAAGTATGACACTTCTGTATGATTGCGCTGATATCAAAATTGAACGGTTTAAAAAGAACTTACTGAACGATAAAGACGTATTTGTTGTAAGTACACAAAAGAAAAAACCTTTGCATCGCTTTAAAGAGTACCAAGAAGTCACGGTCAATAGCCAGTATCTCTTTGGCGATGTTGAGGCTTATTGTTTTGGCAAGACAGAATTTATCCATAAAGGATTTAGGATGATTGCGTATTACTTTCAACTAAAATAAAGGGACCTTGCGGTCCCTTTTTTATTTCTTTAAATCTTCAAGTATTTGTTCAAGTTCTTCAGTTAGTTTTTTATTTTCTTCAGGGCTTAATTTTTTAAGTGGTTCTACCTTTTCACCTCTTTGAATTTTCTCGTATCGTTCCCATAGAAACGACTTCAGTTTATCCTTAGGGCATCCCATTTCATCAGACGCTATTTGTTCAGGAGTTCTATTTTTAAGATACTCTTGAAGCTCTCGTTCTTCTTCATCGCTAAGATAGTTTATCTTATGCTCACTCATCTGTAGTTCCTTCTTTTAGTTTACGTAAATGCTCTTGTAGAGCTTTAGTATCTGCGTTTAACATTATCTTGCCGTTATTAACTATAAAGCTCTGATAATGCCCGTCAGTTTTTTCAATCTTAATCCTGATATTCTTAGGACCATTCAACTGAAAGATAGTTATTCTTTTAACTAAACGTTTTAGGTATAGATTATACTGTTCAGCGTCTTTTATTGCAACTAATGTCTTGACATCTGTTGATTTTGTTGGTTGAACATCTGGTTGCTCCAGAAGTTCTTGTAGTTCTTTCTCCAGCGCACTTATCGTTTTAAGTACAGAAACTGGAGGCATTTCCAATTCAAGAAGCATTTTGTTCAGTTGGTCTATCTTTTCACGCTTAGCTATTATCTGTTCATTCTTAATATTCTTAACTGAACGAGTTTTAATCTGTAGTTTATCAATAGCCTTTTCAAGAGGTATATGAAGGTCTCTAATAGCTTTGTTGTTCTTACACCTGCTTTCAAATGCACCGAAGCAATTAAAGTACTGATACTCTTTAATTCCTTTTTTGGTTACTGATGTATTAACTTTCCTGCATAGAACAGCACCACATTCACAATAAAGAACACCACTGAATTTGTGTCTTGATGGTCGTCCTTTTGATACTCGTTTATCATCAAATTGAATTTGTGAAAATGTTTGATAATCAATCAGGGCAGGGTAGTAGTTTTCAATCAATGAAACAGGAATGTATTTTTCTTCAATAATCTGGTGTGTCTGATAAGCTCCGTAAAGAACTGGGCTTTTTAACAACCTCTTTACTGACATCTGGTACCATTGTTTTCCAGTTGGACCAGGAATGTTTTCTTCATTTAGTATGCGGGCAATCTTTCTAACGCCTTTTCCTTCAAGACGCATTTGAATTATTTTTCTCGCTAAATCAACACGTTTGTTGAACACGTACTTTTTGTTCTTCCTGTCATAATCAAGATAGAACACTGACTTACCGGGAAGGATTTCACCATCAGCAGCTTTTTCACGGGCAATAGCCTTTGAAGCTTTAACAAGTTTTGATTTTCTTAATGACTCCTTGTGCGCTAAATCAGCTGCTAGTGCAACTAATATCACTGAGCTTAAATCGTTCAAAGAGTCTTTATTGAGAATATGTCCTTGAAGTGTTTTGGCATCTTCACCAACGAACGCGACCTTAACGTCGTACTGAAGGATTTTCTTCAGGATGTCTTGTGTATGGCTGATTCCTTTACGACTTAATCGGTCAATCGCCTCAATCAAGATATAACTGCCTGATGGGATATCACCAGTTTGAATGGCTTCAAGCATTTGCTCTAGCTCTGGGCGTCTGACGTTTTTGAACCCTGAGATGCCTAGGTCATGATAAGACTGATTGGACAGAGTTAGTCCATTTTGTGAACAGAACAGCTTAGAAGCATTTACCTGCCGTTCTAACGAAGTACCTGACGCTTGGTGCTTGGTACTGAACCTTACGTAACTGAATGCCAGTGTCATTTCAACCTCCTGATACTGCTAAGTGGTTGATTATAACAAGGTTATTTCTTTTGTAAAATGATACTATTACCTGCGGCACATTTCTGTCAGGGCAGGCGACGGAATTGCGGCGACTGTCACAGCGGCGCAAACGAATGTCACAGAGAAAAAAGCGCCAGCCGCCAACCGGACATAGACTGAAAGCACTATCCGCGAAGAATAAGGAAAGGGTATGTCCACCTCTCAGATAGCGCTGCTTGCCAGCGTCCAGCAGTTTTTAGACCGTCAGCATGGCCTGTATATCGACGGCGCTCCCTGCGCCGCGCAGAGCGAAAACCGGTTAACCGTCTGGGATCCGGCCACCGGGCAGGCGATCGCCACCACCGCCGACGCCAGCCCGGCGGATGTCGACCGGGCGGTGATGTCCGCCTGGCGCGCCTTCGTCGATCGCCGCTGGGCCGGTCGCACCCCGGCCGACCGTGAGCGCATCCTGCTGCGCTTTGCCGATCTGGTGGAGGCGCACGGCGAGGAGCTGGCGCAGCTGGAGACCCTTGAGCAGGGTAAATCCATCGCCATCTCCCGCGCCTTCGAGGTCGGCTGCACCCTGAACTGGATGCGCTACACGGCGGGGCTGACCACCAAAATCAGCGGCCGGACGCTGGACGTCTCGATCCCGTTCCCGCAAGGGGCCCGTTACCAGGCGTGGACCAAAAAAGAGCCGGTGGGGGTCGTGGCGGGCATCGTTCCGTGGAATTTCCCTCTGATGATCGGTATGTGGAAGGTGATGCCGGCGCTGGCGGCGGGCTGCTCGATCGTCATCAAACCCTCGGAAACCACCCCGCTGACCCTGCTGCGGGTGGCGGAGCTGGCGACCCAGGCGGGCATTCCTGACGGGGTGTTCAACGTGGTCACCGGTAGCGGCGCCGGCTGCGGCGCGGCGCTGACCTCGCATCCGCAGGTGGCGAAGGTGAGCTTTACCGGCTCGACGGCCACCGGGAAACAGATTGCGCGGGTGGCCGCCGACCGACTGAACCGCGTGACGCTGGAGCTGGGCGGCAAGAACCCGGCGATTGTGCTCAAAGACGCCGATCCCCAGTGGGTCATTGAGGGGCTGATGACCGGCAGCTTCCTCAACCAGGGACAGGTCTGCGCCGCCAGTTCGCGGATCTACATTGAAGCGCCGCTGTTTGACACCCTGGTCAGCGGTTTCGAGCAGGCGGTGAAATCGCTGCAGGTGGGACCGGGGATGCAGGAGACGGCGCAGATCAACCCGGTGGTCTCCCGGGCCCACTGCGACAAGGTGGCGGCCTACCTCGAAGAGGCCCGCCAGCAGAAGGTGGAGCTTATCAGCGGCAGCGCCGGGCCGGATGCCGGGGGGTACTATATTCCGCCGACGCTGGTGGTCAACCCGGACGCCGGGCTGCGCCTTACCCGCGAGGAGGTGTTTGGCCCGGTGGTGAACCTGGTGCGGGTGGCTGACGGCGAGGAGGCGCTGCGCCTGGCCAACGACAGCGATTTCGGCCTGACCGCCAGCGTCTGGACCCGCGACCTGACTCAGGCTCTCATCTATACCGACCGCCTGCAGGCCGGGACGGTATGGGTCAACAGCCATACCCTGATTGACGCCAACCTGCCGTTCGGCGGCATGAAGCAGTCCGGTACCGGTCGCGATTTCGGCCCGGACTGGCTCGACGGCTGGTGCGAAACCAAATCGGTCTGCGTGCGTTACTAGCCCTCCGTCGGGGAAGGCGCATCGCTTTTCCCGACATCCCGCTTGCCGACCTCCGCGCTTTCTCGCTACTGTGGAGGGCAATCTTTGCCCGCGCAGGGCGGTGAATGATGAGGAGGTCTTCGGCATGACAGCATTTCCTGAGGTTGCACTAATTGGTCCCGGCGCCATCGGCACGACTATCGCCGCCGCCCTGTTTGCGGTGGGAAGGGCGCCGGTGGTTTGCGGGCGCACTGCCCATACGTCGCTGGTGCTGCGCACTGATGAGGGTGAGATCGTGGTCCCCGGCCCGGTGCTTACCGACCCGACGGCGATAGCCGCCCCCTTCGACCTGGTGTTTGTCGCGGTGAAGGCCACCCAGACGGAGGCCATCGCCCCCTGGCTGACGGCCCTGTGCTCGCCGGACACCGTGGTATGCGTGCTGCAAAACGGCGTCGAGCAGCGCCAGCAGTTTGCCCCTTTGACCGGCGGCGCGACGGTGCTGCCGTCGGTGGTCTGGTTTCCGGCGCAGCGCGACGCCGATGCTTCCGTCTGGCTGCGCGCCGCGCCGCGACTGACGCTGCCGGACCTGCCGGGGGCGGAGCGGGTGCAGCAGGCGCTGGCGGGAACCCGCTGCGCGGTGGAGCTGGCGGCCGATTTTACCACCGTGGCCTGGCGTAAACTGCTGCAGAACGCCGTCGCCGGACTGATGGTGCTGACCGGACGACGCGCCGGGATGTTCGCCCGGGAGGAGATCACCGCTCTCGGACTGGCCTATTTGCGCGAATGCCTGCAGGTGGCGCGGGCGGAAGGGGCCGTCCTGAGCGACAGCGTGCCGGAGGAGATCATCGCCGGTTTTCATCGGGCGCCTGCCGACCTGAGCACCTCTATTCTGATCGATCGCCTGCATGGCCGACCGCTGGAGTGGGATATTCGTAACGGGGTGGTGCAGCGTCGCGGGCGTCAGCACGGCATACCGACGCCGCTCAGCGATATCATCGTGCCGCTGCTGGCGGCGGCCAGCGACGGCCCGGGCTGACCCGGGCTGGCGCGGGGTTAGTCCACCAGGGAGGGATCGAGGTCGATCATCAACTGCTTCATCTCGGCAAAGTGCTGCCGGGAGAAATCGGCAATCTTCTCCCAGTCCTGGGCGGTTTTTTCCGCCACCGCGTCTGACAGCACCTTCAGCGGCTGGCCGGTTGACCAGGCGGTGATCAGGATCTGACAGGCGCGCTCCAGGGTCCAGATATCGTCGAACGCTTCGCCGATGGTCGGGGCGGTCACCAGCACCCCGTGGTTGCCCATCAGCAGACGGCGTTTATCCGCCAGCAGCCCCGCCAGCCGGGCCCCTTCTGCCGCGGTGTCCGCCATCCCGCCGTACAGCGTATCGACGGCGACCCGGTTAAAATAGCGGGCCGTGTTCTGGTCGATGGGCAGGATCTGCGGCGTAGCCAGACAGGCGAGGCTGGTGGTGTACACCGGGTGCAGATGCAGCACCACCCGCACGTCCGGCAGCCGCTGATGGATCTGCCCGTGAATAGCCCACGCGGTGGCATCGACGTCAGGGCGCGCGGCGCAGCTTTCATCATCGGCGTTCAGCACCAGCAGATCGCTGGCGCGGATGCGCGAAAAGTGTTTCCACTTCGGGTTCAGTAAAAACGTCTTCCCGTCGGCGGAGAGCGCGGCGCTGAAATGGTTGGCCACCGCCTCATGCATGCCAAGATGGGCAATGATGCGAAAGGTGGCCGCCAGGTCGATGCGGATCTGCTCTTCATCGGTATCGCGCATGGGCATTACTCCGCTTTTGGCATCAGGGTCTGCAGATCCTCTGCCGTCGGCGCCTGGAAGTGATATTTCTTCAGCAGAGCGGCGTATTCCGGCGTGGCGCTGTATTTTTTCAGCGCCTCTTCAAGGGCGGTTTTCACCTCAGTGTTGCCTTTTTTAACGCCAAAGCCGTTCAGCACCGGATAGATCAGGGTGTCAGAGGCGATCACCACCCGGTCGCCCAGCTTTTCCACCACTCCGCGCGCCACGGCGGCGTCGGTGATCTGCGCATCCACTGCGCGCGACAGCAGCGCCTGGGTGGTCTGCGGGTCGGTGGTATAGACGCTCAGCGCAATCGGCTTCAGCCCCTTCTTCACGCAGTAGTCGGCGGAAAGCTTCTGCAACTGCGCCAGCCACGAGGTGGCGCCCATCGAGCCGATTTTATGCCCGCAGAAGTCTTCCGGGGTCTTTGGCTGATAGTCGCTCCCTTTACGGGCGAGGATCGCTTCCCCGCTTTTCAGGTACGGCACCATGTCGATCACCTTCAGGCGCTCGGCGGTAATGTACATCGACGAGTTGGTGATATCGAAGCGCCCGCCCTGCAGTCCGGGGATCAGGTTGGGGAAGCGGGTATCGATATTCACCGCCTCGCGGCCCATGCTCTTCGCCAGGCCGTCGAGCAGTTCAATATCAAACCCCGCCGGCTTATTGTTCTCCATATACTCGTAAGGGAAAAAGGTCATGTCCGAACCGGCGGTGATCTTGCCGCTTTGCTGGAAGGCCAGCGCGTTCAGGGATGTCAGAGCCCCCGCTGCGCAGAGCAGCAGAGCCAGCGGGCGTGGTGCGAAAAAGCGTGTCATAAAACCTCCGGAGTGTGGGCGAATTACATGCTGGCGCGATCGGCACCGGCCTGCTGAACAAAAAACGAAGCGCCGCGCGGCTTCTGCGGCAGACGAAGCTGGTTATCGGTGCTGCGCACCAGACCGCTCTCTTCCCCGGCCACCAGCTGGCCGGCATGGCGGCTCGGCAGCGGGTTTTCGCCGAAGGGCAGCGCATCCTCGGCGGCGTAGACGCTGATGAACAGGGTGCGCGGCAGGGCGGTTTCGTTGGGGCTGGAGGCGTGCAGCAGGCGGGTATGCATAAAGCAGACTGAGCCCGCCGGGCCAAAACAGGCCTGCGGCTGCTGGCAGTGAGTCGTCACCACCTCGTCATCCACCGCTCCGGTGAAGCGCCCCTCCTGCCAGTGGGACCACAGCGGCCCCTGATGGCTGCCCGGCACCACGTTGAGCGGGCCATTCTCCGGCGTCACCTCGCTGACCATCAGCAGGGCGGTGATGATGTCGTCATTGCTGTGCGGGGTGAAGAGGAAATCCTGATGCCATTTCACCTCGGTGGCGGTGTGCGGCAGCTTGGAGTTAATTTTGCTGTGGTGAAAGCGGGTGCCGCTGCCGCCGATCAGCTGCGCGGCGATGGTCGCCATCCGCGAGTTGAGCGCAGTATGGCGATACGCTTCGGAGATCTCCGTCGGGGAGGCGACCCGGCGCAGCGACGGATGGTCGGGAGCATGGTCGCGCTCGATATCGAAGCGCGGCCGCCCGTCGAGGGTTTCCCCCCACGCCGACGCGTGGCGGCGGCTCTCCTCGACCCAGCCGTCAAAATCGCTCTGCAGAGTGGCGATGTCGGCGGCGGAAAGCACCCCTTCGACCACCAGATAACCCTGCTGATGAAACTGCTCAATTTGCCACTGCGCAATCATAGTTTTTCCTCTTCACGTCCCGATAGTTAAGCCAGAGAAACATCTTTCAGAAAGGCCTCGACCCGCGGGTGTTGCCCGCTGCGCATCGCCTGCGGCGTGTCATCGCACACCACCCGGCCTTTCTCCATAAACACGATCCGGTCAGACACTTTGAAGGCGAAGTTCATCTCGTGGGTGACGATGACCATCGTGATGCCTTCATGGGCCAGGGATTCGATAACCTGCAGCACCTCATTCACTTTTTCCGGATCCAGCGCCGAGGTGGGCTCATCGAACAGCATGATCTGCGGACGCATCATCAGGGCGCGGGCGATTGCCACCCGCTGCTGCTGACCGCCGGAGAGCTGGTGCGGATACTTCCAGGCGTGCTCCAGCATGCCCACCTTGTGCAGCAGCTCGCAGGCGTGCTGGCGCAGCTCCGCGTCGCTTGCCAGATGGTGATAGCGCGGGGCCAGCAGCAGATTGCCGAACACGGTCAGATGCGGGAACAGGTTGAAGCTCTGGAACACCATGCCGATATTCAGACGGTGTTCGGCATTCTCCATAAAGCGCGGCTTCTGCTGCCCCTGACGGTCGAGATGAATAAAGGGCTGGCCGTTAATCTGAATTTCGCCGTTGTCGATCTGCTCAAGACCGTTCAGCAGGCGAATGAGGGTGGTTTTTCCCGAGCCCGACGGGCCGATGACCGACACCACTTCGCCGGGCTGGATCTGCAGGCTCACCGCCCCCAGCACTTCGACGTTGTTGTAGGCCTTATGCAGCTTAGAGGCCTGCAGCGCCGGCTCATGGCCCTGGGAGACGCTGCGCGCCATCGCCGGGCGGCGGGCGGTCGCCAACTGCTGCATCTCGGCATCCACCGGCCGGGCGGTGTCGCGTCGGGTGACATCGAGGTAGTTCTCCAGCCGTTTCAGCAGAAAATCGAACACCGTGACGATAAAGATGTAATAAAACGCCACGGCGGTCATGGTCTCCATGACCAGAAAGTTCTGCGAGTAGAGCTGCTGGCCGACCATCAATATTTCGGTCAGGGAGATCACCGACACCAGCGAACTGAGCTTCACGATGGCGATATACTCATTGGCCAGCGCCGGCAGGGCGACGCGCAGCGCCTGGGGAATGATCACCCGCCACTGGATCCCGGCGTAGCGCAAACCCAGGGCCCGCGCGGCTTCACTCTGCCCGCGGGGGATGGAAAGCAGCCCGCCGCGATGGATCTCGGCGATATAGGCCGCTTCGCTGAGGACCATCGCCAGCAGGCCGGCCCAGAAGGGGTCGTTCAGCACCGGCGCGAAGGAGGGCAGCGCCTGCGGCATGTTGTAGACAAAAATCAGCAGGACCAGCAGCGGCATACTGCGAAATAACCAGATATACAGCCGGGCAGGGGTGGATAACCAGCCGCGCGGCGACTGTTTAGCCAGCGCCAGAATAAATCCGAGCACAATACTGCAGCCCCAGGTCAGCAGACTTAATTTAATGACGGTCCAGGTGGCCCACCAAAAATCGGCATCGCTGAGCAGGCTTAACATGTAGTTCCAGTTAAACGTCATGGGCTATTTCACTCGTCATAATTAACCTAAATGAAAGCGGCTCGGCTGTGCATTAATGGGGAGCCGCCGGTGTTCATCGTGCGAATACACTATGCTGGCAGGATGCTTTCAGAGGCAATTAGTAAATTTTTGGTCTTTAAGTTTAAAAAAACTATACAGCGTTATTAACGATATGGAATTTAAAGTGATTATCAGGACACTTTGCGTAAACAATTTAAAAACAATAGCTGTAATTCAATAACGCCATTTTATGCAGACAGGTTATTTTGCGCGAAACTGGGGCGACCTCTGCCTGCTCAATGTGCAGCGTGATGCATGATGGTGCAAACGGGGAAATAAACCGCGCCGGCGCGGGAGGAGAAAAAATAATATCGCCCCCTGGCGGGCAATGCGCCGCCATTCTTCGCGGGTGGCACGCGGATTGCTTGGGACTTAGAGGAAAACTATTCCCCGCGTGCGCCGGACCATATTTTATCAATGGTGATGCTATGAACCGATTTACCCTGAAGCAGCTCAAATATTTCGTCACCGTGGTGGAGACGGAGAGTATCGCCGAGGCCTCCCGCCAACTGCACATTGCGCAGCCGTCGATTTCCATTGCCATTAAGAATCTGGAGAGCACCTTCGACCAGCAGCTGTTTATTCGCCACCATGCGCAGGGCGTCTCGCTCACCTCCAGCGGTCGGCGGATCTACGATAAAGCGAAGGAGCTGCTGCGCCTGTCGTGGGAATTTGAGCAGAATTCACGAGCGGATAAAGAGCTGGTTTCTGGCATGATCTCCATCGGTTGCTTTGAGTCGGTGGCCCCGCTGTATATGCCGAAGCTGGTGGCCGGGTTTAAGAAATGCTATCCGGAAATTACGCTGCATCTGTATGACGGCGAACAGCATGAGCTGATGCATGGCCTGCACCGCGGCCGCTTCGACCTGGCGCTGGTCTATGATCTGGAGCTCGGCCACTCGATCAATAAAGAGCGGCTTAATGCCCCGCATAAACCCTACGCGCTGCTGCCCGCCGCGCATCCGCTGGCGCAAAAGGCGCAGGTGACGCTGCAGGAGCTGAGTCGCGAGCCGATGATCCTCCTCGATGCGGTCCCGAGTAAAAATTATTTCATCTCCATCTTTAAGGAAAAGGGCTATCACCCGGAAGTGGCTTACAGCTCCCCCTCTATCGAAATGGTGCGCTGTATGGTCGGCCAGGGGCTCGGTTTTTCGGTGCTGGTCACCCGGCCCTGCTGCGATATGACCTACGATGGCGAAAGGGTGGTGCAGCGGGATATTGCCGACGACATGCCCGCCTCAACCTTAATTATGGCGCACCTCGCTAATAATGAGCCGACTCGGCCGACGCAACTGTTTATGGATTATTGTCGCAGTATCGAATTAACCCCCTCTCACGGCTGAAATAATGCCTGTCGATCCGGCAGGCGTTATTTTTTCTGTCGCCACTCAGCCTCGTAAAATTCTATTCAGTCGATCGTTTTATAATATTTTACCAATTCGTCACAGTTAAATAACCTGAAAGCCGTCAATTCCGGCGACCTCGTCGGCAACTGTGCTTGAAGGATAGAGAAATGACTGAACAGATAACCGAGATCGATACCCTGGTGGTCGGCGCGGGGCAGGCGGGCGTCGCCATGAGCGAGCATCTGACCCGGCTGGATATCCCCCATCTGGTGCTGGAGAAACAGGGTATTGCCCAGGCCTGGCGCAGCGGGCGCTGGGATTCGCTGGTGGCCAACGGCCCGGCCTGGCACGATCGGTTTCCGGGGATGGTGTTCCCTGACTGCCCGCCGGACAGCTTTGTCGGCAAAGAGCAGGTTGCGGACTATTTTGCCGCCTATGCCCGCAGCTTCAATGCACCGATCCGCACCGGGGTGGAGGTGTACAGCGCCGAACGCCTCGCCGGGCGGCCGGGCTTTCGTGTCGACACCTCAGAGGGGGTGATTGAGGCGCAGCGGATCGTGGCGGCTACCGGACCCTTTCAGCGCCCGACGATCCCGGCCATCGCCCCGCAGAGTGAGGCTATTCAGCAGCTCCATTCGGCGCACTATTTTAATCCGCAGCAGCTGCCGGAGGGCGGCGTGCTGGTGGTGGGGGCCGGATCCTCCGGCGTGCAGATTGCCGATGAGCTACAGCGTGCCGGACGCGCTGTGTGGCTGTCGGTGGGGGCGCACGACCGGCCGCCGCGTCGCTATCGCCAGCGCGATTTTTGCTGGTGGCTCGGCGTGCTGGGGATGTGGGACGCTGCGGCCAATGCGCCGGGGAAAGAGCATGTCACTATCGCGGTGAGCGGCGCGCGCGGCGGCCATACCGTCGATTTTCGCCAGCTGGCGCATCAGGGGGTCACCCTGGTGGGGCAGACTCGCGGCTTTGAAGGCGCCAGGGCACTGTTCCACCCCGACCTGGCCGAGAATATCCGCCGCGGCGATGCCTCCTATCTTGCGCTGCTCGACGCCGCCGACGACTGGGTCGCGCGCAACGGTTTGGATCTGCCCGAAGAGCCCTCCGCCCGTGACTTTCTGCCCGACCCGGCCTGCGTCAGCGACCCGCTGCTTAGCCTCGACCTGGCCGAGGCCGGGATCGGCGCCATCATCTGGGCGACCGGGTATACCACCGATTATCGCTGGCTGAAGGTCAACGCCTTCGATGACGCGCAGCGGCCGCAGCATCACCGCGGCGTGTCGACGGAGCCGGGGGTCTATTTCCTCGGCCTGCCGTGGCTGTCGCGGCGCGGGTCCACCTTTATCTGGGGCGTCTGGCACGATGCCAAATATATTGCCGACCAGATCGCCATTCAGCGCCAGTATCAGCGCTACCAGCCGTCCTGATAACCGATTCCTGAAGGAGTGCTTTGATGCCAACCCATACCCGTATTCGCATGTTTAACACCAAAGAGACCTACCCAAACCAGGCGCTGAATAACGATCTGTGCCAGGCGGTGCGGGCGGGGAATACCGTCTACGTTCGCGGCCAGGTCGGCACCGATTTCGCCGGCAACCTGATCGGCCTCGGCGACCCGCGGGCCCAGGCGGAGCAGGCGATGAAGAATGTCGAACAACTGCTGAAAGAGGCCGGCAGCGACCTCTCGCATATCGTCAAGACCACCACTTATCTGATCGACCCCCGCTATCGCGAGCCGGTCTATCAGGAGGTGGGCAAATGGTTGAAAGGGGTCTTCCCCATCTCCACCGGGGTGGTGGTGTCGGCCCTGGCGCAGCCGCAGTGGCTGATGGAGATTGACGTCACGGCGGTGATCCCCGACGACTGGCAGGGGGAGGCGACAGAATGACCCTCTCCCTTACCGCCCGCTGCCCGGAAACGGGTCAGTTGGGCATCGCCATTAGTTCATCGAGCATGGCCGTCGGGTCGCGCTGTCCATGGCTGCTGCCCGGCGTGGGGGCGGTTTCCAGCCAGAATATTACCCTGCCGTCGCTGGGGCCGCAGATCCTCAGCGCGATCGAGGCGGGGGCCAGCGTTGAGCAGGCCATGAAACAGGCTCTGGCGGAGGATCGCTTCCGCGAATATCGCCAGGTCGCGGCGATTGACGCCAACGGCGACACAGCGGTGTTCAGCGGGGAGTTCACCCTCGGGATCGGCGGCGCCCTGGCGGGGGATAACTGCGTGGCGGCGGGCAATATGCTGGCCAGTCAGGGCGTGATCGCCGCGATGGTGGGCGCCTTTGAGGCCGCCACCGGTGAGCTGGCCAGCCGGCTGCTGGCCGGGCTGCGCGCCGGGATCGTCGCCGGGGGCGAGGCCGGCCCGGTCCACTCGGCGGCGGTGAAGGTGGTGGATGATTACCCGTGGCCGGTGGTCGACCTGCGCATTGACTGGGCGGAGGCGGATCCGCTGGCGGCCCTTGAGCAGCTGTGGCTGGCGTGGGAGCCGCAAATGGAGGCCTATATTACCCGGGCGCTCGACCCGCGCGAGGCGCCGGCCTATGGCGTGCCTGGCGATGAATAACACGCCGGGAGCGATCCTTGCCGCGCTGCTGGCCTTTGATACCACCAGCCGCCATTCGAACCTGGCGATGATCGACTGGATCGCCGATTTTCTCGCCGCCCGCGGCGTGGCGTCCCGCCGCTTTTATGACCCGTCGGGCGGTAAGGCCAATCTCTACGCCCGCCTGGGGCCGTCCGGCGGCGGCGGGGTGATGCTCTCGGGCCACACCGACGTGGTCCCGGTGGACGGGCAGGACTGGAGCGTGCCGCCGTTTAGCCTGACCGAGCGCGATGGCCGCTACTACGGCCGCGGCAGCGCCGATATGAAGGGCTTTCTCGCCTGCGTGCTGGCGGCAGTGGATGACTTTCTGGCGGCGCCGCTGCGGATGCCATTGCATCTGGCCTTCTCCTATGATGAAGAGGTCGGCTGTCTCGGCGTGCGTAGCCTGGTGGCGTTTCTGCAGGCCTCGCCGGAGAAACCGGCGCTGTGCCTCATCGGCGAGCCGACGGAGATGCAGCCGGTGTTCGGTCATAAAGGCAAACTGGCCATGCGCTGCTGCATCGAGGGCCAGGCCTGCCATTCGGCCTATGCCCCACAGGGCGTGAACGCCATCCGCTACGCGGCCAGGCTGATTAACCGCCTGGATCGGCTGGGCGCGGGTCTGGCCCGGCAGCAGGACAGCCGCTTCTCGCCGCCCTTCAGCACTCTGCAGGTGGGCACCATTCAGGGCGGCGCCGCGCTGAACATCGTCCCGCAGTCCTGCCGCTTTGATTTTGAGATCCGCTACCTGCCGGGGATGCGTCCCGAAGCGGTCACCGAGGCGCTGGCGGCCTACGCCCGCCGCCGGCTGCTGCCGGAGATGCGCCGGGTCGGCGGTGAGAGCGACATCCAGTTTCAGCTGTTGAGCCACTACCCGCCGCTGCTCAGCGATCCGCAGTCCGACTTCGCCCGCTGGCTGGCGCAGTGGTGCGGCAGCGATCGGTTTTCCACCGTGGCGTTCGGCACCGAAGGGGGGCTGTTCGATGAGATGGGCGTCGCGACCCTGGTCTGCGGGCCGGGCAGCATGGCCCAGGGCCATAAGGCCGATGAGTACGTCAGCATCGACCAGACCGAACGCTGTATGACGATGCTGGGCCAGCTGTGCGCCTGGATGCGCGCCGAGCCCGCAGAACCGCTTACCTGATCCACCCACACAGGAACCCAAGCGATGCACAATCAACACTCTCCCCATATCGATCAAGCGACTGTCGACCGCTGGCAGGCGGATGGCGTGGTATTACTGAAGGGCGTTTTTACCCCCTGGGTTGAGCGCCTCACTGAGGGGGTCACGGCGCTGATGGCCAGCCCCAGCGAATATGGTCATGCGCGCACGGTGATCCCCAAAGATGGCTCGCCGCCTTTCTTTCAGGATTACTGTAACTGGTCGCGGATCCCGGCGTTTAGCGAGTTTGTCTTCCAGTCGGCGGCCGCGGAGATCGCCGCGGCGCTGATGCAGTCGCAGACGGCGAAATTTTTCCATGAGCATACGCTGGTCAAACCCGCCGGAGGCAGCACGGTCACCCCCTGGCATCATGATCAGCCGTACTATTGCGTCTCCGGCCGGCAGAACGTCAGCTTCTGGATCCCGCTGGACCCGGTAGCGGAGGCCACCTCGCTGCGCTGCATTCGCAGGTCGCATCGCTGGGAGGCGGAGTACAGTCCCACCCGCTTCAATGGCACAAAGCTCTACGAGCACACCCGGTTCAGCGCGCTGCCGGATATCGACGCCCATGAGGATGAGTACGATATCGTCAGCTGGGCGCTGGAGCCGGGGGACGCGGTGGCCTTCCATTTTCGCACCGTCCATGGCGCCCGCGGCAACCCCGGGGCGCGGGCGCGACGGGTCTTCTCCGCCCGCTGGGTGGGGGATGACGCCGCGTTTGCCGACCGCGGCGGCGTGACCTCGCCGCCGTTCCCCGAACTGACTCTGCGGGACGGCGACCCGCTGGATTCGCCACTGTTCCCCCAGGTCTGGCCACCGGCGTAAGCGGCTGCGGACGGGATCTGCTATGATCCCGCCTTTCGTTGTCTGGAGCCTGTCGATGTTCAATGACGCCATTGTTTATGACCGCTACGGGCCGCCGGCCGCGGTGCTATCGCTGAAACGCACCCCGCTGGCGCCGCTGGCCGGCGGACGGGTGCGGGTCAGGATGCGCTATGCCCCGGTGAATCCCTCAGATCTGATCCCCATTACCGGCGCCTATCGCCACCGTACCCGACTGCCGGCCGTGCCCGGCTACGAAGGCCTTGGCGAGGTGGTCGCCGCGCCGTTCGGCAGCCGACTGACCGCGGGCCAGCGGGTGCTGCCCCTGCGCGGGGGCGGCACCTGGCAGCGGTTTATCGATCTGGATGAGACCTGGCTGGTGCCGGTTCCCGCGGCGGTTGACGATCTGCTGGCCGCCCGCGGGTATATCAATCCGCTGACCGCGATGCTGATGCTCAGACGCTGGCCGGTTGCCGGGAAACAGATCGTGCTGACCGCCGCCGCCTCCTCTTGCGCCAGCCTGCTGGGGCAGTGGGCGTTGGCCATGGGCGCCCGTTCGGTAAGCGGGATTATTCGCTCGCCGCAGCATCGGGCGCGTCTGGAGCTGGCCGGGATCTATCCGATCCTTGAGGCCGACCGGGCGCTGGTGGAGAAGGTCAGCCAGCATAGCGATCTGGTGTTTGACGCGGTGGGCGGGGAGCTGGGGAACACGCTGTTGTCGGTGCTGCCCGCGTCATCGACCCTGATCTCCTATGGCTTATTATCCGGACGGCCGCTGATCCAGACGCGCGCCAGCGCGGCGGTGCGCAAGTTTCATCTGCGGGAGGCGCTGCCTGGCCTCAGCGTGGCGGCATGGCGGGCGGCCTTCGACGAGATCTGGCAGCGGCTGCCGACGACCACGCAACCGCCGGCCCGGCGGGTGGCGTTGAACGACTGGCGGGAGGCGATTGCCGCCGCCGGCCAGCCGGGAAGAGGCGGTAAAATCCTGCTCGATTTCACCGTGGGTTAAGATTACTGTTTCTTCTCGCCGAGGGTCGGCGTTTCGTCAAAGAAGTTCCATGGCTTCAGCAGGGCGTGCGCCCATTCGGTTGGCATGATCGGCCACTCTTCAGCCCGCGCCACGTGGGTGGTGCCGGTGGTGATCCACACCACGTCATCCTGGTGCGTCAGCGACTCATCGTCCTTCGCATACTGGCCTAACCCGGTATCGTGAGCGGAGCGGTTGGGGTATTTGCCTTCCGGATAGCGTTCGCTCGGGTGGTAGCGCGTCACCCACAGCTGTTTATCCATAAAGCTCAGACGATGGTAGATCCACTCGTCCGGGGCGAATTTGGCGCCGGTCGCCGCCGGATGGGTGCCGCCGGCGTAAGGGATTATCTGGTAAGAGACCGGGTTGCCCATGCGGTTCTCTTTGCTGGTGTTGCTCAGCAGGCGAATCGTGCCCGGGTCGAATTTCTGCGCCGCTTTCTGTTCGCTGTCGATCGTGTACTGATTCACCTGCATGGTGCTGGTGCGCGGGCCGCCGGCGGTGTTGGGCTTCACCTCCGGGTCCATCGCCACCAGGGTGTTGTTTTCGCCGTCCACGTCGAGGTCGAGACGGAAGTTATAGATATGCTGGTGGGTGGTGCCGACAATATTATGGTCGATCAGCGTTCCGTAGCGGGTATCCTCTTTGGCGCTAGGGTCGTGCATGGTCTTCGCCAGCACGCCTTTCACCGCCTCAATCCCGGTGGCGCCGGCGTCGATACCGATGGTGCCGTTGTCGTGGAATACCCAGTCAAAGATATAGTCGTAGTTGCCGACGGTGCTGATCCAGCGCACCACCAGCTCCCGGCGCTCGGTACTGACGTTGGGCTTGCCCATCTCCAGGTGCTTATATTCCGGCCCGGCGTAGCGCTCGAAGATGGCGACAGCGTGCGGGATGGTGGTCGGCGCGCCGGTGTAGTCGGCGATGGTTTCATCCAGCAGCACCGCATTCGACGGCGCGTCTTTGCCGCGTACAATCGGCGAGGTCAGGGTGCCCATGCCGTAATCGCCGGAGTCCAGATAGGCTTTGAAATACCAGCCGACGTCCGGGTCGCCGTAGGGGACGATCATCCCGCCGAGGGAACCTTCATACATCACCTGGCGTTTTTTGCCGTTATCGTTGTAGGTCACCGTCGAGAGGATGGGCCCGACGCGCGAGTTAAGACGCAGGTGGAAATCCCAGTTCCGCCAGTGAATGGTATCCCCGGTAATGGTGTAGTTTTTGCCTTCCGGTTCAGTAATATCCAGCGGTTTCACCGCCGGGGCGTTGCGGTCCCGGCCATCATACGGCCGCGGTTCCATCGGCACCGGGATCACCGGGCCTTCCTCGATTTTGATGATTTTCTTCGCTTCCAGGTCGACCACCGCCACCAGGTTTTCAATCGGGTGCGCCCAGTAGTTGCCGTCGCCGGTATCGAGATAGCTGACCACCTTCAGCAGGCGCGCATCCTGCTGCAGGCCATCTTTGCCATCGAAGTAGCCGACGGTGAGCGGGGTGGTGACCACTTTTCCAGGATCGGTAATCCCGTGCTTTTTCAGCACCGTCGCGAATTCACTGCTGGCGTTGATGATGTTCTGCACGCTGGCGAAATCATCGAGCAGCACCATGCCGTGGGCGCCTTTGATCGGCGTCCATGAGAGGATTTTTTTGTGTTGCAGATCGACCACGGCCTCCATCACCTGTTTGCCATCCAGCATCACCACATCGGCAGTGCGCGGCGCATCCACCGGCGTGCCCTGCAGGGCGAAGGCCCATACCGCCGCTTTATCCGGCTCATGCAGGGAAATTTCGCTAAACCGGGTATTAGGCTGGAATTCCGGCGCGGCTTTGACAATGGTCACCGCGTCGCTGATTTCCGCTGCCGAGAGCGAGTTTAATGGGTGAGGGCGCTTTTCCACCTGGAAGGTCTGGTCGAGACCGGACTGGAACACGTCGTTGATGAAGGTATCGGAGACCCAGGCTTTACCGTCCTTCATCACCACCGGCACCGGCAGATCAAGGGTTTTGCCGTTGACGATCGCGGTTTTAGCGCCGGGCTTCACTTTGACGTAAGCGCCGTCTTTTATCAGGGTAAACATTTGCGCATAGTCGTCCCACTGCACGTCAGCGCCAAACGCCTCCAGCGTTTTATCCAGTGGCACCATGTGCGCCTCGCTGCCGTGAGCGAAAACCGGGGATTGCCAGGCGCAAACCACCGCCACGGCCAGCGCCAGCGCGGTTTTACGAGGGGAAAATTTCAAGCCGTTTGCCATGATGACCTCATCTTATTGTTGTGTTGTCTTATGCCGCTGCGAATGTCGGCTTTGTCACCCTTAAGCTACCAGCCCGCGGCGCCGGGGCGTTTGTTTGCTCTTGCCAGGTTATTTGTCAGGTTTGCCAGACGGACGTAAAAAATGCCTCCGCAGAGGCATGGAGCACGTGCGCCGATTTTTTGCCGGTTGGCGGCTGCGCCTTTCCCGGCCTACCTGTCCGGGTCTGACTGCCAGTAGGTCCGCGCAAGCGCAGCGCCGCCGGGCAAGGACAGCGGGCACGGAGCCGGTTTTGTGCCGGGTGGCGGCTGCGCCTTAC
>NZ_JAKKOM010000179.1:0-203 GCF_021739525.1 Klebsiella sp. 2019SCSN059 | reverse complement strand
AGAAGTGAAACGCCGTAGCGCCGATGGTAGTGTGGGGTCTCCCCATGTGAGAGTAGGGAACTGCCAGGCATCAAATTGCAGTAAGCCGGGGTGACAACCGGTGGTAATAAAGCGAAAAAATTCGGTGGAGCGGTAGTTCAGTCGGTTAGAATACCTGCCTGTCACGCAGGGGGTCGCGGGTTCGAGTCCCGTCCGTTCCGCCA
>NZ_JAKKOM010000178.1:0-203 GCF_021739525.1 Klebsiella sp. 2019SCSN059 | reverse complement strand
CCTTTTCGGGGAGGGATAAGCGCGCTGATTTTCTTACGCCGCAGTTCATCGTGACAGAGCCGGGTGTCGTAAGCGCCATCGGCGGCGGCTGACCTGATTTTCCGGTGGGTTTGCCGGATTAACCCGGGGAAGGCCTCTGAGTCCGTAACGTTGTTCAGCGACAGGTCAGCGCAGATGATTTCATGTGTTTTACTGTCAACGGC
>NZ_JAKKOM010000177.1:0-211 GCF_021739525.1 Klebsiella sp. 2019SCSN059 | reverse complement strand
TGAATGGGTTCATGTGCAGCTCCATCAGCAAAAGGGGATGATAAGTTTATCACCACCGACTATTTGCAACAGTGCCGTTTACTCATATATACTTTAGATTGATTTAAAACTTCATTTTTAATTTAAAAGGATCTAGGTGAAGATCCTTTTTGATAATCTCATGACCAAAATCCCTTAACGTGAGTTTTCGTTCCACTGAGCGTCAGACCCC
>NZ_JAKKOM010000176.1:0-214 GCF_021739525.1 Klebsiella sp. 2019SCSN059 | reverse complement strand
AATTTGAGAGACTCGAACACACTTAAACAGTGTGTCGTTTCAATTTTCAGCTTGATCCAGATTTTTAAAGAGCAAAACTTCGCAGTGCACCTTTTCAGGTTCACTCTGAAGTTTTCTTGTGTTCGCAGTAAAGATGGTGGAGCTATGCGGGATCGAACCGCAGACCTCCTGCGTGCAAAGCAGGCGCTCTCCCAGCTGAGCTATAGCCCCATCG
>NZ_JAKKOM010000175.1:0-230 GCF_021739525.1 Klebsiella sp. 2019SCSN059 | reverse complement strand
GATAACGTTGCGTAAGCAACGGCCCGAAGGGCGAGGCGCAGCCGAGTCATCCTCCCGGATGCACCATATTCTCCTTAACAACAGCGAAAACGTTGTTTCATGGTCTACGAAATTATCGTCAGCGCCAGGAGAGTAACCCCGCAGTACAATCGCTTTCCCGATGCATCCGTAGCTCAGCTGGATAGAGTACTCGGCTACGAACCGAGCGGTCGGAGGTTCGAATCCTCCCG
>NZ_JAKKOM010000174.1:0-234 GCF_021739525.1 Klebsiella sp. 2019SCSN059 | reverse complement strand
CGCAGGGTCAGCCTGAATACGCGTTTAATGACCAGCACAGTCGTGATGGCAAGGTCAGAATAGCGCTGAGGTCTGCCTCGTGAAGAAGGTGTTGCTGACTCATACCAGGCCTGAATAGCTTCATCATCCAGCCAGAAAGTTATGGAGCCACGGTTGATGAGGGCTTTATTGTAGGTGGGCCAGTTGGTGATTTTGAACTTTTGCTTTGCCACGGAACGGTCTGCGTTGTCGGGA
>NZ_JAKKOM010000173.1:0-237 GCF_021739525.1 Klebsiella sp. 2019SCSN059 | reverse complement strand
CACCCGGGGTGAAATCGCGCATCTGGTGATTGATTCCACCGGGCTGAAGGTCTTTGGTGAAGGCGAATGGAAAGTCAAAAAACACGGCAAAGAACGCCGTCGTATATGGCGAAAGTTGCATCTGGCAGTTGACAGCAACACACATGAAATCATCTGTGCAGACCTGTCGCTGAACAATGTGACGGACTCAGAAGCCTTCCCGGGTCTTATCCGGCAGACTCACAGAAAAATCAGGGC
>NZ_JAKKOM010000172.1:0-246 GCF_021739525.1 Klebsiella sp. 2019SCSN059 | reverse complement strand
TGCCGTGTTTCCTCGCGGGCAGCATAGTCTACGAGATCGTCGGCACCCAGGCCAAGCTGCGCTCCGATAAATTCGATGACCTCTGCAGGGATCAGTTCGCCTGGAGCCAGCACCCGGCCGGGATAGTGCAGGACACACAATTGCAGGGCGAAGCCGAACCTGTTGTGAACGCGCCGACGCAGCCTGATATGCCCAAGGTCTTCATCACTCAGCGTATAGTGCTTGAGCAAATCCGTCTGTGAAGTC
>NZ_JAKKOM010000171.1:0-249 GCF_021739525.1 Klebsiella sp. 2019SCSN059 | reverse complement strand
CGCCTTCATCACGAGGAAGGCCCCAGCGCTATTCTGATCTCGCCATCACCACCGTTCTGGTGATTAAACGCGTATTCAGGCTGACCCTGCGCGCTGCGCAGGGTTTTATTGATTCCATTTTTGCACTGATGAATGTTCCGTTGCGCTGCCCGGATTACACCAGAGTCAGCAAGCGCGCAAAGTCGGTTAATGTCAGTTTCAAAACGTCCACCCGGGGTGAAATCGCGCATCTGGTGATTGATTCCACCG
>NZ_JAKKOM010000170.1:0-251 GCF_021739525.1 Klebsiella sp. 2019SCSN059 | reverse complement strand
TGGAGCTATGCGGGATCGAACCGCAGACCTCCTGCGTGCAAAGCAGGCGCTCTCCCAGCTGAGCTATAGCCCCATCGGTGTTATCTCTGTACCGGTAATTTTTCCTGAGACAAGGCGTGGTGAAGCGAAGCATACTGAAGTATGCGAGCTTTGCCACAACGCAGTATTCAGGGAAAATTTGGTAGGCCTGAGTGGACTTGAACCACCGACCTCACCCTTATCAGGGGTGCGCTCTAACCACCTGAGCTACA
>NZ_JAKKOM010000016.1:0-118871 GCF_021739525.1 Klebsiella sp. 2019SCSN059 | reverse complement strand
CGTCCGAGGACGTTAAGAATCCATGTCACTTTGAGTGCCCACACAGATTGTCTGATAAATTGTTAAAGAGCAGTTGCAACGCGGCTTTCAGCTCACCGTTGCGAGGTCCCGTATAATACGTTTTCCTCATTCAGAGTCAAGCCCTTATTTTGCTTTTCTCTGTCGGTTTTCAACGTTGCTTTCGCTGTTGAATCCTGCTGTCCCGGCGGCTTGCTTGCCGTTGTTCCGTGTCAGTGGAGGCGCATTATAGGGGGTAATTCTGAAGTGACAAGGATAAATTCAAAAAAAGAATTCAACCGCTCACTTTTCAACCAAATCAGGTGTTGAGCTTTAATTCTTGCCTGGTTTTTAAACAAAAACGAGCCCGCTGGGCCCGTTTTTGTCGTTTTGTGACTTACTGCACTGCCACGATACGGTCGTCTTTCACTACCAGCTCGACGGTTTTACCCGGAATCAGCTCACCAGAAAGGATCTGCTGGGCTAACGGGTTCTCAATCTGCTGCTGAATAGCGCGTTTCAGTGGCCGCGCGCCGTATACCGGATCGTACCCGTTGGCGCTTAGCAGCTTCAGCGCCTCATCAGACATCCGCACTTCATATCCGCGCTCTTCCAGACGTTTATACAGACGCTGCAGCTGGATCTGGGCAATAGAAGCAATGTGTTTCTCACCCAGCGGATGGAAAACCACCACTTCATCGATACGGTTGATGAACTCCGGACGGAAGTTCTGGCTGACCACTCCCAGCACCAGGTCTTTCATATGTCCGTAATCCAGCTCGCCGAACCGTTCCTGAATCAGATCGGAACCAAGGTTCGAGGTCATGATGACCACCGTATTACGGAAGTCGACCGTTCTCCCCTGCCCATCGGTGAGGCGCCCGTCGTCGAGTACCTGCAGCAGAATGTTGAACACATCCGGGTGCGCTTTTTCCACTTCATCCAGCAGGATGACGGAATAAGGACGACGGCGCACCGCCTCGGTCAGGTAACCACCCTCTTCATAACCGACGTATCCCGGAGGCGCACCGACCAGACGCGAGACGGAGTGTTTCTCCATAAACTCGGACATATCGATACGCACCATCGCGTCGTCGCTGTCGAACATAAAGTTAGCCAGCGTTTTACACAGCTCGGTTTTACCGACCCCGGTCGGACCGAGGAACAGGAATGAACCAATCGGTCGGTTCGGATCGGATAGCCCGGCGCGGCTGCGGCGAATCGCGTTAGATACCGCTTCAACCGCCTCATCCTGGCCAATTACCCGGTGATGCAGTTCCTGCTCCATACGCAGCAGTTTGTCACGCTCGCTTTCCATCATGCGGGAGACAGGGATACCGGTCCAGCGGGCCAGCACTTCGGCGATTTCAGCATCCGTCACTTTATTACGCAGCAGACGCATGGTTTTCCCTTCGGACTGAGTGGCTGCCGCCAGCTGTTTCTCCAGTTCCGGAATTTTGCCGTACTGCAGCTCAGACATCCGCGCCAGGTCACCGACGCGACGCGCCTGTTCGATGGCGATTTTCGCCTGCTCCAGCTCGGCTTTGATGGTCTGAGTGCCGGAGAGGGACGCTTTTTCCGCTTTCCACTCTTCTTCCAGCACCGAGTACTGCCGTTCTTTATCCGCCAGCTCCTCGTTGAGCATATCAAGACGCTTCAGACTCGCCTCATCAGACTCTTTCTTCAGCGCCTGCTGCTCCAGTTTCAACTGGATGATACGGCGATCGAGACGGTCCAGCTCTTCCGGCTTCGAGTCGATCTGCATACGGATGCTGGACGCCGCCTCATCAATAAGGTCGATGGCTTTATCCGGCAGCTGACGGTCGGCAATGTAACGATGCGACAAGGTCGCCGCCGCCACGATTGCCGGGTCAGTGATCTGCACGTGGTGGTGCAGTTCATAACGTTCTTTCAGGCCGCGCAGAATAGCGATGGTATCTTCTACCGATGGCTCGGCGACGAACACTTTCTGGAAGCGGCGCTCCAGCGCAGCGTCTTTTTCAATGTACTGACGGTATTCGTCAAGCGTCGTCGCCCCGACGCAGTGCAGTTCACCACGCGCCAGCGCCGGCTTGAGCATGTTGCCTGCATCCATCGCGCCATCGGCTTTACCGGCGCCAACCATGGTATGCAGTTCATCGATAAACAGAATGACGTTGCCTTCCTGTTTCGACAGGTCGGTCAGCACGCCTTTCAGACGCTCTTCAAACTCACCGCGGTATTTCGCCCCGGCCACCAGCGCGCCCATATCCAGCGCCAGCACCCGGCGGCCTTTCAGCCCTTCCGGCACTTCGCCGTTGACGATACGCTGCGCCAGGCCTTCGACGATAGCGGTTTTCCCCACCCCGGGTTCACCAATCAGCACCGGATTGTTTTTGGTACGGCGCTGCAGTACCTGAATGGTACGGCGGATCTCTTCATCACGGCCGATAACCGGGTCCAGCTTGCCCTGCTCGGCACGCTCGGTGAGATCGACGGTAAATTTCTTCAATGCCTGACGTTGGTCTTCGGCACCCTGATCGTTCACGCTTTCACCTCCGCGCATTTGTTCAATCGCCTGGCTCACGTTGGCGGTTGTTGCTCCGGCGGATTTTAAAAGGTCGGTCAGCGTACCGCGTGATTCAAGCGCCGCCAGAACAAACAGTTCTGACGAAATAAAATTGTCCTTTTTCTTTTGCGCCAGCTTGTCGCAAAGGTTCAGGATCCGCACTAAATCCTGAGAAGGTTGTACATCGCCGCCGGTGCCTTCCACCTGCGGTAAACGGCTCAGAGCCTGTTCGATGTCAGTGCGCAGTTTCCCGGCATTCACACCCGCCGAGGTTAATAAAGGACGTACCGATCCCCCTTCCTGATTCAGCAAGGCGCTCATTAAATGAAGAGGTTCGATGAATTGGTTGTCGTGCCCGAGTGCGAGCGACTGGGCATCGGCAAGAGCAAGCTGGAATTTATTGGTAAGACGATCCAGACGCATAACTCCTCCCATAACAGGTCAAATTTGCTACTGGAGATTAAATGAGGTCATCCCTCAATTATTCAAGGTTAAAGACCTGAACTATGCGAAAAATAAGTTTGCCTTCTGGATCGTCTTGATTCTCTAGGTTATATCAGCCAAATGAAACTTGCCATACGACCGGTGGTCTTGTCGCGCCGGTAAGAGAAAAAATCATCCTTTTCGCTTAGCGTGCAGCGATCGCCGCCGAAAATCTGCTCAACGCCGACGTTTGCCAGACGCTGCCGAGCCAGTTGGTAGATATCAGCAAAATATTTTTCGCCTGCCGGACGAAAAGCACGGTGCGCATTCTCATCCTTCGCCATAAAAGCGTCGCGAACTTCTGGCCCCACCTCAAACGCCTGCGGACCGATGGCGGGCCCCAGCCACGCCATAATGTTTTCGGCTTTATCGGCGAAACGGGCGACCGTCTCTTCCAGAACCCCTTCGCATAAGCCGCGCCATCCCGCATGCGCCGCGGCGACTTCGGTACCGGCGCGGTTACAGAAGAGGACCGGCAGGCAGTCAGCGGTCATCACCGCGCAGACAGTCCCTGGCGTACGGCTATAAGAGGCATCCGCGCGTTTCGACGGATAGGGTCCGCCGTCCAGCGTGAGCACAACGGTACCATGAACCTGCTCCAGCCAAACCGGGTAAGACGGCAAGCCGCCGGCGGCAAACATCCGCCGCCGGTTTTCTTCGACATGCTGCAGATTGTCGCCGCAATGGGCGCCCAGATTGAGCGAGTCATAGGGCGGCAGACTCACGCCGCCGATGCGGGTAGAACTACAGGCCGCCACGCTGCCGGGCATTGGCCACTGCGGTACAATCAGTTTAGTCATAACCAGTCAATATCGTCCTTATGGGCTTCAAAATCGGCGCGCATCGCCTCGATGAGCTCGACCATATCTTGTGGGATGGGCGCATGCCACTCCATTTCAATACCGGTAATCGGATGGTACAGACGCAGCATGGTGGCGTGCAGCGCCTGGCGGTCGAATTTACGCAGCGCGGTGATGAATTCCTCCGACGCGCCCTTCGGCGGACGCGGGCGGCCGCCATACACCTGGTCGCCTACCAGCGGATGGGTAATATGCGACATATGCACGCGGATCTGATGCGTACGCCCGGTTTCCAGACGCAGACGCAGACGGGTATGAATGCGGAAATGTTCCATAATGCGGTAGTGGGTCACCGCCGGCTTGCCCATAGGGTGCACCGCCATATGGGTACGCTTGGTCGGGTGACGGCTGATCGGCTCTTCCACCGTACCGCCGGCGGTCATATGACCGATCGCCACCGCTTCGTACTCACGGGTGATCTCGCGCAGCTGCAGCGACTCCACCAGCCGGGTTTGCGCTGGAATGGTTTTCGCCACCACCATCAGACCGGTGGTGTCTTTATCCAGACGGTGGACGATACCCGCACGCGGCACATCGGCAATAGGCGGATAGTAGTGCAGCAGCGCATTCAGCACAGTACCGTCGGGGTTGCCCGCGCCAGGATGTACAACCAGATCGCGCGGTTTGTTGATCACGAGGATGTCGTCATCTTCGTAAACGATATTGAGCGGAATATCCTGCGGCTGGAAGCGCGCCTCTTCTTCGATTTCCACATCGATAGCGATGCGTTCTCCCCCCAGCACTTTTTCTTTCGGTTTATCGCCAATGGCGCCATTGACTAATACGCGTTGGTCGAGGATCCATTCTTTTATCCGCGATCGCGAATAATCAGGGAACAATTCGGCCAAAGCCTGATCTAAGCGTTGACCGAGTTGATTTTCGGTCACCGTTGCGGTGAGTTGTACTCGTTGTGCCATATACAGCTTCTTCGTTTAACGTTGGGTTTTACGGCTTTGCCGTTTAATATAGTGTGCTATTGTAGCTGGTCTTAATCGGGAGCAGGAACAGAGATTCTCCCGCATAAACATTTTGAGGAAGTCAAAACGTCATGACGCGCATGAAATACCTGGTGGCAGCCGCCACACTGAGCCTGGCTTTGGTGGGTTGCTCCGGCTCTAAGGAAGAGGTGCCTGATAATCCGCCGAATGAAATCTACGCGACCGCCCAGCAAAAACTGCAGGACGGTAACTGGAAACAGGCGATAACGCAACTGGAAGCGTTGGATAACCGTTATCCATTCGGCCCTTATTCCCAACAGGTACAGCTGGATTTGATTTATGCGTATTACAAAAACGCCGATCTGCCGCTGGCTCAGGCCGCCATCGATCGCTTCATGCGCTTGAACCCCACCCATCCGAACATCGACTACGTCATCTATATGCGCGGCCTGACCAACATGGCTCTGGATGACAGCGCCCTGCAGGGCTTCTTCGGCGTCGATCGTTCCGACCGCGATCCGCAGCACGCGCGCGATGCCTTCAATGACTTCTCCAAACTGGTACGTGGCTACCCGAACAGCCAGTATGCCACTGACGCCTATAAGCGCATGGTGTTCCTGAAAGATCGCCTGGCGAAGTATGAGCTGTCGGTGGTGGATTACTACACCGACCGCGGCGCATGGGTTGCCGTCGTTAACCGCGTGGAAGGTATGATGCGTAACTATCCGGATACCCAGGCCACCCGCGATGCCCTGCCGAAGATGGAAAACGCCTATCGTCAAATGCAGATGAACGCTCAGGCGGACAAAGTCGCGAAGATTATCGCCGCGAACAGCAAGAACACCTGAGCCTGATTCATAGATCGCAAACGGCAGCCACTGGCTGCCGTTTTTTTATCCATTATCCTGGCTAGCTGAAGCGGTTTAGCGCCGGGTTAACTCATCAAATATGGCCTGCTTTGTCGGGTTCGACAAGTAAAATCTCATCTCTTCCTGCCCTGTCTCACAAAATGAATTCGTTGACAAAAAGTGACAATAAAATGTGATTTAGATCACACATTTTGACATTGGGAAAGGTATGCTGGATTCACCAAGACGGGAAAGACAAGAGGTAAAATTTATGACAATGAACATTACCAGTAAACAAATGGAAATTACTCCGGCAATCCGCCAGCATGTCGCAGACCGTCTCGCCAAACTGGATAAGTGGCAAACTCATTTAATTAACCCGCACATCATTCTGTCTAAGGAGCCGCAGGGTTTTATCGCTGACGCAACCATTAACACGCCAAACGGCCATCTGGTTGCCAGTGCGCGTCATGAAGATATGTACGCCGCCATTAACGAATTGATCAACAAGCTGGAACGGCAGCTCAATAAAGTGCAACACAAAGGGGAAGCCCGCCGCGCCGCGACGTCGGTGAAAGAGGCAGGCTTTGTGGAAGAAGAAGAGTAATCCTTAACTTAAGTTGTGTCATGCCACGCGCCTTCGGGCGCGTTTTTTATTGACAGAGTGAAAACAGTACAGGTACTGTAATCCCCACTACTTAAAGGAATTCATCATGAAACTCGTCCCGTTCTTCTTCGCATTCTTTTTTACCTTCCCCTGACCGGGAGGCAATTCGTCGTATAAGAAAGAATGCGAAGACGAACAATAAGGCCTCCCACCCGGGAGGCCTTTTTTATTTGATAACAACAAAGGCAACATCTATGACCGAGGAAAACCCATTACTGGCGCTGCGCGACAAGATAAGCGCGCTGGATGAGAAACTGCTTGCTCTGCTGGCGGAGCGTCGCGGGCTGGCTGTTGAGGTTGGTAAAGCCAAACTGGCCTCCCATCGTCCGGTGCGTGATATTGACCGCGAACGCGATCTGCTGGAGCGTCTGATGACCCTCGGCAAGCGTCATAATCTGGATGCACACTACATCACCCGCTTGTTCCAGCTGATTATCGAAGACTCTGTTCTGACCCAGCAAACCCTGTTGCAGCAGCACTTGAATAAAATTAACCCGCATTCGGCTCGCGTGGCGTTCCTCGGTCCCAAAGGCTCTTATTCGCATCTGGCGGCGCGTCAGTACGCCGCTCGCCACTTTGAGCAGTTTATTGAAAGCGGCTGCGCGAAGTTCGCCGATATTTTTAATCAGGTGGAGACCGGTCAGGCCGATTACGCCGTAGTGCCGATTGAAAACACCAGCTCCGGCGGGATCAACGACGTCTACGATCTGCTGCAGCACACCAGCCTGTCGATCGTTGGCGAACTGACGATCCCTATCGATCATTGCGTACTGGTCAGCACCTCGACGGATGCCGATAAAATTCAGACCGTCTACAGCCATCCGCAGCCGTTCCAGCAGTGTAGCCAGTATCTGAGTCGCTACCCGCACTGGAAGATTGAATATACCGAGAGCACCTCAGCGGCGATGGAAAAAGTCGCGCAGGCGAACTCCCCGGCCGTCGCGGCACTGGGCAGCGAAGCGGGCGGCGCCCTGTACGGTCTGCAGGTGCTGGAGCACTGCCAGGCCAACCAGACGCAGAATATTACGCGCTTCCTCATTCTGGCGCGCAAAGCGGTGAACGTCTCCGATCAGGTTCCGGCGAAGACCACGCTGTTAATGGCGACCGGTCAGCAGGCGGGCGCCCTGGTGGAGGCCTTACTGGTGCTGCGCAATCACAATCTGATCATGACCAAACTGGAGTCTCGCCCAATCCATGGCAATCCATGGGAAGAGATGTTTTATCTCGATATTCAGGCAAACCTGGACTCGCTGCCCATGCGCAAGGCGCTGAAGGAGCTGGCGGAGATCACCCGCTCCATGAAGGTTCTCGGTTGCTACCCCAGCGAAAACGTCGTGCCGGTGGATCCGGTTTAGCGTTCGCGGAACGGCAATTTCTTCATCCCTGCCACCGCCACCGGCAGGGTGAAGATAGCGCCGGACAGCGGATACTGCGCCAGCTCATCGTCCGCCATGTTTTCCCGGGTGGTGGTGATGTAGAGCGTTTTCATATCCGCCCCGCCAAAGCAGACCATCGTCGGGCAACGTACCGGCATCGGGTAGGACTCCAGCTCCTCACCCTGCGGAGAGAAACGAGCGATCCGCCAGCCGTCAAACATTGCGCTCCAGTAACATCCCTCCACGTCAATCGCCGCCCCGTCCGGGATCCCTTCGCCCGGCAGAAAACGGCGAAAGACTTCGCGCTGGCCAGGCTCACCCTGCTCATCCAGCGGCGTACGGTAAATCACGGCGTTCGGCGTATCGGAGGTATACATCCAGCGCCGGTCGGCGCTAAACGCCAGACCGTTGGCGCCATGGATGTCGCACTGGATCACCGACGGCTTCAGGTCGTTATCGACCCGCATCAGCAGCGCGCCGTTGTAATCCCCCGGGCCCCAGAAGGTGCCGGCATAAAAGCGCCCGTCGCGATCGGTCCCGCCGTCGTTAAAGCGCGCCAGTTCCGGGTTGCTCGGGTTATCGCAGACTTTCCGCCGCAGCAGACCGTGGGCGTCGGTCAGCCAGATACCGCTGCGCAATGCAACGATAAAACCGCCCTTCTCGCGCAGGGAAAAACAGCCGACCTCCTCCGGAAACTGCAGCACCTGGTGTTCGCCGCTGCGGGTATCGTAGCGGTGAATTTCACATTCCATGATATCGGCCCAGTAGAGGGCCTGCTCTGCCTCACTCCAGGTCGGGCATTCCGGCAGGTATCCGGTGTAGTCAAACAGCGGTTGTGGTTCAGCCATCGTTGTCATCCCTATAAAAAAAGCCAGCGGTCGCTGGCTTTATTGTATACATCTTTTTCGCTTTACTGCCGATTATCGTTCGCCTGACGCAGCAGCGTGCGGCTCTCGCTCTGGAAACGCTGGGCGTAATCGCCAAACCAGTGTTCGACTTTACGGAAGCTATCGATAAACGCCTGCTTATCGCCCTGCTCCAGCAGACCGATCGCCTCGCCAAACCGCTGGTAGTAGCGCTTAATCAGCGCCAGGTTGTTTTCCGAGGACATAATAATGTCGGCGTAGAGCTGCGGATCCTGGGCAAACAGACGGCCCACCATCGCCAGCTCCAGCCGGTAAATGGGTGACGAGAGCGCCAGCAACTGCTCAAGGCGCACATTCTCTTCCGCCAGATGCAGACCATAGGCGAAGGTGGCAAAGTGGCGCAGCGCCTGAATAAAGGCCATGTTCTGATCGTGTTCCACCGCGCTGATGCGATGCAGGCGCGCGCCCCAGACCTGAATTTGCTCGAGGAACCACTGATAGGCCTCCGGCTGGCGTCCATCGCAATAGACCACCACCTGCTTGGCAAGGCTGCCGCTGTCCGGACCGAACATCGGGTGCAGGCCGAGTACCGGGCCCTGATGCGCCGCCAGCATCGCCTGCAGCGGCTCTGCTTTAACCGAGGCAAGGTCGACCAGAATGCAATCCGCCGGCAGCGGCGGCAGCCTGGCGATCGTCTCCACGGTGGTGTGAATCGGCACGCTGACAATGACCATACCGGCATCGGCGACGATATCCGTCGCCCGCGCCCAGTCCTCTTTTTCCAGAATGCGCACCTGGTAGCCGGACAGCGTTAACATCTTCTCAAACAGACGCCCCATCTGCCCGCCGCCGCCGACGATCACCACCGGCCGCAGATTTGGGTAAAGGGTTTTGAAGCCTTTGTCGTTTTCGCTGGAATAGGATTCCCGCATCACGCGACGCAGAACGTCCTCGATCAGATCCGGCGGAACGCCGAGCGCAGCCGCCTCTTCACGCCGGGAGGCGAGCATCGCCGCCTCGCGTTCCGGGACGTAAATCGGCAGGCCATACTGGCTCTTCACCTCGCCGACTTCGGCCACCAGTTCCAGGCGCTTAGCCAGCAGGCTAAGCAACGCTTTATCCACTTCATCAATTTGATCGCGTAACGCGGTCAGTTCAGCAACCATACTTTCCTCTTACACCAAACGGGCCGCCAGGTGGCCGCGGAGATCCTTATCCAGTTCACGCAACAGCGCATCGGTGGTTTCCCAGCTGATGCAGGCATCCGTTACCGAAACGCCGTATTTCATCGCCTCACGCGGCTGTTCAGAGGACTGATTGCCCTCGTGGATATTACTCTCGATCATCAGGCCGATAATGGAGCGATTGCCATCTTTGATCTGCGCGACAACGGATTCAGCCACGGCCGGCTGGCGGCGGAAATCTTTATTGGAGTTCCCATGACTGCAATCTACCATCAGCGACGGCTTCAGTCCCGCCTGCGCCATCTCTTTTTCACATTTCTCCACATCTTCCGGACCGTAGTTCGGCGCCTTACCGCCGCGGAGGATCACATGGCCGTTCGGGTTACCCTGCGTTTGCAGCAGGCAGACCTGCCCGGCCTGGTTGATACCGACGAATCGGTGCGGCATCGCCGCGGCGCGCATGGCGTTGATAGCCGTGGCCAGGCTACCGTCGGTGCCATTTTTAAAGCCTACCGGCATGGAAAGACCAGAGGCCATTTCGCGGTGCGTCTGAGATTCCGTGGTTCGCGCGCCGATGGCGGACCAGCTGAACAGATCCCCAAGGTACTGCGGGCTGTTGGGATCCAGCGCTTCCGTCGCCAGCGGCAGTCCCATATTCACAAGCTCGACCAGCAGACGACGCGCAATCTTCAGGCCGCCTTCAACATCAAACGAACCATCCATATGCGGATCGTTAATCAGCCCCTTCCAGCCGACGGTGGTACGGGGTTTTTCAAAATAGACGCGCATCACCAGGTAGAGGCTATCGCTGACCTCTGCGGCAAGGGCTTTAAACCGACGAGCATATTCGATCGCCGCTTCCGGATCGTGAATGGAGCAAGGACCGCAGACCACCAGCAGGCGCGGATCGCGACCGGCGATGATATTGGAGATGGTTTCACGGGCGTGCGCGATCTGCGCTTCCTGTTCAACGCTCAGGGGGAATTCCGCCTTCAGTTGCTCCGGGGTCATTAATACATGTTCGTCGGTAATATGTACGTTGTTCAGCGCGTCTTTTTGCATGATTGCGATCCTGTGTAGCTCGTTTGCGATAAGGGTTGCCTCAGCGGGCATGACGTAACGATACCATACGAAGTAAAGAATTCAATCCATATTCCGTAAATTTTACTTTACAGTGATAAATTAATTGGCCCTTACCACGGCATTAACCGTACAATAATATTTACAGGTAATGAAATCGCGCCAAAATTGCTCGCCAGCGCCATCGGCATTACGAAAAATCCTGGTGAGATTTGTCCCAAAGCAAAGGGCGCATCTAATGACGGGTTTTGCTATCAGTGGTATTCTTCGCCGGGCATCGGCAGCGGCTATTCCCGCGCTATGGCGAATTTGACGGAAGCGTTAATGACAGTATTACACCGTCTTTTATTGACAGTATTTTTTCTCATCGCGGTATCTCCTGTTTTTGCTGCCGGACCTTCAGAACATGTTCGCGCTATTGTTTCCGGGATCGTGACCTACACCCGTTGGCCGTCATTAACAGGGGCGCCGAAGCTATGCATTTTTGCCTCATCACGCTTCACCCATAGCCTGGCTCATGAAGCGCCGGATGCATTGCCTTATCAACCGGTGATAGTACGTAATAGTGAAGAAGCGTTAAAAACGACCTGCGATGGTTTTTATTTTGGCAGCGAAACGCCGACCCAACAGTCGGAATTAACTCGCCGCTATGGCTCGAGGCCGCTGTTACTCATCGCAGAACAAAATACGGATTGCTCAATTGGTAGCGCGTTTTGCCTGATCATCAACGACGACAGGGTCCGCTTCTCCGTTAATCTGGACGTTCTGACGCACAGCGGGGTTCGGGTTAACCCGGACGTCCTGATGCTTGCCCGGAAGAAACCACATGAATAAGGACTTTTCACAGACATCGCGCCCGACGTTCAAACGCGCGCTGCGTCGCATTAGCGTGATAAGCGTGGTGATCTCCATGACGCTGGTCTGGCTGCTGCTGAGCACGGCCTCTATTTTCACGCTCAAGCAGTACGCGCAGAAAAATCTTGAGCTCACTGCCGCGACCATGGGCCGCAGCCTCGAAGCCGCCCTGGTGTTTGGCGACAGCGCGGCAGCAGAGGAGACCCTCGCTTCGCTGGGGAAGCAAGGGCAGATTTCCCAGGCGATCGTGCTCAACGGCCAGAAGCAGCACTTCGCCGCCTGGCGCCACGAACCGCTGGCCAACAAAGAACAAGTGAGCGGCCTTATCAGTAAATGGCTGTTTCCGGAGCCCACGGTACAGCCCATCTGGCACCAGGGGAAACAAATCGGCGAGCTGCGACTGACCGCGCTTGACGAACTGATTAGCCACTTTCTCGGCATCTCGATTCTGGTACTGACCGGCAGCATTCTGCTCGCCTCGTTCATCGGCCTGCTGCTGACCCACTCCCTGCACCGGGGGATCGTCGCCGCCCTGCAGAGCATCACCGAGGTCGTGCATGATATTCGCGAAAACCGCCACTTCTCCCGGCGGGTGCCGGAGGAGCGTATCTAGGAGTTCCATCTGTTTGCCCAGGACTTTAACAGTCTGCTGGGGGAGATGGAGGACTGGCAGCGCCAGTTGCAGGCCAAAATGCTCAGCTGTTGCGCAGCTCGTTACACGATCCGTTGACCGGCCTGGCTAACCGCGCCGCCTTTCGCAACGCGCTCGCCGAGCTGATGAAAAATGAAGTGGATCACCAGACCTCAGCGTTACTGTTTCTCGATGGCGATAACTTCAAATTGATCAATGACAACTGGGGACATGCGGCGGGCGATAAAGTGCTGATGGAAGTCGCCAGCCGCCTGATGACTTTCGCCGGTAAACGCCATCTGGCGTGGCGTCTTGGCGGCGACGAGTTTGCCGTTCTGCTGCGCGAGGTGCGCTCGGAAGCAGAAGTCCAGGCCCTGTGTCAGGCGCTGTCAGAACAATTTCTTCCGCCATTCAACCTGCACAATGGCCATAGCGCCACGCTCTCGCTGAGCGTCGGTTATGCCCTGGCGTGGGAACACGCCACGGCGGAATCACTGCAAGAACTTGCCGATCAGAATATGTATCGGATGAAAAACCAACGTATCCAGCAGATGCTGAAATAATAAAGGACGCATTATGATCAGGAAATATTTCGCCCCCGCCCTGATGGCGGCGGCGCTTTTGACAGGTTGCCAGGCTCCTCAGGGAAAATTTACCCCCGAGCAGGTGGCGGCGATGAAATCTTATGGCTTCACTGAAAGCAATGGCGATTGGTCCCTGGGCTTATCCGATAGCATCCTGTTTGATAAGAATGACTACCGACTACGTCCCGACAGCCGCCAGCAGATCACCCAAATGGCCTCGCGGCTGGCGACAACCGGGATTACACATAGCCGCCTTGAAGGCCACACCGATAATTATGGTGAGGATAGTTATAACGAAGCCCTGTCGCTTAAGCGGGCCAACAGCGTAGCCGATGCCTGGGCGGAAGGCGCCCATATCCCGCGCAGTAATTTAGTCACCCGCGGCCTTGGCAAAAAATACCCGATCGCCAGCAACGATACCGCGGCCGGGCGCGCTGAAAACCGCCGGGTCACGGTGGTCATCAGCACGCCGTAGACGTCCGCTTAATCGCTAGACTTCGCTATCCTCATTGCCGTTGCCGCGCGCCAGCGCAGGTAGTCAACGGCAATGAACAGCACCAGGCTGATCCCCATCAACGGCATGGCCAGCCCCAGGGCTAACGCTATCCCCAGCACCAGCCCACGGGCAGGCCAGGCGAGCGACAGCCATGCCTGCAGCAGGGAATGCGCCGGATCCCAGACGGCCTGTGACGGACGGCGTATCCACCACAGCCGGTACCCCACGCCGATGGTTACGCACAGCGCGCAGCCAAACCCCACCAGCAGCAGCTGATTCGCCAGACCAAAGAGGATCCCCATATGGAAATCGACGCCCCAGCGGGTAAGTTTCGCCATCAGCGGAAAGTCGGCAAAATGGGTGCGATCCACCACCTGCATCGAGGCGCCATCGATCGCCACCGCGTCCACCTGCGTCGGCCAGCGGCGGTCGATCTCATTCACCGTCCAGGCGCGTTCGTCTGACACCGGCGGACGGATCTCCAGCCGGCTGGCGTTCAGCCCCGCCTGACGGGCCACCGCCAGCGCCTGGTCAAACTGCGCTGGCTGATGCTGGGTCATGGCCATCGCCTCCCTATGATGCCCGGCATGGGGATCGTGCGCCATCGGCGCCTCACCGTGCAGCACGGTATTGACCTGCGGCGTCCACCAGCCGAAAGCCGCCCGCATTTTATCCACGTTGCCGCCGGCCCATTGCGACCAGGTCAGGCCGGTGGCGGAGAAGAGCAGCATGCCCAGCAGTAAGCACCAGCCCAGCGTCACGTGCAGCCGACGATGATTCTGCAGGGCGTTATTTAGCCGCCGTTTTGGACGCGTCATCGCCCACAGGGCAATGCCCCCCAGGGCGGCCACCCACATCCATGAGGCAGCCAGTTCGCTGTAGAGCCGCCCGCTGTCGCCCAGCAGCAGCGAACGATGCGCATAGTCAATCCACTGCCGCAGCGGCAGGATTCCGCTGGTGCCGTAGACCGTCATATCGCCCTTCACCCGCAGCGCGATCGGATCGACAAAAATGGCCCGGGATTCCGACTCCCCGAGACTCGGATCGGCAAACATAATGCGGGTGGTCTCGCCCACCGCGGGGGCCGGACGTACCGCCAGCAGCCGCAGATTACCCTGGGTCGCTTCTTCTGCCACCGCAATCTGGGCGCTGAGCGGCTGCTGGGTGCCTTCGGGAAGGCCATACAGCGCATCGTGATAGAGCCAGTTTTCCAGCTGCGGCGTCGCCACGTACAGCGTGCCGGTCAGGGCAGCGACAAAGATAAACGGTCCGATAAACAGCCCGATATAGAAATGGAGGCGACGCAGCAGGTTCAGCCATGCCGCGCGCGAGGTGCAGGTTGTCATACTTTTCCTTTTTCAAAGCAAAAAGAGGTCGTTGCGCAGTGCGCAGATTCATTTTTATTAAAGGGAAAAAGCAGACAGCCGCGGCGGGGCGCGGGTTTCGGGGTAGAGCCAGGGAAAGTAACGCCAGTGTTTTAATACCGGCCGAGAAGCCGGCAGGCGAATGCGCCGCAGGAGCATGGCGACGAACAACGCCAGCGCGAAAAGCAGCCCCGGGACGTGGGCTAACAGCACGCAATAGCCACACGCTTCGGCATGATCCAGCGGCAGTTCGTGTCCGGTATGCGTAGCGCCGTCTGCGCTATGCGTCATCGCCATCTCGTGGCCAGGCATCTGCGCCATACTCGCTGGCGAGCTGTCCATCATCATGGCGTGGTGCATGCCGGGCATGGCGCTCATGGGGTCTTTTTGCAGGGAGACGGAGATCAGGGGAGCCACGACGATCAGCAGGATCGCCAACAGCGCCAGCCAGGCGGCTCGCCGTTTAGGTGTCGTTTGCTGAAAACTGTTGCTGACCACCGCCCCTCCGAATAGAGGGCGTATTGTAAATGATTTACATCACGATGGTTACAACAAAGATAAAAAAAGGGCCGGCCCTGAGGCCAGCCCTTTTTGTCAGGATGTCGCGAAAGCGAATCTTAGTTAAGACGCTCTTTGATACGAGCAGACTTACCAGTGCGCTCACGCAGGTAGTACAGTTTAGCTTTACGTACAGCACCACGACGTTTAACAGCAATGCTGTCAACTACCGGAGAGTGAGTCTGGAAGACACGCTCAACGCCTTCGCCGTTGGAAATTTTGCGAACAGTGAATGCAGAGTGCAGACCGCGGTTACGAATAGCGATAACCACGCCCTCGAATGCCTGCAGACGTTTTTTGGAACCTTCAACAACCCATACTTTCACTTCCACGGTATCACCCGGACGGAAGGAAGGTACGTCCTGCTTCATCTGTTCTTGTTCAAGTTGCTTAATAATGTTGCTCATAATTTAATCTCTTATCCTGGGTAAACTGATATTGGGGGCTCACGCCTGCCCATCATGTTTATGCTGCTGTTGCGCGTGTTCAGTTTTGAACTCCGCCAGCAGCTTTGCTTGCTCTTCAGTCAGAGCCAGGTTTTCCAGAAGTTCAGGTCTTCTAAGCCAGGTTCGGCCCAGCGACTGCTTCAGACGCCAGCGACGTATCTCAGCATGGTTTCCCGACAGCAATACTGGCGGTACTTCCATCTCTTCTAACACTTCAGGACGGGTATAGTGGGGACAATCCAGCAACCCATCAGCAAAGGAATCTTCCGTTGCTGATGCTTCATGGCCCAGTACCCCCGGAATGAACCGGGAAACGGAGTCAATCAGCGTCATTGCCGGTAACTCACCACCGCTGAGAACGTAATCGCCGATTGACCATTCTTCGTCAATTTCGGTTTGGATTACGCGCTCGTCTATCCCTTCGTAGCGACCGCACACCAGAATCAGTTTCTGATTCGTTGCCAGTTCGCTGACGCCCGCTTGATCAAGCTTGCGTCCCTGAGGTGACAGATAAATCACCTTCGCGCCTTCACCTGCCGCGGCTTTTGCTGCATGAATGGCATCCCGTAAGGGTTGCACCATCATTAGCATCCCCGGTCCGCCGCCGTAAGGACGATCGTCCACGGTACGGTGCCGGTCATGCGTGAAGTCGCGAGGACTCCAGCTTTCGATGCTCAGCAGGCCATTTTTTACTGCCCGGCCAGTTACCCCGTAATCGGTAATTGCGCGGAACATTTCAGGAAACAGGCTAATTATGCCAATCCACATAGCGCCGTCTTTTACCGTTTATCCGGAGAATTTAAAAACCAGGATCCCAATCTACTTCGATAGTACGCGTAGTGAGATCGACTTTCTTGATAACCTGCCCATCGAGGAACGGAACCAACCGCTCCTTGATACCAAATGCATCTTTCAGGTTTGCCTTGATGACGAGCACGTCATTAGACCCGGTTTCCATCATATCGATGACTTTACCGAGGCTATAGCCTTCCGTTGTCACTACCTGGCAGCCCATCAGGTCTTTCCAGTAGTAGTCACCCTCTTCCAGCTCCGGCAACTGCGATGAATCCACGATAATTTCGCAATTAGTCAGTAGATTCGCGGCATCACGATCGTCAACGCCTTTCAGCTTGATGATGATGTCCTGATTGTGGTGGCGCCAGCTTTCCAGCTCAACGACCTGCCACTGACCCGCCTTCTGGATTAACCAGGGCTGATAGTCAAAAATGCTTTCGGCGTCTTCGGTGGAGGAAAACACTCTGAGCCAACCACGGATACCGTAGGAAGAACCCATTTTCCCCAATACGATCGGATCAACAGGTGCTTGTGCGGTGTGTTGCTTGCTCATCATGACCACCGTGACAGATTAAGCTGCTTTGTTAGCGGCTTTGATCAGCGCGGCAACGCGATCGGAAACAGTAGCGCCCTGGCCAACCCAGTGAGCGATACGATCCAGATCCAGGCGAGTCTCTTCTTCCGCACCGTTAGCGATCGGGTTGAAGAAACCAACGCGCTCGATGAAGCGACCGTTGCGTGCATTACGGCTGTCGGTGACAACAACCTGGTAGAACGGACGCTTTTTAGCGCCGTGACGTGCTAAACGAATAGTTACCATAACATCCTCTTGTGTGAATAAAACAACCGGGCCCCATCGAGGAACGGAGCCCGGTGTCATATTAAAAGCCCGAAAATTTTACTGATTTCTGTGCAAAAATCAATTCAAAACTACATACGCTAAATAATTCGAGTTGCAGGACAAAACGCGAAAGCGTTTTGAACAGCGCTTGCGCTGGCCCCGAAGGGGTGAGGCCGAATGGCCGAATCACGCGGCAAGTGAGTAAATCCCCGGGAGCGTACACAAGTACGTGACCGGGGTGAACGAACGCAGCCAACGCATCTGCGGCTTGAATTATGACGCGTATTAGCGGCCCGGGAAGCCTGGAGGCATCATCCCTTTCATCCCGCGCATCATCTTCATCATGCCGCCTTTCGACTTCATCTTCTTCATCATGCGCTGCATGTCGTCGAACTGCTTGAGCAGACGGTTCACATCCTGCACCTGCATTCCGCAGCCGGCGGCGATACGTCGCTTACGTGAACCTTTGATGATTTCCGGCTTGGCGCGCTCTTTCAGGGTCATCGAGTTGATGATCGCTTCCATACGCACCAGCACTTTGTCATCCATTTGCGCTTTCACGTTGTCCGGGATCTGGCCCATACCCGGCAGCTTGCCCATCAGGCTGGCCATGCCGCCCATGTTTTTCATCTGGCGCAGCTGCTCAAGGAAGTCGGTGAGATCGAAACCGTCTCCTTTCTTCAGCTTGGAGGCCAGCTTCTCGGCCTGCGCGCGGTCGACTTTGCTCTCGATATCTTCGATCAGCGACAGCACGTCGCCCATGCCGAGGATGCGGGAGGCGACGCGGTCCGGATGGAACGGCTCCAGCGCTTCGGTTTTCTCGCCGACGCCGAGGAATTTAATCGGCTTGCCGGTAATATGGCGAATCGACAGCGCCGCGCCGCCGCGGGCGTCGCCGTCCACTTTGGTCAGCACCACGCCGGTCAGCGGCAGCGCTTCGTTAAAGGCTTTGGCGGTATTCGCCGCATCCTGGCCGGTCATCGCATCGACGACGAACAGGGTTTCAACCGGATTAATGGCGGCGTGGACGTGCTTAATTTCGTCCATCATCGCTTCGTCAACGTGCAGACGACCGGCGGTATCCACCAGCAGCACGTCGTAGAATTTGAGCTTCGCTTCTTTCAGCGCCGCGTTGACGATATCAACCGGCTTCTGGCCGACGTCGGACGGGAAGAAGTCGACGCCGACCTGCTCGGCCAGGGTCTCCAGCTGTTTGATCGCCGCCGGGCGGTAAACGTCCGCGGAGACCACCAGCACTTTCTTCTTGTGCTTCTCGCGCAGGAATTTCCCCAGCTTACCGACGCTGGTGGTTTTACCGGCGCCCTGCAGGCCCGCCATCAGCACCACCGCCGGCGGCTGCGCCGCCAGGTCGAGGGTCTGGTTCTCTTCGCCCATCGCCGCCACCAGTTCGTTGCGGACGATTTTGACGAACTCCTGACCCGGGGTTAGGCTTTTATTGACTTCATGGCCGACCGCGCTCTCTTTGACGCGGCTGATGAAATCACGTACCACCGGAAGCGCAACGTCCGCTTCCAGCAGCGCCATGCGCACTTCGCGCAGGGTGTCTTTAATATTGTCTTCTGTAAGGCGTCCGCGGCCGCTAATGTTGCGCAGCGTACGCGACAAACGATCGGTTAAATTATCAAACATTGTCTCTCGCCTGAGGTGGAAACGGTCGGTCGCCGCAGCGACACACAAAACGAATGTGGCGGAGTATAACACGACATCAATCTGAATGTGCTGCAACGGTTGGAGCAGAGGCCTGCTGACGTTATACTGCTTCTCTTTCTTATTTATCCAACAGCCGACACCTATGCCTGTTTTTGCTCTACTCGCCCTTGTCGCCTACTCTGTCAGCCTCGCGCTGATTATCCCCGGCTTGCTGCAAAAAAACAGCAGCTGGCGGCGAATGGCGATTTTATCAGCGACTATCGCGTTGATCTGCCATGCTTTTGCGCTGGAAGCACGGATATTCCCCGGCGGCGAGAGCGGGCAAAACCTCAGCTTACTGAACGTCGGGTCGCTGGTGAGCCTGATGATCTGTACGGTAATGACTATCGTGGCCTCGCGCAATCGCGGCTGGCTGCTGCTGCCTATCGTCTATGCCTTCGCGCTGATCAATCTGGCCTTCGCCACCTTCGTGCCTAACGAATATATCACCCACCTGGAAACCACCCCGGGGATGCTGGTGCATATCGGCCTGTCGCTCTTCTCCTACGCCACGCTGATCATTGCCGCGCTGTATGCGCTACAGCTGGCGTGGATCGACTACCAGTTAAAGAACAAAAAGCTGGCCTTCAGTAGCGAAATGCCGCCGCTGATGAGCATTGAGCGCAAAATGTTCCACATCACCCAGGTCGGCGTGGTGCTGCTGACCCTGACGCTGTGTAGCGGTCTGTTCTATATGCACAATCTGTTCAGCAGCGAAAACATTGATAAAGCGGTGCTGTCGATTATTGCGTGGTTCGTCTATATCGTCCTGCTGTGGGGCCACTATCATGAAGGGTGGCGCGGACGTCGTGTGGTCTGGTTCAGCGTCGCTGGCGCCGGTCTGCTGACGCTGGCCTATTTTGGTAGCCGCGTGCTGCAACAGTTCGTGAGCTAAGTCTTTTAAGGAATCCTACGTGGAACATATCTCCACCACCACGCTGATCATAACGCTGATCGTCATGGTGATTATCTCTGCCTATTTCTCCGGTTCCGAAACCGGCATGATGACGCTGAACCGCTACCGGCTGCGTCATATGGCGAAACAAGGCAACCGCCCCGCCAAGCGCGTGGAGAAGCTGCTGCGCAAGCCGGACCGCCTGATTAGCCTTGTGCTTATCGGCAATAACCTCGTCAACATTCTCGCCTCGGCGTTGGGCACCATCGTCGGCATGCGCCTCTACGGCGATGCCGGCGTCGCGATCGCCACCGGCGTGCTCACCTTTGTGGTGCTGGTATTTGCCGAAGTCCTGCCGAAAACCATCGCCGCCCTCTATCCGGAAAAGGTCGCCTACCCCAGCAGCTTCCTGTTGGCGCCCCTGCAGGTGCTGATGATGCCCCTGGTGTGGCTGCTGAATACCATCACCCGCATGCTGATGCGCATGATGGGCATCCGCACTGATACCGTCATCAGCAGCGCCCTGAGTAAAGATGAACTGCGCACGATTGTGAATGAATCCCGTTCACAAATCTCACGACGCAATCAGGATATGCTGCTGTCGGTGCTGGACCTGGAGAAGGTCAGCGTTAACGACATCATGGTGCCGCGCAATGAGATTGTCGGCATCGACATCAATGACGACTGGAAATCTATCGTCCGCCAACTGACCCACTCCCCACACGGCCGCATTGTGCTCTACCGCGATTCGCTGGACGATGCCATCAGCATGCTGCGCGTCCGCGAAGCCTACCGCCTGATGACGGAGAAGAAAGAGTTCACAAAAGAAATCATGCTGCGGGCGGCAGATGAGATCTACTTTGTTCCGGAAGGGACGCCGCTCAGCACCCAGCTGGTGAAATTTCAGCGCAATAAAAAGAAAGTCGGCCTGGTGGTTAATGAATACGGCGATATTCAGGGGCTGGTTACCGTAGAAGATATTCTTGAAGAGATTGTCGGCGACTTCACCACCTCCATGTCACCCACCCTGGCGGAGGAAGTGACCCCGCTCAACGACGGTACGGTGATAATCGACGGCAGCGCCAACGTTCGCGAGATCAACAAAGCGTTCAACTGGAACCTGCCGGAAGATGAAGCGCGCACCATCAACGGTATCATCCTTGAAGCGCTGGAAGAGATCCCGGTCCCGGGCACCCGCGTGCGCATTGAGCAGTATGATATTGATATCCTCGACGTGCAGGACAACATGATCAAACAGGTGAAAGTGATGCCGGTGAAATCATTACGCGAGAGCGTCGCGGAGTAGCGCGAGCGAAGGAATTAACATCACGGTGGGCTGCGGCCCGCCGTTTTTTTTCTCGCGCCGGGAGCGATGGCATAAAAAACGGCCGCCCGCGGGCAGCCGTTGAGCAAGGCAGCAAACGTTATTTCGCTTTTGCTACCGTCACCATCGCGGCGCGAATGGTGCGGCCGTTCAGGGTGTAACCTTTCTGCATCACGGCCAGCACGTTGCCCGCCGCCACGTCTTCAGACTCGACCATCGCAATGGCCTGGTGGACGTTCGGATCCAGCGGAACGTTGGTGTCGGCGATCACTTCCACGCCAAACTTACGCACTACGTCCAGCATAGATTTGAGGGTCAGTTCGATCCCTTCCACCATCGGCGCCAGCTCCGGGTTAGCCTTGTCGGCCACTTCCAGCGCGCGGTCCAGGCTGTCGATCACCGGCAGCAGTTCATTGACGAATTTTTCCAGCGCGAATTTGTGCGCTTTCTCGATATCCTGCTCGGTACGACGACGCAGGTTATCTTCGTCGGCTTTGGCACGCAGCATCACTTCACGTTCACGTTTCTGCGCTTCAGCCAGCTGGGCTTCCAGATTCGCAATTTTTTCATCGCGCGGATCCACCTGCTCAGCCGAAACTTCAGGCTCTACCGCCTCAACGTCGTCGTGCTGCTCCGTGATAATTTCTTCCGGGGCTTGCCCCTCAGGCGTTTTCTGTTCTTTACTACTCATGAATTTCTCCGCGTTTTTTTCGCATTCATCTCGCTAACTTCGCTTATTATGGGGATCAGTTTCCGGGTTTCAAGGGAAGCGGACAGATTGTCACTATTTCATTTAACGCAAGGACATCCAGATCATGAAGAACCATTTCAAGTGTATCGGCATTGTGGGACATCCTCGTCACCCCACCGCCCTGACCACACATGAAATGCTCTGGCGCTGGCTGTGCAGCAAAGGGTATGAAGTGCTGGTTGAACAGCAGATCGCCCATGAACTCCAGCTCAGCAACGTGAAAACCGGCACGCTGGCGGAGATTGGCCAACAGGCCGACCTCGCGGTGGTAGTGGGCGGCGACGGCAATATGCTCGGCGCGGCGCGGACTCTGGCCCGTTATGACATTAATGTCATCGGCATTAACCGCGGCAACCTCGGCTTTCTCACCGACCTGGACCCGGACAACGCCCTGCAGCAGCTCGCCGACGTACTGGAAGGCCACTACATCGCGGAAAAACGCTTTCTGCTGGAGGCCCAGGTGTGCCAGCAGGATTGCCAGAAACGCATCAGCACCGCCATCAACGAAGTGGTGCTGCACCCCGGCAAAGTGGCGCATATGATTGAGTTCGAAGTCTATATCGATGAAGTCTTTGCCTTCTCCCAGCGCTCCGACGGCCTGATTATCTCCACTCCGACCGGCTCCACGGCCTATTCGCTGTCGGCCGGCGGCCCGATCCTCACCCCGTCGCTGGACGCCATCACCCTGGTGCCGATGTTCCCGCACACCCTCTCGGCGCGACCGCTGGTGATCAACGGCGACAGCAACATCCGCCTGCGCTTCTCTCACCGCTGCAGCGATCTGGAGATCAGCTGCGACAGCCAGATTGCCCTGCCGATCCAGGATGGCGAAGACGTTCTCATTCGCCGCTGTGATTATCACCTCAATCTGATTCACCCTAAAGATTACAGCTATTTCAATACATTAAGCACCAAGCTCGGCTGGTCGAAAAAATTGTTCTGATTTACATCGCTGCCTCTTTACTGGATAAAAAACCAGTCTATACTGTACGAAAACACAGTATTGGTTTTTCATACAGGAAGGCAGCTATGTTGGCGCAACTCACCATCAGTAATTTTGCTATCGTTCGTGAACTGGAAATTGATTTCCACAGCGGCATGACCGCCATCACCGGGGAAACCGGCGCCGGGAAATCCATTGCCATCGACGCGCTGGGGCTGTGCCTCGGCGGCAGAGCGGAAGCCGACATGGTGCGTCGCGGCGCCACCCGTGCCGACCTGTGCGCGCGCTTCGCGCTGAAAGATACCCCGGCCGCCCAGCGCTGGCTGGAAGAGAACCAGCTGGAGAGCGGGCGTGAGTGTTTACTTCGCCGGGTGATCAGCGCCGACGGCCGCTCGCGCGGCTTCATCAACGGCACCGCCGTCCCGCTCTCGCAGCTGCGCGAGCTGGGCCAGCTGCTGATCCAGATCCACGGCCAGCATGCGCACCAGCTGTTGACCAAACCCGAACACCAGAAAACGCTGCTCGACGGCTATACAGGTGAGTATGCGCTCACTCAGCGCATGGCAGAGCACTATCGCCAGTGGCACCAGAGCTGCCGCGAGCTGGCCCAGCATCAGCAGCAGAGCCAGGAGCGCGCCGCCCGCGCCGATCTGCTGCAGTACCAGCTTAAAGAGCTGAACGAATTTAACCCGCTGGCGGGAGAGTTTGAGCAGATTGACGAAGAGTACAAACGCCTGGCCAACAGCGGTCAGCTGCTCAGCACCTGTCAGCACGCCCTGACGGTACTGGCGGACGGCGAAGAGGCCAACCTGCAGAGCCAGCTTTATACCGCGAAGCAGCTGGTCAGCGAGCTGGTGGGTATGGACAGCAAGCTTTCCGGCGTGCTGGATATGCTGGAAGAGGCGGCCATTCAGCTCAGCGAGGCCAGCGATGAGCTGCGCCACTATCACGACCGTCTGGACCTCGATCCTAATCGTCTGTTCGAACTTGAGCAGCGGATTTCCCGGCAAATCGCGCTGGCGCGTAAACACCAGGTGATGCCGGAAGAGCTGCCGGCGGTTTATCAGGCGATGCTCGAAGAGCAGCGCCTGCTGGACGACAGCGCCGGCTCGCTGGAATCCCTCAGCCAGCAGGTGGTCGAACATCATCAGCTGGCGCTGGAGACCGCGCGCCAACTGCACGCCCTGCGCCAGGCCAGCGCCGACGAGCTAACCCAGCTTATCACCGAGAGTATGCACTCACTTTCGATGCCGCACGGGGTCTTCGCGATTGAGGTCGCTTTCGATGAACGCCATCTCACCGCCGACGGCGCCGATCATATTGAGTTCCGCGTCACCACTAACCCGGGGCAGCCGCTGCAGCCGATCGCGAAAGTGGCCTCTGGCGGTGAATTGTCGCGTATTGCGCTGGCGATTCAGGTGATCACCGCGCGTAAAATGGAAACCCCGGCGCTGATCTTCGACGAAGTGGACGTCGGCATCAGCGGCCCTACCGCGGCGGTGGTCGGCAAGCTGCTGCGCCAGCTGGGCGAGTCCACGCAGGTGATGTGCGTTACCCACCTGCCGCAGGTCGCAGGCTGCGGCCACCATCATTTCTTTGTCTGCAAAGAGACCGATGGCGAGATGACCGAAACCCATATGCAGCCGCTGGATAAGCGTGCTCGTCTGCAGGAGCTGGCTCGCCTGCTGGGCGGCAGCGAGGTCACGCGCAACACCCTGGCGAACGCGAAAGAGTTGCTTGCGGCGTAAACTTTTTGATTTTCACAGGGTCATAGTGAACAGCAAATTGCCTGCTGACCGCAGCCGGAGGTTTCCATCGGCGCGAAGGTCTATTATTATCGGCATATTACAGATGAGCCACGTACTGCTCGGGCCCAAAAAGGAATCAAATCACTATGCGCTGTAAAACGCTGACTGCTGCCGCAGCGGTTCTTCTTATGTTGACCGCAGGCTGTTCCACTCTGGAACGAGTGGTTTACCGTCCTGACATCAACCAGGGTAACTATCTGGCACCTAACGATGTAGCAAAAATTCGTGTCGGTATGACGCAACAGCAGGTTGCTTATGCTCTCGGAACGCCAATGATGTCGGATCCGTTCGGTACCAACACCTGGTTCTATGTATTCCGTCAGGAGCCGGGCCACGAGAAAGTGACTCAGCAGACCCTGACCCTGACCTTCAACAATGGCGGCGTGTTAACCAACATTGATAACAAGCCCGCGCTGACCAGTCAGTAAGGCCCGGAAAAGCAAAAAGCGCTCAATGAGCGCTTTTTTTATGGCCGATAGCGGGTCTGCAGCTGCCGGTTACTTCGCGGCGTTTTTCTCCGCCCGCTGGCGACGCAGCTCTTTCGGATCTGCGATCAGCGGGCGATAGATTTCCACCCGGTCGCCGTCATGGACTTCGTCGTGCAGCTTAACCGGACGACTGTAAATACCCAGCTTGTTTTTCGCCAGATCGATGTCATCACGCAGCGCCAGCAGGCCGCTGGCGATAATCGCCTGCTCGACCGTCGCCCCCTCGTCCAGAGTGACCCGCTGCAGGTACTGCTTTTCAGGCAGTGCGTAAGCGACCTCAACACGAATATTAGCTGGCACTGTAGACCTCTTTGGCGCGCGAAGTGAACGCCTGCACCATGTTGGCGGCCAGTTCCTTAAAGACCCGGCCAAAGGCCATCTCAATCAGCTTATTGGTAAACTCAAAATCGAGATGGAACTCGATTTTGCACGCCTCCGGGCTCAGCGGAATAAACTTCCAGCCGCCAATCAGCTTCTTGAACGGGCCATCCACCAGGCTCATCAAAATGCTCTGGTTGCTGGTCAGTGTATTCCGGGTCGTGAAGGTCTTACTGATGCCGGCTTTGGACACATCAACCGCCGCCGTCATTTGCGTCGGCCCGAATTCCAGCACGCGGCTACCGGTGCAGCCTGGCAGAAAATCAGGATAGGACTTCACATCGTTTACCAGTTGATACATCTGTTCCGCGCTGAAAGGCACCAGCGCAGTACGGCTAATCTGAGGCATAGCAGGTTCCACATTTAAACACAGTGCAAATAATATCATTTATCTGCTGCTAAAAAAAACGCTGTGCCGCAACTCGTGCTAAGATGCGCAGTACACCTCGCAGGATGCGATCGAGGTAACTGTGTATAAGACGATGACTTCAGGACATTATGACTAAGAAAAAAGCCCACAAACCTGGATCAGCCACCATTGCGCTGAATAAACGCGCCCGTCACGAATACTTTATCGAAGATGAATACGAGGCTGGTCTCGCCCTGCAGGGCTGGGAAGTCAAATCCCTGCGTGCAGGCAAAGCCAACATCGGCGATAGCTATGTCATCCTGAAGGATGGCGAAGCCTTCCTGTTCGGCGCCAACTTTACGCCCATGGCCGTGGCTTCCACCCACTATGTCTGCGACCCGACGCGTACCCGTAAGCTGCTGCTCAACCAGCGCGAACTCGATACGCTGTACGGCCGCATTAACCGCGAAGGTTACACCGTTGTCGCTCTGTCGCTGTACTGGAAGAATGCCTGGTGCAAAGTGAAAATCGGCGTCGCCAAAGGTAAGAAACAGCATGACAAGCGTACCGATCTGAAAGATCGTGAATGGGCGCTGGATAAGGCGCGTATTATGAAGCACGCCGGACGCTAACCCCCTCCCCTGAGGGCCAGCTCTCGCTGGCCCTTACGCTATATCCTTGTTGATGCTGCTTTTTCGTCCACCCCTGCTGAAAGAATCCTGCGTTATGGGGCTGGTAACGACATTCACAAATCTGTTATACTTGACCTACACATTGGGGCTGATTCTGGATTCGACGGGATTTGCGAAACCCAAGGTGCATGCCGAGGGGCGGTTGGCCTCGTAAAAAGCCGCAAAAAATAGTCGCAAACGACGAAAACTACGCTTTAGCAGCTTAATAACCTGCTCTGAGCCCTCTCTCCCTAGCTTCCGCTCTTAAGACGGGGATCAAAGAGAGGTCAAACCCAAAAGAGATCGCGTGGATGCCCTGCCTGGGGTTGAAGCGTTAAATCTAATCAGGCTAGTTTGTTAGTGGCGTGTCTGTCCGTAGCTGGCAAGCGAATGTAAAGACTGACTAAGCATGTAGTGCCGAGGATGTAGGAATTTCGGACGCGGGTTCAACTCCCGCCAGCTCCACCAAAATTCTCCATCGGTGATTACCAGAGTCATCCGATGAAGTCCTAAGAGCCCGCACGGCGCAAGCCCTGCGGGCTTTTTTGTGTCTGTCGTTGTCCGAGAACATCCGGTCAAATCCTGTGATTATTGGTACACGTTTAGATACACGCTATAGTGTTGTCCATTAAACGTGTACCAATCATGGAAGGAATCCAGATATGGGGCGCATCACACGCCTCCTCACTAACAACGAAATCCTCAAAGCTAAACCCCGTGCAAAAGACTTCCCCCTTCATGATGGCGATGGCCTGTTTTTACTCTTCAAACCTCCGGTAAAAAACTCTAGCGTTTCCGTTATCAACGACCGGGAAGCAGCAGCCGCATGAATTTGAGTCTCGGCTCATACCCTGCCCTTACACTCGCAGCAGCTCGTCAGATACGTGACCAGCACTTGACCATACTCGCGCAAGGTATGGATCCACAATAGGAACAGGAACAGTAACAAGCGTCAGAACAACGCCAGATTGAGTTAGACAGCATTTTTTCAACTGTGACTGCCAACTGGTTCCAGATAAAAAGCAGAAGTGTCACACAGGATTATGCAAAGGATATTTGGCGTTCTTTGGATAAAGATGTGTTCCCGGCAATCGGTACGATACCCGTACTGGAGGTAAAGGCCAGAACGATAGTTGAAGCACTTGAGACAATCAAAGCGCTAGAGGCATTGGAGACAGTTCGCCGCCTGGTACAACGTATTAATGAAATAATGATTTATGTGGTTAACACTGGTCTGATAGATGCGAATCCGGCCTCAAGTGTTGGCATGGCCTTTGAGAAACCAAAAAAGCAAAACATGCCGACGCTGCGGCCAGAAGAATTGCCAAAATTGATGCGGTCACTGGTTATGTCTAATTTAACTGTTCCGACACGCTGTCTTATCGAGTGGCAGCTTCTAACACTTGTGCGTCCCTCTGAGGCTTCAGGTACTCGATGGTTAGAGATCGATATAGATGACAAGCTTTGGACAATTCCAGCCGAACGGATGAAGGCCAAGCGTGAGCACATTGTAGCTGTATCTCCTCAGCCATTAGAGATTCTGGAAGTGATGAAGCCAATCAGTGCTCATCGTGAACATGTTTTCCCCAGTAGGAATGATCCTAAGCAACCTATGAATAGTCAGACTGCTAATGCTGCACTGAAGAGAATTGGTTATGGTGGGAAACTTGTTGCGCATGGATTACGCTCTATAGCAAGTACAGCGCTAAACGAGGCTGGTTTTAATCCAGACGTAATTGAAGCGGCGCTTGCTCACAGCGATAAAAATGAAGTTCGTAGAGCATACAATCGTTCAACTTATCTTGAACAACGTATAGACTTGATGAATTGGTGGGGTGAATTTGCGCACAAAAACCACCACCTCATGCAAGCAATTTAATAAGATTGCACAGCAAAGGAGTCTTAAATGCCAAATAATTACCATCAATACATTGAAGACGTTAGTGATGATATAAAGACATGCCTTGAAGGAATGGGATGTCAGCCCATCCTTTTTGTTGGTTCGGGGTTAACTAAGAGGTATCTTTCTGGCCCAAACTGGGAAGAGCTTCTTCAACAACTTGCTTCTGAATGTCCTAATATTGATAAAAGATTTGCTTATTATAAACAGAAATATCCTGAGTTAATTGATATTGGAAGCGTATTCTCTGATTCTTATAACGAGTGGGCATGGGGTGCCGGAGAAAAAGAATTTCCAGTAGAATTATTTGAAGAGGGGAATGATCCAAGCATTTACTTTAAACACAAAATATCTACTATTTTTAATTTATTATTACAAGAAAAGGAAATTTTAGACAATGGCGAGATTGAACTTTTAAGAAAGATCCATCCTCACTCAATTATCACAACAAATTATGATAAACTACTTGAGTCGATATACCCTGAATTCACGCCAATAATAGGTCAAAAAATTCTGTATGCTAACCATGGTAGCATTGGCGAAATTCTTAAAATACATGGTTGTTGCTCTACACCTAAAAGCATAATAATAAATCGTGATGATTACGATGACTTCATAAAGAAAAAGAAATATTTAAGTGCAAAATTACTTACTTTCTTTGCTGAACACCCTCTTCTTTTTATAGGTTATAGTGCAGAAGATTCAAATATAAAAAACATATTATCTGATATTGATGAGCTACTTTCAGAGAATGGAGATGTCATCCCCAACATATACATTCTAGAATGGGCCGAAAAGCAGAATGAGAATGAATACCCACGCCGTGAACGGTTGATCCAGGTATCTACAAACAAAAGCATCCGAATAAAAAGCATCGTTGCAAATGATTATTCTTGGGTGTTTTCAGCATTTGGCTCGAATAGAGCCCTTGATAATATAAACCCCAAATTATTACGGGCACTTTTAGCTCGCACTTATGACCTTGTAAGAACTGACATACCTCGTAATCCTGTTCAGGTCGATTACCGGGTTTTATCAAATATTAGCGAATCAGAAGGTGAACTAGCAAAATTATATGGCATAGCAACGTCATCTGATGGTATGGCATTTAATGCCAGCTTCCCTTTTACTTTAACCACACTAGGTCAGTCACTTGGCTTCAAAGGCTGGCATGATGCGAACAAACTATTAGAAATAGTTAAAAATATTACTGGCGTAGACATTAAGACGTTCGATAACAAATATCACTATGCAATAATGAACGATGATGAAATTCAATCTCATAGATATTCTAACTATCTTCGTGAACTCCTTGAAAAAGTTCGAAATGGAGATGAGTTTGATTTAGGGGTAAAGGCTCCGTAATCATTCCTAACCTTGCCACTTCTTATAGCCGCTTAAATAGCGGCTTTTTTTTACGATAAGTTCGATTTCCCATGCTCTTTAGTTTGTTGTTTAGTATCTATTTATTCTCTAGTTGTTCGGGGTTTTTATTATTTAAATAACGAACAAAATCCTCGTCAAAAGAATTAATTATACGCATCGATTCATAACCTATCTTACCATTCCCCGGGATGTGATAGTCATATTTAAAAGGTTTACCCCTTCCATTTTTGGAAATTAGATTGATAGAAACATACTTACCATCAACATTGACCATAAAAGTGTGACCATTAAATTTCTTATCGCTGTTTATATGATTTTCTACCGATGCTTTGATGTGTTCAGGGCCCGTTATTAATAATCGAGAATTTCCTGACAAATTGGATTTATTATCAAAAAATGGTTCATAGTTATAGTTTTGTTCATCATCGTGAGTGATTTCCGCCTCTCTATTAACTTTTTTTGATGATTGCGTCTCAGATATATTTGCAGAGTCACCCCCCTGATTTTCATTTATTTTTTTAATTATACTGCGCAATGATAAATTTTCTTCACGAAGTTTTTCTATCTCTTGTTCAAATTCAATGCTCATTTTGACAGCATCAGAACGAATCTTTCTTGCCTCATCACGAGTCAAAGGTGTTTCATCATCTATTTTTTGTTGTATTTCTTTGAGCTCGACCTGTCTTTTCCTAAAAAATGCGTATGCAAACTTTGCAGGGTATGGATAAATGAAGATAAAGAATAAAGTTGTAACAAAAGGGAGTAGCAGCCCATATATAAAATGGGAGTAATCGCCTGGATATATAGAACCATCTATAAACTTGAATTTATCTTCTATTTTCATATCGGAGAACAAAGTAAATATAAACTTATAGTTCCATATTACCCATGACAACAAAAAACATCCCAGTAGCGGACTGGTTAATCTATCGTACAGTTGTGCCTTTACCGTTTTTATTAAATCTTCAAACATATTAATCACCCAGTAAAAGATGAGATTCTAGTTGTGAAATATAATAATCTTGAGGCATCAAAAAAATCAAGCAGTTACATTATTTTAGCTAGCCTGATTTTGCTTCCAAAAAATTCATTTGTGAGCAGTCTCACTATGAATTGGGAAAATGACGGGTTTAAGTAGATTAGCGATAGATCTTAACTAGTTATCTCGCTACAGCGCGCAATGCTCTTCCCACCTCGCTAACAACGTCTTGAGGGGCTGTTCTCCATACCAGCGAATCGATGGTCACAGGCCGATACAGACACGAATACATCAGGTGAATACATGGAATAGAGATGAGAGGCTTCAGAAGAAACAGTATCAGCACCGAAATAACTGATTTTCCTCATTCTCCGGGCGGCCTTTTCCTGCACTTATCCTGACCGCCTAAGAAGCTCGCCACGCACCCGAACAGCACGGCGCCACCCACTGACACTCCCGTGAACCCGCGCAGCGACGCGCTCAGCCCGCACAGCAAATCGCACTGGCTGCGCACGCTGTGCGACGTGGATTTCACCCCGCCGGTGGAAGGGGAAACGCTGGAAACCCACGCGCCGAACTTCTGGCGCTGGCTCGACCGGGCAGCCAGTAGCAACCCGACAAAACGTAACGTGATTCTGGCCGCACTGTTTATGGTGCTGGCGAACCGCTACGACTGGCAGCTCTTTCTCGAAGTCACCGGCCCCGGCGGCAGCGGGAAAAGTATTCTCGCCGAAATAGCCACGATGCTGGCCGGAGAGGATAACGCCACGTCAGCCGATATCGACACGCTGGAAGACCCGCGCAAGCGTGCCTCCCTGATTGGCTTCTCACTGATACGTCTGCCTGACCAGGAGAAATGGAGCGGTGACGGTGCCGGACTCAAGGCCATCACCGGCGGCGATGCGGTCTCCGTTGACCCGAAATACCAGAATCCGTACTCGACGCATATTCCGGCGGTCATTCTGGCCGTGAACAATAACCCGATGCGCTTCACCGACCGCAGCGGCGGCGTGTCACGTCGCCGGGTAATCATCCACTTCCCGGAGCAGATTGCGCCGGAAGAACACGACCCGCAGCTCAGGGATAAAATCGCCCGCGAGCTGGCCGTGATTGTGCGCCAGCTGATGCAGCTGTTCAGCGACCCGATGAGCGCCCGCTCCCTGCTCCAGTCGCAGCAGAACTCCGACGAGGCGCTCAGCATCAAGCGCGATGCTGACCCGACGTTTGATTTTTGCGGTTATCTGGAAGCGCTGCCGGAGCCGGACGGGATGTATATGGGGAACGCCAACATTATCCCGCGCCAACCGCGCCTGTATCTGTATCACGCCTATCTGGTGTATATGGAGGCCCACGGCTACAGGAACGCGCTCAGCCTGACCATGTTCGGCAAGGGGCTCTCAGCCATGCTGAAAGAGTACGGACTGAATTACGAGAAGCGCCGCACAAATCAGGGCATGCAGACCAATCTCGCCCTCAGGGAGGAAAGCAACGCCAACTGGCTGCCGAAGTGCGACGAACCCACCGTGACATAACCTACCCGGACCGGTATTGCCGGTCTTTTTTTGCCTGCACACCGACCAGAGTGAACAGTAAAGTGTTTATCCTGCCCGTAAGTTCATCTGCTAAAATAAAAAAATTAATTAACGAAACTTACCCGCGCACAAAACCGTTCCCTTTAATCAGTCACATATATAGTAATACACTACTAAATTTCGACCGTTCCATACCAAAAAATGATTCATTAGGTATTAAGTTGCCTCCATCTTTTACACAACCTATAACTATTATTTGTTAAAGCACCCCCAAATCAATGGGGTAACATAAGAAAAATAAATAAGAACAATCCAAATATACTTTTATAAGCGACAATTACTGCAAACCATAATCAGAAAGTATAAAAACCTTCATTTACCCTTGAGTAAAACACTATTATTCAAACACAAATTAATAATATTAATCATACTTTTGCCATTCCTTATATATAAAAATAAAAGAGCATGATATCTTAAAAATTTAAATTTTAAAAAACAAAGCACCACTCAAAAAATCAATGTAAAAAATTAATCTTATCGGATATCCCCAGTGTCATTTAAATACCTATCAAGTTGACTTTATGCTTCTCAAGCTTAGAGTATTGAAGTATAATTTCACTTACTCCATATGTACTCTCTAGATTCATTGAGATATAATCACCTATCAGCTAAGGCAAAAGGCATTTTGTCGATGAACATTACAAACAAACATGTAGTTATTCTCACTCTCCCATTTGTAGCATTAATCCTCGTCAGCGAGCATTCATTCATATGGAAAAATATTGATAAAATTGGTTCACTGGCCACAGCAGCAGCCCTATTTGCTGCCATGTATCAAAGTTATGTTGCATGGATTGCGGCCAGGTCGACGAGTGAAGCTAATGCTCAAAATTTTTTTCAACAAAAATTTAATTTAATACTCGAACAACACAACAATTCTTTAGCACTTGTTACTCACTGGCTAAAAAACAACCCATTAGATATAAAGATAACAACTCATGCCGTATGCTATATACGAGGTCATGAAAATTTAAGCCCTTACATGAGAATTTTATACCATACTCTTAAAACCATAAGAACCGAATTCCCATCCTCCTCTAATGACAAACAATATGATTCAATTTCATTACAAAAAAAATACTCTTCACTTGTAAGATCATTTATACCCAACGATGTTTTATATACCATCGCAATAAATTCATCTCTTTTTGATGAGAAAAAAACATCAATCCCTAACAGCTCACAATATGAATATTATTACAAGATGCTTGTAGATTATGATTTTTTTGAGCATCTTATTATAAAATCCGAAAATAAACTTCATCTAAAAAAAGAGATACATGAGATCTGCATATATACATATGATGCTTGTTTTGCATTTTATGCAAAGCAAGCTAATATTGTTCACAATGATAGAATCCATATCGAAAAGCTTGATGGTTTACTAAATGATATAAATTTCCACATTTGTCTAACCTATAACTTACATGATAAATACATAGTCACCCCTGAATACATAAGTAAAAAAATAAAAATATCAGAATTAGCACTTAAGTTCTTCATAAATTATGAAAGTTCTCTATCACCCCATGAGCTTATGAAGTTCCTAGTATCTAAAACAAATGACTTAATAACTACAACCACAAGAGAAATCATCAGAAATCACAACTACTTCTACCATAACCAGATCAGTAGTACATATGGTCTCTTTAACGAAAATTGCATATGTGATTATTTTTCAAAAAACCTAAAATTCAATAATAAAACAGCAGACATCATTATATTTAGAGATAACTTCCATCAAAACCTAAAAAAACTAATTGAAGATACATCAAGTTATTATAAAAACACCAATGCTTACAGGAGCAATATATCCAATGCAGCAAATATGATATCTAATGAAATAGAGAATCTTATTGGAAAAATAATAACCATGCGGCAATTAATTGATTACTATAATATTCCTGAAGAAATCTTAGATTGTAAAAGAAAAGAACTAATGCGCCGTGTAAAAGATAAAATCGACGCTAATCACATATATTAAAAACGTCATGACTTAGACTAGTAATATGAAGAAGTCTCCATGGATATTAAAAATATTTTACTTTCCATCACTGATAATACAGTCAGGCTAGAGAGAGTAGTTAAAATGTTCTCCTCATAATGTTCTTTAAAATTATCTTACCTAGCGCCGTCTTTTGATATAGTAAGACAGGATTCATGTATGATCACTATACAACCTAACCAGGCTGGAAGTATAGATCACTCTCACATAAGAAAGCAGAGCAGACTTGGTGCAGAAGTGCGATGAACCCACCGCAACACAATCTAACCTGGCCGGCAACAGCCGGTCTTTTTTTACTGACTGACTGTCCAGAGTGAACAGTAAAGTGTTCACTGTTCACCGAGTATTCACACGCTAATATCTTGAAAATAAATAACAAAGACCTGCAGTGAACAGTGTGAACAGTTTTCACCAAAAAAACTTTTTGCTTCCCCCTCATCACCATCGTATTGCCGTGATAGTCGCCGGAAACCGGCCAGAGACGCGCTGAGGTGAAGAGTTGACTGTTCACTCTTCACCAACTGGTCACCATCTATCATTATGATATAAAAAGAAAAATAAGAAGGTGAACAGTGTGAACAGTTAAATGCAAAAAACTTTTTCTCTAGCCGCCTTAGTAGATACAGAAAAATCATCAGGAGGAAGGGCAATCGACAACTTTAGATAGGTAAGAATGCTATGACATTCCATAATTGGTACACGTTTAGGTACATAAATGAAAGTTGAATACAATAAAATAATTTAAATTCAAACAATTACATTGTCTATTCAGACTCCGCCAGCCCACCAAAATTCTCCATCGGTGATTACCAGAGTCATCCGATGAAGTCCTGAAAGCCCGCACGGCGCAAGCCCTGCGGGTTTTTTTGTTACCTGTGCGGTCATATTCTCTGTATAAATCTCGAGCATCATCTATGCTTGTTTTGCACCACGATGCCATATCGTAAAAAACCATGGTGCAAAAAGATACCTAACCAATTGAAATACCAAACTAATACCGAGTAGCGGCTACGCGATGGCGACGGGCTGGCGTTGTTGATTAAGCCATTCGGCAGAAAGATCTGGTTCTTCAAATACACTCCCCCGGCGCTGAAAAAAAGGGCCACCATCAGCATTGGCCCCTACCCCGCTTGGTGCCAAATGCCAACGCTGCAGCCATAATCTCACCATGGCGTGATGTAACAGATGACGACTGATGGTTATCTTCGTCAGGTACTTGATGTTTCTAAAGACAAAGAAAGGCGAATCATGGGCAGATTTCAAGGTAAACGCATCCTTATCACTGGCGGTACCAGCGGTATGGGATTTGCAGGCGCACTGCGCATTGTTAGTGAGGGCGGCAATGTTGCCATTACGGGCCTCAATGATGAAAGGCTGAAGCGCGCCCGTAGTCTACTGCCTGAATCATCTCTCATTCTGAAAAACGATGCAGCCAGCGAAGCAGATATAAGCGTTCTTCAGGCAGCGATAAGCGGCTGGGGTTCACTCGACGGACTATGGCTTAATGCTGGCTTCGCAGAAGTAGGTGCTCCGGAATCGGTGACAGCGGATGCTTTTAACCGCATGATGAATGCTAACGTCCGCGGCCCGATGCTGCAGCTTGCCGCTCTTTCTGGATCCCTCAATTCAGGCGCATCTGTTCTTGTCACCTCATCTTCATCTGTATATGAAGGTGCGGCAATGACCAGCCTCTATGCAGCAACGAAAGGCGCAGTTGTCGCAATGGTTAAAAGCTGGGCCTCTGCGCTGGCTGTGCGGGGTATTCGCGCCAATACGCTGGTACCGGGTCCGATCGAAACGAACTTTAGACATTTCATGCCGGAAGAGTCGCGTCAGCAGTTTGAGGATTTTGTTGTCAGCCAGGTCCCCCTCGGCCGGGCAGGAACCGCGGAAGAAGCCTCTGCTGTCGCACTTTTCCTGCTTTCTGATGACGCATCCTATGTCACCGGCAGTCAGTACGCGGTAGATGGCGGGCTGGTGCATTACTAGATATGGCAACACCGGCATCATTTCCTGATACAGATCCTCAAACCCCCACTGTAGAAGTGGGGAAAATAACGGCCCCTGCTTACATCAATAAACAATCCGTTACTCCAGAATCGTCCATTTTTCGCTTAAAACAGCCCGGCAACATCCGAACGCAACGAACAGATTCAATGTGCAATATCTCCCGTGACCCAGACTGCCCATCAAACCGGTAAACACCAAAATGATTCATTTGAAAGGATAAACGTGGTATTCAGGCATGGCGGGCGCGTGAAGAATCACAGACTGTTGATGCAGCGATGACATATCAGGCCAGCGACAGCAGTGTTATGTCCCTACCGCAATCTCAACTGGGCGGGGCGTTTATTCGGATGAGAAGGACTCACTCGGGGAGGGAGGCAATAATGGCAGATTCAGAACGCGATAAACCAGCTGCGTTGTCATTAAATATCGGCAGTAAAATAAGACGACTACGGCAGTCCCGGGGGATTTCGTTAAACGATCTGTCTAAATTGTCAGGGGTTTCAAAGGGAGCGTTATCCAAGCTGGAATCAGGATCTTCCAGTCCCCGAGTTGATACGCTGGACGCTATCGCCACCGCGTTACGTTTACCGGTCGGCGATTTGCTAAGCGGCAGCAGGATGTATCCCCGCTTTGAAAAATATCGCCCTGTGCCGGGCGATTATTCGCAAATGATGAAATTCCGCATCGGCCCCGGCAATACCTCCGAGATATGGTTGCTGCAAATGGAACCGCGGGTCACCATCCACAGCCCCGGACATTCAGAGGGGGCGCATGAACATATTCTGGTACACAGCGGAACTCTGCGCCTGCGCTTGAGCCAGTATGAAGTCATCACCCTGGAGCCCGGGGATTTTTATGCCTTCTCTGCGGAGATTGCGCACACGTACAGCGCAACGGAAACGGCGGTTAGCGCGACGGTGGTGATGACTCACCTCGAGCCCGGTTAACTCCGCCGCGCCATTATCGGACCTGGAGACCTGAGATATGGCGCCAGAGTTTCGGGCATCTGTTCACTTAAAGAAACAAAAACGGTCCGCTGAATGCCTGAGGGAAAATTATTTTAAAAATAAAATTAATTAAATTCAGGCGATTGATTGCGAACTGATAAATATCTTCCCCCGTCATCGGGAAACCCGTTGTTCAGTTTGCGGGTTAACTGTATTGTTATTTCGAACAGCAGAACCGGCCTGCTTGCGCTGTATTTCCCCACAAAGCAAAGCAGGCGTAATAGCCGGGAATCTGGCCATAATACGGTCACTTTCCTGATGGTCCTGGCGTCTTTATATTAGCGCTCAATATCGCCTAACCCGGCTGTGCGCCGTGCGGCCCAATGCCTGCTCTTTTTTTATGATGAAATCAACCCACCCGCATTAAATATGTGTGACGGAGAAAATGAATGCGTAAAGTTAATTTAAAAGACAGTTTTGCTCTGTTCAGCGATTACTGGAGCCCGAAAATTGTCGGCGAAATGAATAACGAATATGTCAAACTGGCTAAATTATCCGGAAAATTTGACTGGCATCATCATGAACAGGAGGACGAGCTTTTTCTTGTGATCAGCGGCCGCTTGCGAATGGGCTTAAGAACAGGCGATATCATTCTTGATGCCGGTGAGTTTATTATTGTGCCGAAAGGAACTGAGCATTGTCCTGAAGCGTTAACCGAAGAGTGCTGCGTCGTTTTACTGGAGCCAAAATCGACCCTGAATACGGGTAATATCGTCAATGAACGTACCGTGCGTGAACTGGATAAACTCTAATCGTCTGGCGGTGCGGAACAAACCGGGCCAGGGGAAGTTTTAGCGTTACCGGTTACCCGGCCCCCCTCTCAGGATAAAACCACCCATAACATCTCGCGCAACCCTTTCATACTCCGGCCGCGTCAGCGGCCGGAGGGATAGATTTACTCCTTGTCAGAATAGGCGTCCAGCATGGCAAAGACCGCCCACCGCGCCGCATCGTCTGCAATATTGTCAGGCAGCGCATCAGCCCGCAGATTGACATAAGCGTCGGCAGCCCTTCGGATGGCAATCCCGACAGAGTGACGATCGTGCGTTGCCAGAGTGGAAGTCAGCAGGCCATCGGGATCAATGCCGAGGGCTTCTATTCGGCGAACCCCGCGTTGCGGTAGATTGGCGCGACGGAACAGCATCGGTCCCAGCACTTGTTCGCGGAAGAAGGACAGCATCCCCAGCGCTTCGAAGAGTTCGCCCCTGCCCAGTTTAACCCCGGCATAATGCAGCCAGATCCAGGCTCGGGACTCAAACCACTCCGGCGTCATGTTCGGCCAGTAAGCGCTAAATTTTGCCAGCTGGCGCTTGAGAGCATCGCTATCACGGGTAAATAGCACGGCAGGCTCCTCAACGCGCTGAGTGAGCATGTCCAGGGTGATAAATTTGAGATCGACATGCAGAAGTTGCGGGCCAAACAGACAGATCAGCAGGCGAGGCTCGCCGACGTGTTCCCCGGTGAAAGCATGTAGCAGATGGCCGAGGGTTCCGGCGAACGCCATACGCTGAGCCATGATTTCGTCATAATAGAGAGGGTCGACCACCACCACGAAATCCAGATCGGAGTATTGATCAAACCCGCCATGGATAAACGATCCGCCGGCGAGAAGGGCGTGGATCCGCGGGTCAGACTGTAATTTAAGCTTCAGTTGCTCTGCAAAACTTCTGTGTAAATCGGGGAGCGTATTAAACATACTTTTTCCTGTTCACAAAAAAGACAAAGCATTACAGAATATCGAGTGATTGATCGGCAGACCAGATATTTCTGCAGGAGCCCTGCGCTCCCATGAGGGGCTCCCGAAACGATAATCCCCTCAAACCACCTCGCTCATCCACTCAGCAAACGCCCGCACGGCGGGAGAGAGAAAGCGCTGGTGCGGATAGAGCAAAGTGACGGGTACCGGGGGCGGCTGCCAGTCCGCCAGCACTTCCACCAGCCTCCCCTCCCGCAGGTGGTCAGCAACGATATTCTCCGCCAGCTGCGCCAGCCCAAATCCTGCCAGGCACATTTTTATATAGAGCCCCGTTTCATTCACCGCGGCGGTGCCGCTGACGGGTACAGAAAAAGTCTCGCCGTGGCGAAGGAAGCGGAACTCATCGGCCCGCCTCGCCTGGCCGGAGAAATAATGCACGGCCCGGTGCTGAGAGAGCGCCTCCGGTGATGACGGCACGCCATATTCCCTGAGATAGTCCGGTGACCCGCAGGTGACCCAGCGAAAGCGGCCCAGAGGCCGGGCCACCAGGCTGGAGTTGTTCAGCTCTCCCGTGCGTATCACGCAGTCGACGCCTTCCTGAATGAGATCGACCTGCCGATCGCTGACCCCGATCATCAGGTAGATATCAGGGTAACGTCGGTAAAAGTCTTGCAGATGGGGCATGACGATGAAATGCGCGATGCCCGCGGGCATATCAACCCGCAGGCGCCCCTGAGGCCGCGCGACAGACTCGCTCAGGCTGGATTCGCTATGTTCGATGAGGGCGAGAATTTCCCGGCACTGCGCCAGATACTGCATCCCTTCCGGAGTCAGGCTCACCCGCCTTGTGGTCCGGTTCAGCAGTCGCACCTTCAGGTATTTCTCAAGGTTTTTAATGGTACTGGTGACAGTGGAGGCCGGCAGGGAAAGGGTTTCCGCGGCACGCACGAAGCTCCCTGCCTCCGCGACGCGCATAAACATCTGCATAGCCTGGATACGATCCACCTTCTTTCTCCCCTGTAGCGAGCAGCCTACCGACAGGCGGCATGATTATTCGTTGATTATGAATAATGAAAACAATTTACGCATCTTTTTGCGCTTAATCGCCTGGCGTATCGTTGCGCTGTGGATATCGCGTGAGGGGCCAAAAATGACCATGCCCTCAATAAATATCCAGAGAATCAACACGTTAAATAACACGCATAAAGGAAAAATAATGTCCGTTCAGCCTGTCGAATTACGTAAGGCGTATCGTTTATTGCAGGTCGGGTCCACCACCATGATTTCCGCAAAATATGATGGCGTCGAAAATGTCATGTCAGCCGCCTGGGTTGGGCTGGCAGGCGAGCGAAAAGTGGTGGCCTATATCGGCCCCCAGGCCTTCACTCGTCAGCTGGTGGAAAAGAGCGGCTATTTCGTCGTGCAGATCCCCGTAGTCAGCCAGATGGCAACCGTCCTCTACGCTGGCGGGCGCAGCTATGCCGACGCGCCGGATAAAAACGACACCATCCCCTTCTTTTATCAGCCGGGGTTCGATCTCCCCCTTGTCGCCGGCTGCGCGGGCTGGCTGGTGTGCAAAGTGATGCCTTACCCGGACATCCAGCAACAGCACAATCTGTTTATGGGCGACATCGTCGCCGCCTGGAGCGATGACCGGGTATTCCGCAACGGACACTGGATCTTTGATGATGCGCCGGACGAGCTGCGGACCGTTCACTATGTCGCAGGCGGGCAGTTCTATGCCATCGGCAAAGGCAGCAAATTCGATCATGGACCGGGTAAGGACTGACCCTCCCCGGTCATGAGCATCACTGACGAGATGTCTGCGCGGCAGAGCGGCTGATACTCCGGCGCCAGACGCCGGGCGCCTGGCCAAACTGGCGCTTGAAGCTGCGGTTGAAGGACTGCTGGGAGTCAAAGCCGAGGGCGATCGCCACGTTGAGGATCGGCTCGTTGCTGTGGGCTAAGCGTTCGACCGATTTTTGCAGCTTTTGCGCCCGGATATACTCCCCGAGGGGGTGCCCGGTATGTTCTTTGAAGATCCGCTGCAGGTGCCACTTCGAATAGCCGGCTCGCCGGGCAACGGTATCAATATCCAGACGGCTATCAAGATGGTTGTCGATCCAGTCGATCAGATCCTGAATGATGGCGCCAGTGTTCATCATATTTCCCCCTCGCGGCCGGTTAAAAGCATCTTTAGCAGTTGCATTAAAAGGTGGCCTGGTTTTACACAAAATGCAAGTTTTATTGTTGCATTTAAAACCCTGCCAGATCGCGCCTTTTTTCTCCGGTGAGGATCGCACATAAAGTGCAACAATTATTCTTGCACTTAGTTAAGCGCCTTCCTACAATCGCCGCGATAGTGTATTCGAAATTGTTACAATTTTGTGGCGATGATCGACACAAATGGCCTTAAGCCAGCCCGGACAAAGGAAGTGGCGCAGCCTCTCAGGCTGCGTCTTGCCCGGCGGCTACAATGACTGGAATAAAAATAATGAGCCTGCAAAAAAACTGGGGAAACATTCACCTGACCGCGCTCGGCGCGATGATGCTCTCCTTTCTGCTCGTCGGCTGCGACGACAGCGTCGCGCAAAACGCCGCGCCGCCCGCGCCTGCCGTCAGCGCCGCTAAGGTGTTGGTGAAGTCGATCAGTCAGTGGGATAGTTTCAACGGTCGCATTGAAGCGGTGGAGAGCGTTCAGCTCCGCCCCCGCGTCTCGGGATATATTGATAAAGTGAATTACACCGACGGCCAGGAGGTGAAAAAGGGCCAGGTGCTGTTCACGATAGACGACAGAACCTATCGCGCCGCGCTGGAGCAGGCGCAGGCGACGCTGGCGAGAGCCAAAACGCAGGCCAGCCTGGCGCAAAGCGAGGCGAACCGCACCGATAAATTAGTCCATACCAACCTCGTCTCCCGTGAAGAGTGGGAGCAGCGCCGGTCAGCCGCGGTACAGGCGCAGGCCGATATTCGCGCCGCGCAGGCGGCGGTGGATGCCGCGCAGCTTAACCTCGACTTCACCAAAGTGACCGCCCCTATCGACGGCCGCGCCAGCCGCGCGCTGATCACCAGCGGCAACCTGGTCACGGCGGGCGACACCGCCAGCGTGCTCACCACCCTGGTCTCGCAGAAGACGGTGTACGTCTACTTTGACGTCGACGAGTCAACCTACCTTCACTACCAAAATCTCGCCCGCCGCGGGCAAGGCGCGTCCAGCGATAATCAGGCGCTCCCGGTGGAGATTGGCCTGGTTGGCGAGGAGGGCTACCCCCATCAGGGCAAAGTGGATTTTCTCGATAATCAGTTAACGCCGAGCACCGGCACCATCCGCATGCGCGCCCTGCTGGATAACTCGCAGCGGCTGTTCACGCCGGGTCTGTTTGCCCGCGTGCGTCTGCCGGGCAGCGCGGCGTTCCAGGCTACGCTTATCGACGACAAAGCGGTGCTCACCGATCAGGATCGTAAATATGTCTATATCGTTGATAAAGATGGCAAAGCGCAGCGACGTGATATCACGCCGGGGCGGCTGGCCGACGGTTTACGCGTCGTGAAGCAGGGTCTGAAGCCTGGGGATAGCGTCATCGTCGACGGCTTACAAAAAGTGTTTATGCCGGGTATGCCGGTTAACGCCAAAACCGTTGCCATGACCCCCAGCGCCGCCCTCAACTGATCCCTAATCAGAGAATCCAAGACATGGACTTTTCCCGCTTTTTTATCGACAGGCCAATTTTCGCCGCGGTGCTGTCGATTTTAATTTTTATCACCGGGTTAATCGCCATCCCGCTGCTGCCGGTGAGCGAATATCCTGACGTCGTGCCCCCCAGCGTGCAGGTGCGCGCGGAGTATCCCGGCGCCAACCCGAAAGTGATTGCCGAGACCGTGGCGACGCCGCTGGAGGAAGCGATCAACGGCGTTGAAAACATGATGTACATGAAATCGGTCGCCGGCTCCGACGGCGTGCTGGTGACCACCGTAACCTTCCGCCCGGGTACCGACCCGGATCAGGCGCAGGTTCAGGTGCAGAACCGGGTCGCGCAGGCGGAGGCGCGTCTGCCGGAGGATGTGCGCCGTCTGGGGATCACCACCCAGAAACAGTCCCCGACGCTGACCCTGGTGGTGCATCTGTTTTCGCCAAACGGTAAGTACGACTCGCTGTATATGCGCAACTACGCCACGCTGAAGGTGAAGGATGAGCTGGCGCGTCTGCCCGGCGTCGGCCAAATCCAGATATTTGGTTCCGGCGAATATGCGATGCGCGTCTGGTTGGATCCCAATAAGGTGGCGGCGCGCGGGCTGACCGCCTCGGACGTGGTCACGGCAATGCAGGAGCAAAACGTCCAGGTCTCCGCCGGGCAGCTTGGCGCCGAGCCGCTGCCGCAGGAGAGCGACTTCCTGATCTCGATTAACGCCCAGGGCCGTCTGCATACCGAAGAAGAGTTTGGCAATATCATTCTGAAAACAGCGCAGGACGGCTCGCTGGTCCGCCTGCGCGACGTGGCGCGCATCGAGATGGGTTCCGGTAGCTATGCGCTGCGCTCCCAGCTCAACAACAAGGACGCGGTCGGGATCGGTATCTTCCAGTCCCCGGGGGCTAACGCCATCGATTTGTCGAACGCCGTGCGCGCCAAAATGGCCGAGCTGGCCACCCGCTTCCCGGAAGATATGAAGTGGGCGGCGCCGTACGACCCAACGGTGTTCGTGCGCGACTCCATCCGCGCGGTGGTGCAGACGCTGCTGGAGGCGGTGGTGCTGGTGGTGCTGGTGGTGATCCTGTTCCTGCAGACCTGGCGCGCGTCGATTATCCCGCTGATCGCGGTGCCGGTATCGGTGGTCGGTACCTTCAGCATACTCTATCTGCTGGGCTTCTCGCTGAATACCCTGAGCCTGTTCGGGCTGGTACTGGCGATTGGTATCGTGGTGGATGACGCCATCGTGGTGGTGGAAAACGTCGAGCGCAATATCGAAGAGGGGCTTGCGCCGCTTGCCGCGGCGCATCAGGCGATGCGAGAGGTCTCCGGGCCGATTATCGCTATTGCGCTGGTGCTGTGCGCGGTTTTCGTGCCGATGGCGTTTCTCTCGGGCGTGACCGGTCAGTTCTACAAGCAGTTTGCGGTGACCATCGCCATCTCCACGGTGATCTCGGCCATCAACTCGCTGACGCTCTCCCCGGCGCTGGCGGCCCTGCTGTTAAAGCCGCACGGCGCGAAAAAAGACCTCCCTACCCGGCTGATCGATCGTCTGTTCGGCTGGATTTTCCGTCCGTTTAACCGCTTTTTCCTGCGCAGCTCGCACGGCTATCAGGGGCTGGTGAGCAAAACCCTCGGCCGCCGTGGCGCGGTGTTTGTGGTGTACCTGCTGCTGCTCTGCGCCGCAGGGGTGATGTTTAAAGTCGTCCCCGGCGGGTTTATTCCCACCCAGGACAAGCTGTACCTGATTGGCGGCGTGAAGATGCCGGAAGGTTCGTCGCTGGCGCGCACCGATGCGGTGATCCGCAAAATGAGCGAGATCGGGATGAATACCGAAGGGGTCGATTATGCGGTCGCCTTCCCCGGTCTTAACGCGCTGCAGTTCACCAACACGCCGAATACCGGGACGGTCTTTTTTGGCCTGAAACCGTTCGACCAGCGCAAACACTCGGCGGCGGAAATCAACGCGGAGATCAACGCCAAAATCGCGCAAATCCAGCAGGGATTTGGCTTCTCCATCCTGCCGCCGCCGATTTTAGGACTGGGTCAGGGCTCCGGCTACTCCCTGTACATCCAGGATCGCGGTGGGCTGGGCTATGGCGCGCTGCAAAGCGCGGTGAATGCCATGTCCGGGACGATTATGCAGACGCCGGGGATGCACTTCCCGATCTCGACCTACCAGGCTAACGTGCCGCAGCTGGATGTCCAGGTCGATCGCGATAAGGCGAAAGCGCAGGGGGTATCGCTGACCGATCTGTTCGGCACGCTGCAGACCTATCTCGGCTCGTCTTATGTCAATGACTTTAACCAGTTCGGGCGTACCTGGCGCGTGATGGCCCAGGCTGACGGGCCGTACCGCGAGAGCGTGGAAGATATCGCCAATCTGCGCACCCGCAATAATCAGGGCGAAATGGTGCCGATCGGCAGTATGGTGAATATCAGTACCACCTACGGGCCGGATCCGGTGATCCGCTACAACGGTTATCCGGCGGCGGACCTGATTGGCGATGCCGATCCGCGCGTCCTCTCCTCCTCGCAGGCGATGACGCTGCTGGATGCCATGTCTAAACAGGTGCTGCCGAATGGGATGAATATTGAATGGACGGATCTCAGCTTCCAGCAGGCCACCCAGGGCAATACGGCGCTGATCGTCTTCCCGGTGGCGGTGCTGCTGGCGTTCCTCGTGCTGGCGGCGCTGTATGAAAGCTGGACCCTGCCGCTGGCGGTGATCCTTATCGTGCCGATGACGATGCTCTCCGCGCTGTTTGGCGTCTGGCTGACCGGGGGCGATAACAACGTCTTCGTGCAGGTGGGGCTGGTGGTCCTGATGGGCCTGGCCTGTAAAAACGCCATTCTGATCGTCGAGTTTGCCCGCGAGCTAGAGATTCAGGGCAAAGGCATCATGGAAGCCGCGCTGGAGGCGTGCCGCCTGCGACTGCGCCCGATTGTCATGACCTCCATCGCCTTTATCGCCGGGACCATTCCGCTGATCCTCGGCCACGGCGCAGGGGCGGAAGTCCGCGGCGTCACCGGGATCACGGTGTTCTCCGGGATGCTGGGGGTGACGCTGTTCGGTCTGTTCCTGACGCCGGTGTTTTACGTGACGCTACGGAAACTGGTGACCCGCAGTAAGCCGGTCGAGGAGGATCTGCCCGCCTAGCCTGCGGCAAATAACAAAAAACCGCCTTCAGCTGAAGGCGGTTTTTTTTCGTCAGGACCAGGATTAATGCGCTTTTTTAAAGCGGGCGATCATTTCCGGTACCGGGTCGCAGCCGCTGGTATCGGCGTTTTTAAGCGCCTCCAGCGCGCTGGCCACGGTATGGCGAGCGAGGACGTTTAGCGAAGCCTGCTCCGCTTCGTCAGCGACCGATTTGAAGTACCAGCAGGCGTTGGCGCTGACCACGCAGCGGGCCGGGACGTCAGGGCGCGACGCCCACAGTTTTTTATCTTCGATAACGGAAAGATAGATATCACGCAGAGTGATTTTGTCCGCCGGGCGGCCAAGATGAATAGAGCCGTTGCGGCCAAGCGTGGAGACAATGATGCCGTCACGGGTGAGCGGAACCATTAATTTGCGGATAAAGCTCGGGTTGGCTTCCAGGCCGTAGGCCAGAATCGCACTCGTCGAACGTTCACCCATCTGCTCCGCCATTGCTACGCTGAGAACCATCTGCAAAGCTGTCGGGAAGCGGTAATCTAACATGGTATTGTCCTGGGTTGCGGTGAATCTTGTTCTTTTTGGCACCGCAGAGGTGAGTAATCAATGAACAACAATATAACAAATACGGGAATTTTTTTGAAGCAATCTGCGGTTAGCCTGCGAAGTAAATTTTCCTATTTCGTCTGCACAGGCGGGCTGAGAAACCGCGCTCTTCCGAAGCGGTTTGACTGGACGGCAATCTCCTCAGCGCTCCCCGGTGGCTGCCCCGTGGTATAGAAATCCGCTGCCATAACGGCAGCGGATCCTGCGGGAGGTTACGCCGTTAACTCCAGCTCGGTTTCAAAGGTGGTCACCGGCACAAACGGCAGATAGGAGATCCGCAGCCTCTCGGCCACCTTCAGGCGATGCCAGCCGGCCGGCAGGCCGCCGGGTTTGAGCACCGTGATGGTCGCCTTTTCACCGAAGTTCCACCGGTCGTCGTAAACGCTCTCCAGCTCGTCGAGCGTCCACTCCCGGCCGCGCAGCGCCAGGCGGATCGCCTGCCGCGGGATGGCTTCGCCGTTGAGGGTCACGGCGATATCTTCCACCATCGACAAACCCAGACCGCGGTAGTAAGGCAGACGGGCCAAAAAGCGCACGCCGATAACTTCCCCGTCGCGGGTGACGTTGCCGAAACCTTCGCGGCAGATAATATGCTGATCAAACATGATAATGCTCCTTACTGACCCAGCAGCGCCGGGGGTGGGGTTTCATCTAACAGGCGACAGAACATCAGCTGCTGGCGGCGGACCTGCTCCAGGCTGTCCACCTCCTGCGCATCTTCCACCCAGCGGTTGCCTTCATACTCGGAGCACACATACCCCTCATAGCCGCCCTTCTGCAGCACGCGGAAGATCTCATCGTAGGGAATTGACCACTCGATTATCTCGTCGGTCATCTCATAGAATTTGGCATGAATGTTGTGGATCCGCGGCATAAAATCGAGCATCCGCTTCGGCTCGAACGCCGCGTTGTGGCGCAGCGTTTCCGCCATCGCCAGCTGCGGGCCTGGCCCCCATTTTTGCATCACATCCAGGATCACGTATTCGCTGAGCGTCCGCTCCTCATAGGCTTTCTCGATAAAATCCGCCGCCGCCTGCGGGCAACCGTTACGAATAAAGCGCTCTTTCCACACCCGCGGGAAGCGGGCTAAAAACATCCCCATATCCGGCAGGAAGCCCAGCGCCCGGGTGTTGGCTTTTTCATAGGCTTCGGCATGGCGAATAATCCACGGATGGTCGAAATGCAGCGGGGCGTGCACCTCCAGCAGAATGGTGATCCCTTTGTCTTCCGCATAAGGCGCCGCCGCCACCAGCACCTCCGGCGCCACGGAAACCAGAGAGCGGATAAAGCGCATGCCCAGCCGGGCGGCAAAATCGATGTCGTTTTGCACGCTGCGCACCTGCTCGTCAAACGGCATCGGCCGGTCTTTATAGCGTTTATAGTCGAGCATAAAGTCATGGCACACCGGCACCGTGTCATGGCGCTGCATCAGACGGTGCCAGTCGGCGATCGCCGCCTCCGGCATGCCGCACTCCGGCCAGCCGGCGAAGGTCTGTTCGCCGACGACTTCAATGCCGCGGGCGCCGAACGCCGCGCAGTGACCGATCGCCTGATCGAGGGACATCTTGCCGAGATAGGTCTCATTCTGAAAGCTGTACAGACTGACGCCGCGTTTTATTTTCTGAGTCATAAAAGTACCAGGTAAGTTGGTTAACAGGATAAGCCGGTCGCTTCGCGGGCGCGGGCCACCGAGGCCGCTGCGGGCAGCGACGGTTTATACTCCAGGCCAATGGCCCCGTTGTAGCCCAGGCGTTGCAGCCGGGCGATCACTTCTGGCCACTCGCCGCTGCGCGGATCCGGTTCGTTACGTTCCGGCGCCTGCGCTATCTGCACGTGTCCCACCCGGTGCATTCTGCCGCCGAGCACCTCCTCCATCTCCTCTTCCATCACCAGCGAGTGATAGACGTCAAACAGCAGCTGCAGCCGCGGGCTGTCGACCGCCTCGATAATGTCCAGCGCCAGCCGGGTGTCGTTTAAGAACATCCCCGGATGATCGATGCGGGTGTTGAGCGGCTCCAGCAGCAGAGTGACCCCGGCGGCTTCCGCCAGCGTCGCCGCCTGGCGCAGGATGTGGATCGCCTGCGCCTGCTGTTCGGCGATCGCCACCCCTTCGCGGCTGAAGCCGGAGGCCACCACCAGCGGCGGCGACCCCAGCTGGCGCGAGGCCGCCAGGCTGTCGCTCACTGCCGCCAGAAACTGCTCATGCTCCGCCGGATCCACCAGGCTGCGCCGGGGCTCCACCACGAAGCTCGACAGCCTCACGCCGGTCTCCTCCAGCGCCTGCGCCAGCGCCGCCAGCGGTTTATCACGCCAGAGATGAAACTCAACGTGGCTGAATCCCTGCGCTTTCGCCGCCCGGACCCGATCGCTGAAATCGGGATACTCTTCACGAAACAGCCATTCAATACATGCGGACAAATACATCCGACCCCCTTCTCTACTTGCCAGATCAAAACAAACAAAATTAGAATAAGAATTCTTATTCTGTTTCGGAGCGGCAGTGTGACGCCTTCCCTTCTGGCTTCGCGGTCAACAGCAGGATCTGACGCGGCATAACCAGAATGAGTGCTCTAATTCTAATCTCTGGTTGCTATAAATTGTCAACATTATTTAACAAGTTTTTAACCAAATCTGAAGGTACATCATGCTCAATAACGCTTCGGCGGCCGCGGTTCAGGCGCCTCCCTATACCAGCGAGCGGCAGCGCACGCTGGCCACGCTGGTGGTTTCGATAGCGCTGGTGCTGGAGATCATCGACGTCTCGATCATTAATGTCGCCATCCCGGTGGTACAGCGGGATCTGCTCGCCAGCCCGCGGCAAATTGAATGGGTGGTCACCGGCTACCTGTTCTTTTTCTCCATTCTGCTGCTCACCGGCGGTCGGCTCGGCGATCTGTATGGCTACCGGCGGCTATTTATCAGCGGACTGCTGGCGTTTGGCGCTGCGTCGGCCGGCTGCGGGCTGGCCGCCAGCCCGGAGATGCTGGTGGCGATGCGTATTGCGCAGGGGGCCAGCGGGGCGATGATGGGCCCGCAAATCCTCTCCCTGATGCAGGTTCTGTATCGCCCGCACGAACGTTTCCGGGTGATGAGTATTTTCGGCCTGCTCGGCGGCGCCGCCGGGATCCTCGGCCCGGTTCTCGGCGGGATCATCATCGAAAGCAATCTGTTCGGCCTCAGCTGGCGGCCGATCTTTTTGATCAACGTGCCGGTGATCGTCGTCGCCGTGATACTGGCCTGGCGGGCGCTGCCGGCGGTGCGCAGCCCGGCGGCCAAAGGTATCGATCCGCTGGGTACCCTGCTGGCGGTGGTGGGCGGCGGCGCGCTGCTGCTCACCCTGATCGAAGGCCCCGCCCTGCGCTGGCCGCTATGGATGGCGCTGCCGCCGCTGCTGTCGCTCATCACGGTGGCCCTCCTCTGGCGTCATCTGCTGGGCCGTGAACGCCGGGGCGGCACGCTGTTGTTACCCCCCGCGGTGCTGCGCGACCGCTTCTTTCGCGCCGGGATCGTCATCACCCTGCTCTATCAGCTGACCACCGCCTCGCTGCTGCTGGCCACCGCGCTGGTGCTGCAGAGCGGGCTGGGCTTCAGCCCGTTCCATACCGCCCTGCTGCACATCCCCTTCGCCCTCGGGGCGATGTTTTCCATCGCCGTCGCCGGCCGCCGGCTATCGCCTCGTCTTGGGCGTAACGTGACGCTGGTCGGGGTGGCCGTGCAGATGAGCGGCCTGCTGCTGATGGGCTACGGGATCGCCGCGGCGCCGGGGACGCTGCCGCTGACCGCGCTGGGTCTCGGGTTCGGCCTGTGCGGCTGTGGGATGGGGCTTATCTCCGCCCCGCTGCCGGCCTTTGCCATGGCGGCGATCCCGGTGGCCCACGCCGGCGCGGCGTCGGGATTATTTCGCACCGGCCAGCAGTTTGGCGCCGCCCTCGGCATGGCGACCCTTGGCGGCTTCTATCTGGCGCAAAGCGCCTCCGCGCCGGACGCCTGGCGCGGGGCGTTTATCACCCTGCTGACCCTTGGCGCCCTGATCCTGCTGGCGATTGCCGCCCTCAGCCGCCTGCTGCCCGTCTCGGTGCTTCCCCCGCCCGGGAAGCCATGACCTATCGCGTCCGGCAATGGCTGCTATCATGAGGAACCATTTATCAGGACGCACAAAGCTGTAGTACCTATTTTCTGTACACCTGCAACGGGCATGCGCCCGGAGAACAACAAAGGCAAGGACTGATATGGATGAGAACATCGATGTACTGATTATTGGCAGCGGCCCGGTAGGCGCCGCTTTCGCGCGGCGGATTGCCGACCGCCGCGCCGCGCGGATCCTGGTGGTGGAAGCCGGCGAAGCGCTGACGCCCGCCACCGGGGTTAATATCCGCAACCTGGCGCCAGCGCAGCGGGAAACGGCCTACGACCGCGCCCGGGCGTTTCCGCTGGCCGCCCTGCCGGAAAACCTGCCGGCAGACGCCCTGCAGGCGCGGCCCGGCACCCATCTTCTCGACCCGACGGCGCCCCACAGCGGCATGCCAGCCGCCGCGCTCTCCACTAACCTCGGCGGCATGGGCGTCCACTGGACCTGCGCCTGTCCGCGACCGGGCGGCAGCGAAGTCATTCCCTTTCTCGATCCCCGGGAGATGGCCGACGCCTGGGAGTCGGCAGAGCATTATCTGCAGGTGACCCGCGATGGATTTCCGGCCACCGCCATCGGCCGGCAAATCGTCGATGCCCTTAATCAGCACTTCGCCAGCGACCGTCCGCCGGCGCGGCTGGCGCAGCCTATGCCGCTGGCCTGCGCCGCGACGCCGGAGGGCAAGCCGCGCTGGTCCGGCGTCGACGCGGTGCTCGGCGAGCTGGCGGAGGAAGAGACCCGCCACCAGCGCGGGGTGGAGATCCGCACCGCCACCCTGTGCACGCGGATCCTCAGCGAGGACGGCGTCGCCCGCGGGGCGGAGCTGCGCGATCTGCGTACCGGCGAACAGTATGTGGTGACGGCCAAAGCGGTAGTGGTCGCCGCCGATGCGCTGCGTACGCCGCAGCTGCTGTACGCCTCGGGCATCCGTCCGCGGGCGCTGGGGCGCTGGCTCAACGATCAGCCGCAGGTGATCGCCCTGATTGAAGTGGACGCCCCGCCGGCCGCCGTCGCGCCGACCTCCCCGGTGCGCGACGGACGGGACAATGTCTCCGGCGTCACCTGGCTGCCGTTCCATGAGCCCGATTTTCCGTTCCACGGTCAACTGATGCAGATGGATACTTCGCCGATCGCCTTTGCCCAGCCGTCGGGTACCCCGGCGAAGCCGGTGGTGGGCCTGGGGCTGTTCCTCGCCAAGGAGCTGCGCGAGGAGGATCGGATCGTCTTCAGTGATGAAACCGACGCCGTAGGGCTGCCGAAAATGCAGCTGAACTATCAGTTAACCGACGGCGATCGCCGCCGTTTACAGCAGGCGGTGGCAGTGACTGAACGCGTCGGCGCCGCGCTGGGCCGCGTGGCGCCCGGCGGGGAGGCCATGATCCTGCCGGCGGGCACCTCGCTGCATTACCAGGGAACCTGTCGCCTGGGAGAAGCGAACGACGGCAACAGCGTGGCCGACCGCCGCTCGCGGGTCTGGGGTTTTCATAATCTGTACGTCGGCGGCAACGGCGCGATCCCCACCTCAACCGCCTGCAACCCGACGCTGACCAGCGTCGCGCTGGCGATCCTCGCCGCTGACGATATCGTGGCGCGGCTGCTGTAGCGTCTCTGGCTCACCGGGGCACAAGCGGCCCCGCTCCCCGCGAAAGGCGACACCGGTCGCCTTTTTATTGCCGCAAAAACCATACAAAACCAATGGTATTTTTGTTTGTGATGGATCACATACGTAATCACAATTTTTCCCCGCGCCGTTCCTGCTCCTACTCTTAAATCCGCGGCTATTCCCGCCGCCACCTGTATCCCTGACCTGCATACTAAAAAACCGCGCCGCCGCCAACGACAGGCGACCCGCGCGATAAAAGGAGAACGTCGTGAGCCATAGTCTGAATCCGCCCCACGCGCCGCAAGCCGGCGCGATCCAGGGCATCATCATCGCCCTGACCGCCTTTCTGCCCATCCTGGCGATCGTTTCCCTGGCGCCGGCGGTCCCGACGCTGATCCAGCACTTCGCCGGCGTGCCTTATGTCGAAACCCTGGTGCCGCTGATGCTCACCGCGCCCGGTCTGGTGATCGCCATCGCCGGGCCCTGCACCGGCTGGCTGGCGGATAAATTTGGCCGCCGCAAACTGCTGCTCAGCGCCACGCTGCTGTATGGCATCTGCGGCACAATGCCGCTGTACATCACCTCCCTGACCGGCATCTTTTGCAGCCGCCTCGGCGTCGGGCTGGCGGAGGCGGTGGTATTGACCATCGCTAACACCATGCTGATCGATTACTTTGACGACAAACAGCGCCGCTTCTGGCTGACGGTGCAGGGGGTGATTGGCCCGGCGCTGGCGGTGCTGGTACTGGCCAGCTCCGGCTATCTGACCGCCCTGCGCTGGAACGGCGCCTTTATGATCTACTTTGTCGCCATCCTGCTGTTTCTGGCGATGTACTTCTGGATGTTCGAACCCGCTCAGGCGGCCCGTCCGCAGCACGCCGCCCAGGCGGCGCAGCATAATCCGTTTCCGTGGCCGCGAGTGATCGCCCTCAGCGTGCTCACCTTTGTCTGCGCCATCATTTATTACGTGTACACCATCAACGGCGCCAACGCCTTTCATACCCTGCAAAACGCCAGCCCGCAGCGTATCGGCCTGATTATGTCGCTGGTCAGCCTCGCCGTGCCGGTCGGTTCGTTGCTGTTCGGTCTGGTCTCCCGCCGCTATACGCCGGAGCGCGTGCTCGCCATCATGCTCTGCCTGATGGGGATCGGAATGCTGGTGGTGGGCGAATCGCGGACGCTGATCGCCATGGGGATCGGCTCCGCCATTCAGCAGCTGGGTGCCGGCATGGCGATTAATGCGATGATTTACTGGGTAGGATCGTTGATTCCGCCCGCCTACTGCGGCCGGGCGATGGGCGCCTGGTCCGGGGCCTTCTTCGCGGGCATGTTCGTCAGCCCGATTATCGTCGGCGCGATCCGCCTGCGGGCCGGGAACGATGTGCTGAGCGCCTTCCTGACGCTCGGCATCGCGGCGCTGGTGCTGGCCGCCGCGATATTTCTTTATACCTTCTCCCGCCATAGCCAACGCCTGCGTCAGCACAAGCAGGCCAGCGCCTGGCAGTTAGCGAAGTAAAATCCCGCCGCTTAGCCGGCCTCGACGGGGGTAACCAGATAGCTCAGACACATCATGCCCAGATGGCGTTTGAGCTGTTCCCAGTCGCCCTCGCCGGCGGCTTCTGCCGCCGACCCCAGGCCGAGGAAGCGCGCCAGCGCGGCATACGAAACCGTAAAGCAGAAGCGGGCGGCCTGCTCTGGCTCCGGGTGGCGGATCTCCGCCGCGGCGTCGAGCAGCTGGTCGATAAAGGTCTGCTCATTTTTCTGGTAAGCGGCTTTACCAATCCCCGCCACGCGCTCATCATCCGCCCGCGCCATAAACGGCCGCAGGATCCCGGCATGGCGACGCAGATACTCCGCCTGGACATCCATCAGCGCCGGAAGCCGCTGGCGCAGCGGCAGATTGCGCGCGTGCAGCTGCTGGATCAGCTGCTGCCATTCGGCGTCCAGCTCCTGCATCACCTCCATCATGACGGCGATAAACAGATCTTCTTTGCCGCCGAAGCGGGCATAGATCGAGCCGACAGAAACGCCCGAGCGTTTACTGATTTCAGCAATGGTCAGCAGCTCAAAGGTGCCTTCATGCAGGATTTCACGGCTGGCGGCCATCAGCCGCTCCAGCGCCACCCGGCTCCGGTCCTGTTTCGGCTGGCGCATCGCGGGAAGATCGGTCATCGCAGTTCTCACCTCTTTATCCATAGAAAACCCCCGCAGTGTATTGCAGTTAGCGACCACGCTGCAAATTGCCCACCCGACTCCCCCGTCGGCGATGTGGCAAAAGTGTGATGGCGGTCATTTTCATTCTTTGATAAACAACTAGAATCATAATTCTAGTTCTATTTAATAATAACAACCACCACACAACCCAGGAGTTGCTATGCGTTTCTCTGTTTTCCTCGTCGGCCGTTCCACCGCCCCCGAGCAGGATCGTTTTGTCATGCAGTCGCTGATCGATCATGCGCGCCAGGCCGAAGATCGCGGCTTCGATGCGGTCTTTATGCCAGACCATCACTTCACCGGCTATGCGCCGATGTCCAGCGATCCGTTTGTCTTCGCCGCCTACCTGGCCGGCCAGCTGAAAAAGATCCACTTCGGCATGTCGGTGACCACCGTCCCGCTGCACCACCCGGTGCGCTTCGCCGAGCGCGTTAACCTGCTGGATCAACTCACCGAAGGCCGCCTGCTGGTGGGCATCGGCAGCGGCACCACGCCGGAAGAGATGATCGGCTTTGGCGTGAACTACAAGGACGCCTCCAGCCTGCTGCAGGAGAACCTCGATCTGGTCCAGCGGCTGTGGGAGAAAAATATTGAAGACGATCCGATCATTTTCGAAACCGGCCACTATAAGGGCGCGGTAGTCCAGCGCATCGTTCCTGCCCCCTGGCAAAAACCGTTCAACCGCATTATGCCGGTGGCGCTACGTGAAACCAGCATGCAGCGCGCCGCCGATAACGGCTGGCCGGCCTTTATTCCCGCGTTTACTCCGCCGATCCCGGCCAGCAACGATCCGTTTGGCCAGCTGACCCACTATTTCACCCGCTACCGCGATGCCCTGCTCAACGCCGGCCATAGCGACGAGGTGGTGAACCACTGCCTCTCGTGGACCACCCACACCTGGCAGTGCGTCCATATCGCCCCCACCGACGAGCAGGCCCGCGAAGAGATGCTGCAGATCATGGGCTGGTACCAGCAGGCCATCGACCGGGAATATGAGTACAACAAGCGGGCGGAAGAGTTCAGCGGCGTTACGCTGCACCGCCATCCGGACTGTTTCAGCGAAGAGTGGATCAAAACCTGGTGCCTGTACGGCAGCCCGGAGACCGTCGCCGAGGAGCTGGAACGCCATCAGCAGCTGGGCATCGGCAACGTGCTGCTCGGCTTCACCAACGGCCCGCTGACCGAGGAACGCCTGCGCCTGAGCCAGCAGTCGATCTCGTTGTTTGCGGACCAGATCCTGCCGCGCTTTCGCTAATCCGACCGGGAGATCCTGCTATGAATAAACCTGCTTTCTCACGCCCGCCGCTGCTGATCGGCATCGGCGGCACCACCCGCCCGGGCTCCAGCACCGAGCGCGCCCTCGCCGCCGCGCTGGCCCACGCCCGCACGCTCGGCGCGCAGACCCAGCTGTTCGGCGGCGCTGAACTGGCGGCCCTGCCGCCGTTTAACCCGGAAGTCACCACCCGCACGCCGCAGGAAACGGCGTTTGTCGACGCCGTGCGCCAGGCCGACGGCATTCTGCTGGCCTCGCCGGGCTACCACGGCGGGGTGTCTGGTCTGGTGAAGAACGCCATCGACCTGCTGGAAGATTTGCGCGGCGACAGCCGGGTCTATCTTGATGGCCGGGCGGTGGGCTGCATCGTCACCGCCGCCGGCTGGCAGGGTTGCAACACCACCCTCGGCGCCATGCGCGGGATCGTTCACGCCCTGCGCGGCTGGCCGACTCCGCTGGGGGTGACCCTCAACACCGCCGGCGTGTCGCTGTTCGACAGCGAGGGCCGCTGCACCGACGACGCGGTCCAGCGCGCGCTGACCACCGTAGCCGAACAAGCGCTGGCCTTCGCCCCCGCCGCCCCCTTACGGAGACATGCCGATGCCTGCGCTCAGTCTGTCGCTTAGCGTTGCCGAAAAAGCGCGGCTCACCGCCGGGATGGGGATGTGGTCCACCCACCCTATCCCCCACTCCACGCTGGGTTCAGTCACCCTGTCCGACGGCCCGATGGGGATCACCGGCGGCCGGGTTGACGAGCGGGATATTGCCCTGCTCAGCCCCTGCGGGCTGGCGCTTGGCGCCAGCTGGGACCGCCATCTGGTCAGCCGGGTTGGCGGCGTCATCGGCGAGGAGGCGCTGCGCACCGGAACGCAGGCGCTGCTGGCGCCTAACCTGAACCTGTTGCGCAGCCCCCTTGCCGGCCGCGCGTTTGAGCTTTTCGGCGAAGACCCGCGGCATATCGCCGAGCTCGGCGCGGCGTGGATCGACGGCGTCCAGCGTCAAGGGGTGGGCTGCATCGTCAAGCATATGGTCTGCAACGATTCGGAAACCGATCGGCGGACCATGAACGTGGTCGTCGATGAAGCCACCCTGCGCGAAGTCTATTTCTGGCCGTTCGAAGTGGCGGCCAGCCGCGGCGTCTGGGGCATGCTGACCGCCTATAACCGGGTGAACGGGATCTATTGCGCCGAGCAGCATCAGGCCATCAGCCAGTGGCTGAAGCGCGATCTCGGCTGGGACGGGCTGGTGATGTCCGACTGGTTCGGCACCCAGAACGGCCCGGCCAGCTTCCGCGCCGGGCTGGATCTGGAGATGCCGGGCCCGGCCCGCCATATGGGCGAGCGCCTGCTGCCCGCGCTGATGGACACCGACAGCGACGCCCGGCGGCTGGACGATGCCGCCGTCCGGCTGGCGCGGCTGGCCGAACGGGTCAGCCATCCCCTGCCCTGGGATGGCTCTGCCGCCGCCGAGGCGCAGCGGCGTCACACCCTCGAAGAGGCGGCGGCGGCGGGGTTTGTCCTGCTGCACAATCGCCAGCGGCTGCTGCCCCTCGCCGCGCAGGCGGGACAGCGGCTGGCGGTGATTGGCCCCAACGCCACGACGCCCTGCTTCCAGGGCGGGACCTTTGCCAGAGTGGCGCTGATGCCGGGGCTGATCTCTCCTCTGGAGGCCATTCGCCAGCGCTTTTCCGCCGCCGGGGTCGAAATAAGCTATGCCCAGGGGGTGGAGAGCGATTACCGCATCCCGCCTCTGCATCATCTGCCGCTGCGCACCGCCGCCGGCGAGCGCGGCCTGGACGTTGCCTACGCCACCGCCGACGGGGGCGTGGTTCATCAGGAGGTGCGCGACGCCTCCTCGCTGATCTGGTTCCGCGATATGCCGGGCGTCGGCGACATGCTGCGCCTGACCGAACGCGCCACCGTGACGGTAAGCTGCCAGTTCACCGCGCCGGTGAGCGGCCGCTACGGCTTCTGGATCGGCGGCACCGGGGAGATCGCCCTGCAGCTGAACGGCGAGCGTATGGCGACCTTTAACGGCGAGGCGCTGGAGGGGGATATCATGGGCAAGCTGATGCAAGCCCCGCATACCCGTCTCGACTTCCCGCTGCAGGCGGGGGAAACCCTGACCTTCCGGGCCGAGATGGCGCTGGGCAGCAGTATCGCCCACGGCATCTGGTTCGGCTGCCAGCCCCCGCAAACCATCGATCTGCTGCAGCAGGCGGTCGACCATGCCCGGGCGGCCGACAGCGTGGTGCTGGTGATCGGCGAAACGGCCGATGCCGGTCTGGAGAGCATCGACCGGGACGCTACCGCGCTGCCGGCGCATCAGGTCGCCCTGATCCGCGCCGTCTGCGCGGCGAATCCGCGGACGGTGGTGGTGCTGAACGTCGCCCATCCGGTGGATACCGGGTGTCTCGCCGACGCGGCGGCGGTCATGGTCGTCTGGTATCCGGGCCAGGAGTTTGGCCCGGCGCTGGCCTCGGTGCTGGCCGGGGATCGTGAGCCTGGCGGTCGCCTGCCGGTGACCTTCGCCCAGCGTCTGGACGACTATCCGGTGCGCAGCCTGACGCCGGACGCCGCAGGGGACCTCTGGTACCACGAGCGCCAGCAGGTGGGCTATCGCTGGTTTAACGCCCGCGAACGCCCCGCCGCCTGGGCCTTTGGTCACGGTCTGGGGTATGCCGATATCACCCTGAGCGCCGCCGCGCTGACAGGCGACGAGGTGGATGCTCTGCAGCTGCGCTGCCGGCTGGAAAACCGCGCCGCCCGCGCCGGAAAAGCAGTGGTCCAGCTCTACCTGCGGGGGCCGGAGACGGCCTGGTCGGCGCTGGCGGAGTTTGCGGCGGTCAGCGTCCCGGCGCACGAGGAAGCCGCCCTGACCCTTGCCCTGCCGCGTCACGCGCTGCAGCGCTGGCAGGTGCCCGCCCAGGAATGGCATCTTGCCAGCGGCCCCTGGCAGCTGGCGGTGGGTTTCGCCAGCGACGATATCCGGGCAACCTTCGATTTCGTGCTGACTCCCGACGGGAAAATCAGCCACCGGGGCTAAGCCCGGATCGATGTCAAAGAGGGTCGGCAACGTGCCGGCCCTCTTTTTTTATTCCTGCGCCAGCCGATTCGCGAAAAAAAACCGCCCGGCGGCAGCGTTCCGGCGGGCGGGGTTAAAAGCCTGAGGCGATCGGTGTCAGAAGTTCCAGTACATCGAGGACTGCCAGAGGACCGCCGACTCATGCTTCGGCACCAGCGTCGGGTTATCCTGCCAGGTGATACCGTTGATCCAGTAAATCCCTTTCGTCACGCGCAGGGCGTGCGACAGGGAGATGGCGTTGATGCTCTGCGGCGCCTCCATTCCCGCCTCGCCGACATAATCGCGGAACTTCTTACTGATAAAGGAGCGGGTGTAGCCCAGCGAGGTCATATCCTGCTCGCGGCCGGGAAACAGGCCGATGTCAAAGAAGGTCACCTGGAAGTCGCTGGTGTAAGCATTGCGATCGTCCGGCGCGTAGTCCGCTTTCACATCGAGATACAGCCCCAGCGGAAGCCCTTTTTTCGGCTGGGTCAGCTGCATGGTGTTGGCGACGTAGAACGCATAGTTACTACTGCTGTCGCCGGGCTGGTCAAAATACTGGTAGTGCGAGGTGTTATAGATAGCCCCGGCGCGGAACCACAGCGATCGCTGCGACTCGCCCGCCGCCTGCTTAAAGCCAAACTCATTCACCAGGATCGGGTTGGCGCCATCGACGTGCCATTTCAGCCCCGAGGGGTTCTGCTCCACGTCGTCGAGATGTCCGGCAGGCGACATACTGCGGCTGACGGCAAAGTTGTTATAGAACTTCTTATCGCTGTCGCGGACGATGGCGGTGAAGGTCGGCGTCGGCGCGTTGAGGCTGATCCCCACCTGCACCGGGATCACGCTGGTCGGCCCCAGCGCGGCTGAGGAGGAGTTACCCCCCAGCACCATGCCGTAAAACTGACGAATTAACGGATAAAAACCATACTGCAGTTCCAGCTGGCCGTTTAATAAGGGCTGGTTCACCGCCAGCACCGCAATATTATACAGTTCCGGATAGCTATCATGATAATTCGAGGTCGCCCACTGGGGAGAAAAAGTAAATTGCGCGTCTTTGCTAAAACCAATTCGGCTTAAATCGTAGGTGACGTTCAGCGACATATTTTGCGACCAGGTAAAATTCTGCCCGGCATATTGTTGCGGGTCGCCGGACTGCCCTTTCAGATCGTACATCACCATCGGGTTCCAGCTTAACTGGACGCCCCACCCGCGGTCGGCCAGCGCGCTGCGAAAGCCGCCAATATCGCCGATGAGCGATTCGCAGGTCGATGGAGGGCTGACGACCTGCGCAGAGCGGGTATTCAGTTTATCCAGTTGCTCACAGGTCCAGGTATCGGCCAGCGCGGTGCTGGAGAATATCGCCAGCGTCAGCGCCGAAAGTGGAAACACTATTTTCTTACTTACGTCGGTACAGCAGAGACTCATAATAAACCCTCATTTTTATTTTTTGCAGGTAAGATGCGCCATATCGTGAAAAATAAATTAGTCACAATACGTTTATTTACAGGGATTAATTAGGCTGAAAGTTAACGCTAAATAAGGTGTACGCTTTTTCTAAATAATGGCCTCCCCTTCCCGCCGGAAGACCGGCGGGCGTGTGGTAATTATGTTGTCAGGTGAAATTAACGAGCCAGCGCGCGGCGGCCCCCCATCCGGGCGCTGGCGATACCCGTCGCGCCGGCGATAGCCAGCGTCAGCAGCGCAAACAGCAGCAGGCTGTTCTGCATGCTGCCGGTCATGCCGTTCAGCAAGGTCATCAGAACCGGGCTGATGAACATGCCGAGGAAAAAGAAGGTGTGCCAGATGCCGATCCCCGTCGCCCGGTGCGGCGCCGGCAGGGCTTCCAACATCCAGGCCAGCATCAGAGGGATCAGCATTCCGTTACCAACCTGCGCGACGAACGCTGCCGCCACGCCGGCCAGCGGATTGTGGGCCACGGCGATAAACAGCAGACCAAGGCCAAAAATGGCGTAAAAAAGGAAAAACTGCCTGTCGACACGCTGCCTGGCGCTGCGGCCATACAGCCAGGCGCCCAGCGGCACGCCAATGCCCGCAACGGCGGTGGCGATGCCGATCTGGCTGCTGGAGGTCAGCCCGAGCTGACTGAACACCTGGCTTATCTGCAGCGGCTCGAGAAAGTAGAGGATCGCGCTGGCGAGCGTAATCAGACCGATCGTCGCCATTTTGCGCCGTGGAAAAGCGACAGGCTCCTCGTCAGCGACGCTGTCCGCGCGACGCCGGGTCGCCGGCTCAGCGGTGAACAGGCACAGGCCGATAAAGACCGGGATCGCCAGCGCATACAGGTAGATCGGGCCATACCAGCCCAGGGTGCCCAGCAGGCCAGCGCCCAGCACGATCAGCGTCGACAGTATCGAACCGATGCCGCTCTGCACCGCCAGCCATTTGCTGCGCGCCTCGCCGGCAAAGTAGTCGCCAATCAGCGCATTGGCGGTGGTAAGAATAAAGGCGTCGGCGATGCCCATCACCAGCCGCGCCAGCAGAATGGCATACAGATCGTCGAGCATCACCGGCAGCAGGCCAAACCCCGCGTACAGAGCAGTGGCGGCAATCAGCAGGCGACGACGGCTCAGGCGATCGCCCACCCTCCCCGCCAGCGGAGCCAGCAGCGCCATGCTCACCGCCGGAATGGTGATGATCATCGGCACCAGCAGCTGGGCGTGCGGCTGCGCGGCAAAATGGCCGAACAGGAGCGGCATCACCGGCAGCATGGTCAAGGTCCCCATGATCGGCAACAGGGCCGCCAACATCAGTAAAATCGCCTGTACGGCCCCCGCCTCGCGCGGGGTTGCTGAAACCTTGTGCATCACCATCTTCCGCTCTCCGTCACTGCTTTTTATTTAGAATATGAATTACAGTTCTATTTTTTATCGATAAAGAAAGGCGCTCTGTCGCCCCGGTATCCTGGCTGAACACGCCGCAGCGAACTCAGCACACATACCGTTCTACCCTACCGGATGCAGGTGGCATGGACTGCGATTGCTATCACAATTAATACAATGCATTCACATTAAATTAACATAACCATCGACTCCCTCAGGCGTCGACAATCGCCACCGCGCGGATAAAACCGGCCGAGCCGCGGCGGATCTTGTAGGGAAAACAGCTCACCCAGAAGCCGTGGTCGGGAAGCTGCTCCAGATTGCTCAACTTCTCCATTTGCCCATAGGCGATCTCCCTGCCGGCTTTATGCCCTTCCCAGATCAGCCCGGCGTCGCCGCTGGCCTGAAAGCGTTCGCGGGTAAAGTGGAAGGGCGCATCCCAGCTCCAGGCGTCGGTGCCGACCACCCGTACCCCCTGCTCCAGCAGCCACAGCGTTGCCGCCCGGCCAATGCCGCAGCCGCGCTGCAGATAATCCGGCTGGCCGTAGCGGGCGCCGGCGGCGGTATTGATTAACACGATATCCAGCGGCGACAGGCGATAATCGATCCGCGCCAGCTCGCGCTGCAGATCCTCCGGCTGGAGGATCGCCCCGTCGGCGACATGGCGAAAATCCAGCCGGACGCCGGGGCGCAGGCACCACTCCAGCGGCAGCTCATCGATGCCAAACGCCGGTTCGCCGCCGTTGGTGGTTGAGCTGTAGTGCCAGGGAGCATCCATATGGGTGCCATTGTGCGGCGTCACGGTCAGACGCTCCGAGGCCCAGGCCTCCTCTCCCGGCATCTGCGTTTTTTCCAGTCCCGGAAACATCGCCGCCATTTCCGGCCATCCCTGCTGATGATCCTGATACTCAATGTTCGGCAGCAGCGGCGGCGGGTCGGTCCAGGGATTGTTATCCAGGGTGACGGAGAGGTCGATCAGCCGACGCCCCTGTAAAAGATTGATCATGGTTTACTCCGTTAACATCACAACATGTTGATCCAGCACGCCAAACAGCGGCCGGCCATCAGGGGCGTGGGCTTCCATCGTCACCCGCTCCCCCGGGGACAAAAACGGCGTGCGCGGCTCGCCGAAGGCCAGCATCTCTATGGCCCGCACCTCGGCGATACAGCTGGCGCCGCGGCTGGCGTCCGGCCCGGACACCGTGCCGGAACCCACCACCGTCCCGGCGCGCAGGCGGCGGGTCTGCGCCGCATGGGCAATCAGTTCGCCAAAATGGAAATGCATCTCGCTGCCCGACTGGCAGCCAAACGGCTCGCCATTGCGGGTCACCTGCAGCGTCAGCGCCGCCCGCCCGTGCTGCCAGGCCTCGCCCAGTTCATCCGGGGTAAGGGCCACCGGCGCAAAGGCCGAGGCGGGTTTGGCGTGAATAAAACCAAACCCGGTCTGCATCTCGCGCGGCGCCAGCGCCCGCAGACTGATATCGTTGAGCAAGACGATCAGGCGGATACAGCTCAGCGCCTGCTGCGGCGAGCACCCTTGGGGTACCTCGTCCACCACCACCGCGAACTCGCCCTCAAAGTCGAGACCGTCCTCGACCCGGCGGCAGACTATCCCGGCGTGGGGGGCAAGAAAGTCGTCCCCGCTGCCCTGATACATCAGCGGCGTCTGGTCGGCGCCGGCAATCGGCGGCAGATGAAAGGCCCGCTGCATGCGCTCGCCATGGCTGAGGAAGGCCGAACCGTCCAGCCACTGCCAGGCGCGGGGCAGCGGCGCCAGCAGGCGCCGGGGATCATAGGGCTGCGCCGCCGGGTAGCGGCGCGCATTGAGCGCCTGATAGCGCGCCTGCAGCGCAGGCCAGACCCGCGCGGCCTGCTCCAGCGCCTGCTGAAGCGTCGGGGCGATATCCGCCGCATCGGCCATCAGCGTCAAATCCCCCGAGACCACCACCAGGCAGCCGTCGCGTTCACCATTATCTCGTGTTGCCAGTTTCATGACCTGCCTCCTCCAGCAGACAGAGCCAGCCGTCGGCGTCCACATCGCCAGCCAGCGGACTCAGACGTTGGCCAGCGCAGGCGCCCTGCACGCAGAGGCCGCTGTCCGGCATAAAAATCGCCCCGTGGGCGAAGCAGACCAGCCGGTCGCCCCGGGCGTTGAAAAAAGCGTCCTGCCGCCAGTTCATCGGGGTATCCAGATGCGGACAGCGGTTACGCCACAGATAGAGCGTTCCCTGATAGCGGCAGGCAATCACCGTCGCCTGCCCGCTGCCCGTAGGGTCAAATCCCCGCGCCTGGCCCTCGGCCAGGCTGTCGGCACGGCACAGGCGAACCATCAGCGGGCGTTATCCGGACCGGGGGCCCACTTCTCGCGATACCCCAGCAGGAAATATTGCGAGTTATCGGCTCCCGGCAGCGCTTCGCGCGGCTGCCAGTGGTCATCGTGCTGATCCATATCGGCGTCGTATTCGATGTGACACCCGAGCGGGCTGTTGAAGTACCAGAACCAGTTCGATCCCAGCTGATGGCGCCCCGGCCCCCAGAAGGTCTGATACCCCTTCTGCTGAAAGCGGCTGCCGGCCATCATCAGCTCGGTGGGGCCGCCGAGATGAAAGGTAAAGTGTTCAATACCGGTCATAAACGGCGGGGCCTGGATCAGAAACAGGGTATGGTGATCCTGAGTGCCGGCGGGCCGCAGGAAGGGGCCAACGTGGGTGAAGCGATCGGTACAGACAAAGCCCAGCCGTTGATAGAAGGCTTCCGCGCGCGCGGCGTCCGGCACAAAATAGACCACATGGGAGAGCGAGCGCGGCTCTGCCGCCATGTCAGCGCTGGCCCCGGTCTGGTTGACCGGCCGCCCGGCGCGATCCCCCGGGGCGTTGATTTTCTCCCCTTCCCGCTGCAGCGGCTGGCGCTGGCTGACGCGAAACCCGAGGGCAAAGCCGGCATCATCGACGCAGCGCAGCACGCCGTCGGCGCCGAGCTTCACCTCGCGATCGCGGCGCAGCGTCTCGGCGATCGCCTCAAGGGTGGCGCTATCCGCCACGCCATAGACGGTTTCCCGCAGCTGGCTGCCGCTGGGCAGCGCCGCGGGCAGCGACGGATCGTCACGCTCCCGCAGCAGCACCCCGGTGCCATCCAGCGCGCTAAAGAAACCGTTCTCATGCTCGCGTAAACCGTAGTCGAGAAGAAACTGTCGGCAGCCCGTCAGGTCATCGACGCCAAATACCAGATAATCCGGACCAAGAATATTCATCGCGGTAGTTCCTTATGCGTGTTCAGGCCACCCGGCCGCCGAGGGCTTCCGCCACCCAGTCAGCGATGTAGTGCCCGGCGTTAATCGAGTTGTCGAAGCTGGAGTGCTGCACACCGCCCTCGCGGTCAGTAAAAATTTTCAGCTCGCGGCGCGGGCTGTTCACCAGCTGGTCGTAGGTGCGCTGCGCCCATTTCACCGGGATCTGCGAGTCCTTTTCACCATGGGTGACGAGGAAAGGCACCCGTATGCGGTCGAGAATGCCGTCGAGATGGACGTTCTCCGCGATGCGCATAAAAGCGTCGATATCCTCGCCCCCCCACACCCAGCGCACATGCTGCCAGTAGTGCGGTACCGGAAAATCGCCTTCGCGTTCGCGGCGGCGCTGCTGTACCTCCCGCCAGTCGTGATTGGCGCCCCACACCACACCGCAGGCGAAGCGCGGCTCAAACGCCACCGCCCGCGGGCAGTAATAGCCGCCCAGCGAGACCCCTTCCATGCCGATACGCCCGGTATCCACTTCCGGGTGCTGTTCCAGCCAGTCAACGATCCGGCTGGCCCAGTGCTCGCTGTCATAGCGGGCCTGCATGCCGTGAAGACGCAGCGCTTCGCCGGTTCCCGGCTGGTCGACCACCAGCGAGGAGACCCCGCGCCGCGCCAGCCACTGCGGCAGCCCCACCAGATATTTCATCTCTTTGGTGGAGTCGAGACCGTTGACCTGCACCAGCAGCGGCGCGCGGCCGGTCGCCCCTTCGGCGCGGACGTAAAGCGCCGACAGGGTTTTGCCCTCGTAGGGAATAGTCACCCGCTGACAGTTGGCATGGGTATGGTGCAGCCCGGCGGCAAAGACATCGAGAAAGCGGCGGTACAGCGCATCGCGGTCCGGCGCGCCATGCGCCTGCAGGCGCTCGCAGGTCAGGTAATAGTTGGCCGCCCGAAGATATTTCTCTCCTGCCGACAGCCGCCGTTCCCGCGCCTCATCTTCGCCGGCCAGCGCGCATAATTTATCGGCCATGCGGGACCAGGTTTCCCGGAACGCACGGGTGCCTTCGGCGTCGGGATGCTCGGACGCGGCCAATAGCGGCGCGCACATCTCTTCGATCTCACCGATGCGGGCGCCCATCTCGATGGAGAGATCCACCGACAGGTTCCAGACATAGTTTTTAGGGAAATAGCGAAACATAGGGTCATCCTTCAACATTCAGTCGCAATCGCTGTAGCGCAGGCACTGTCACATAAAGCACCTGCGGGCGACCAATCATGTCTCAGGATGTCAGGTATCGACGGGAGCAATACCAGTGGGTTAGCGTGCGCTGGCGACGATTTTCGCTTTCAGCCAGCCGAAGATAGGATCATTATCCAGCGAGCGGTGCCAGCCGATAAATTCGCGCATGACCGGCAGCGTCACCGGGACCGGGAAAAGACGCAGCGGCAGCATCGCCGCGTACTGCTCCGCCAGCCGCCGGTGCAGCGTGGCGATCCGCGAGGTGCCGATCAGCAGCTGCGGAACGCAGTGGTAGCTGTGGGTCACCACCTCGATACGGCGGCTCAGCCCCGACTCGGCAAACAGATTGCCCTCCAGCCCCGGCTGCCGCTCGCGGCCAAAGACCACCGACACGTGCCCCAGCTGTTGCCAGGCTTCAAGGGTCAGCGCCTCGCCGGTGTGGGGATTGTCCGCCCAGGCCAGGCAGACAAACTCTTCGTCAAACAGCGCTTCGGCGGGATGGTCGGCGGCCATAAAACGCTCCGGCGCCACGATGATATCCAGCTCGCCACGGTTGAGCATGCCGGTGGACTGGGCGTCCGGCGAGAAAAACTCAAAGGTCATATTCGGCGCCTGCAGGTGTACCGCCTGCAGCGCATCCTTCAGCATCACGTTGATAACGTAATCCGAGGCCATAATGCGGAAATGGCGCTTACTGGTTGCCGGCTCATCCACCGGCCGGCGGGCAATGGAGGTCTGAATTTTCATCAGCACGTCGCGGACCGGCTCCCGCAGCTCTTCCGCCAGCGGCGTGGGCCGCATCTTTCTGCCCACCTGGGTGAGCAGATCGTCCTCAAAGTAGGTGCGTAGCCGGTTGAGCACCCCGCTGGTGGCAGACTGGGTCATATGCAACCGGCCCGCGGCGCGGGTGATGTTCTGTTCATCGAGTAACACATCCAGTGCCACCAGTAAGTTCAGATCAAGATGTTGGTAACGCATGGGTCCCCCGGCGAGAAATGGCGTGCTTATCCTGTGGCTTAATTTAACTTTTCTGCAACTTTTTGTTTTCAATTTCCACGGCGATATCGTTTTTTGCGATAGCGATCATTCTTTATCGCGATTAGTCAGCGCGCCGCTGGCCTGGTTAACGTCCTCTACTCTGTACCCTGGAGAAAACAGCTACGATGAACATCAATAACGTATTAATCGTTGGCGGCGGCATCGGCGGTCTGCGCACCGCCATCGCCCTCCGCCAGGCCGGCGTCGCCGTCGACGTGGTGGAGATCCAGCCGCAGTGGCGGGTCTACGGCGTCGGTATCATTCAGCAGAACAATGTCGTGCGGGAAATGCAGCGGCTTGGGGTGCTGGAACGCTATCTGGACGCCGCCTGGCCGTTTGACAGCGTCTCAGTGCACACCCTGAGCGGCCACCAGCTGGCCAGCTTTCCCGGCCAGCGGCTGGCGGGTGAACAGTTCCCGGCCAACGTCGGCATCTCCCGCCTGGCTCTGCACAACGTCCTCTGTTCCACCGCCCGGGAGCTGGGGGTCCGAGTGACCACTGGCGAGAGCATTGACGCCTTTCGTCAGGTTGACGATGCCGTGGAGGTGAGCTTCAGCCGCGGCGGCCAGGGGCGCTACGATCTGCTGCTAGGCGCCGACGGGATCTACTCCCGGGTGCGCGGCATGCTGTATGGCGAGCGCTATCGTCCCCGCTTTACCGGTCAGGGCGTTTGGCGCTACAACTTTCCGCGTCCGCCGGAGGTGGACCATCTGATGTGCTTTATGGGGGAGAGCTGCAACTGCGGGCTGGTGCCGCTGGGGGAAGATCTGATGTATCTGTTTATCACCTCCCACGAAGCGGATAACCCCCGCTACGCCCGCGACCAGCTGGCGGCAGAGATGCGCCGCCGTCTGCCGCCCGGCGCGGGGTTACCGGGGAGCCTGCGCGAGCATATCGTTAACAACGACGAGGTCGTCTATAAGCCGCTGGAGGAGCTGTTCGTCGACGATCCCTGGTATCAGGGACGAGTCGTACTGGTGGGCGACGCGGTTCACGCTACCACCCCGCACCTCGGTCAGGGGGCGGGCATGGCGATTGAGGATGCCATCGTGCTGCGCGAAGCGCTGCAGCAGACCGACAGCGTCGCAGCCGCGCTGGCGCATTTTGACGCCCGCCGCCGGCCGCGCTGTCAGCAGATCTGGGCCGCCTCGCTGCAGGTGGGCGAGAGCGAGATCCACCGCGATCGCCATTTTGACCGCCAGCGGGCGATCGGCGATATGATGACCCTGACGGCGAGACCGATATAAACGCCGCCCCCTCCGCCGGCCAGGCCGGCGGAGTATTCTCTTGTTCATTCGTCGACACGACCGCCCTCTCCCCTCTTTCACCAGACGCTCACCTTTCGCCATGGAAAATATACCGGCGTGCCTCGTGATATTTGACACCCCTCCATCATGATGGCTAAGGTATATTTCAGCCCGCCCCGTTATGATGGAAAGGAAAATACGGAGATGAATATTATTCCGACTGAGATCTTAAAATATGCTATCGCTATTATCCCGCTGATTATTCAAATTTTTGCCGTGCGTTCTGGCTGGGTATTCCCTAAAGATAAAATATTCACCTCGCGCAAAAACATCAGTGAGTTCGCCGCTGCGCTGCATAAAAACAGCGACGACCCCGATCTGCAACGGATCGCGTACGAATATGGTATCGCCGCGCTGACCAAAGATAAAAACCTGACCATGGAACAAAGAAAAATACTGTTGAAATGCAAAAATCCGGTCAGCGATATTGATAATTACAGCAAGTGCCAGCATTTAATTTCCGTCAATAATGAAAAGCGGATATTCAAATGGAAAAAGCCGGGCTATCGCTTCTGGCTCTATCGCAAATGCGTCGAAGTCATCAGTCTGGCGCTCTATTTTATTGGCGGCTTCTTAACGGCTCTGCCTTTCCTGTATGAAGGCCTGGCCAGCCCGGCGGTGATTGAGCGGATTAATCATTTATCCCGTCTGCAAAAATTCTGTATGGCAAGTTATCTGTTCGCCTGCGGGGTTTGTCTGGCGCTGATCTGCCTGCATAAACTCTCCACCCTCTCGATCGCGGAAAAAACCATCAAAGCGAATCGCTAACCCGCCCACCGCCCGGCGACCTGTCCACATCAGCGGCCCCTAACCCTGTGGATAACCTGGAGGCAGTTGCCCGGCAGCCCCAGCACAAGCGGGCTACCGGCCGCCGTTCGTTTTTTGAACAGGAAAACACCCCCGCCGGACCGCGCGCTGAGCGCGAACCCCGCCACCACGGCGGAGGGAAGCGCCCGCCCCGCTTAATAATTCCACTTCGGCCGCGCCACCGTGTTTTTCTTCAGCAGATCGCGGAACGCTTTCAGATAGGGTTCATTACTGCGCCCGCGCTTACAGATGGCCGAGAACGGCGACTGAAAGCCAAACTCGTTGGGCAACAGCACCCGCAGGCGGTTCTCTTTGATCCACGGCCAGGCGTAATGCTCCGGCAGATAGCCAATATATTTCCCCGAGAGGATCAGCAGCAGCTGGGCGTCGACAGTCTCAACGGTGGCGCTGCCTTTGCTGAAGCCCCGGCGGCGGAGATCGCTGGTGTTCCAGTAGCTGCGGGTCACCAGCGGACACTGGCTGATCTGCTCTTTATCGAGCTGGCGGCTGAAGAACATCGGGTGCAGATCGCTGCAATAGAGCCAGTGCTGCTCGCGGTACAGCGGCTCGCTGATGATGTTATGCACCTGCGAGTTGTAGCTGCCGATGGCCAGGTCGATATGGTTGTTCAGCACCCCGTTCAGTTGCTCCGCCGGGGTGCGAATAATCAGTTTGATATGCACATGGGGAAATTTGTCGCTGAAGCTGCGCAAGACCACCGGCAGCGAGAGCGCCGTTTCGGTCTCGATGGAGTCGAGCGTCGAAATGCACAGGGTGCCGCTGTGCTCCCCTTTGAGCAGGGCCGACTGCCGCTCCAGCTCATTGAGTTCGCTCAGCACGCGGATCGCCTGCTGTAAAAACTGCTGTCCTTTTTCCGTTAAGGAAAAGCCGCCGCGCCCGCGCTGACAGAGGGTGAAGCCGAGCTGCCCCTCCAGTTGCGACATCGCATTGCTGATGGCGGAGACCGAAATGCCCAGCTCCTGCTGGGCCCGGCTGTAGCTCTCCAGGCGGGCCACCGCCTCGAAAACCTGCAGCTGACGAATATTGAGGCTGGCGTCGTGATGCATCGTATTTAGTTCACCAATAAATGAACTGAGTATTTACGCCAGACGATGTAAAGTCCAGCGCGGGTTGCGCACTATCTCTCCTGTTACGTTTCATCCGTCAGATTCAGGAGCAGACATGGATAACCTCTTTCACCAACCGCAGGGTGGCAATGAGATGCCACGCTTCGCCGGCCGCGCCACGATGATGCGCCTGCCGTTTATCGAAGATTTACAGGGACTTGATGCGGCATTTGTCGGCATTCCGCTGGATATCGGCACCTCGCAGCGCTCAGGCACGCGCTACGGACCGCGCTATATTCGCGCCGAATCGGTGATGATCCGTCCGTACAATATGGCGACCGGCGCCGCGCCGTTCGACTCGCTGTCGGTAGCCGACATCGGCGATGTGCCGATCAATACCTACAGTTTGCTCAAATCGGTGCAAATTATTGAAGATTACTACACCGGTTTGAATAGTTATCCGCTGATCCCCCTCACCCTCGGCGGGGACCACACCATTACCCTGCCCATCCTGCGGGCGCTGACCAAAAAACATGGGCCGGTGGGGCTCATCCACGTCGACGCCCATACCGACACCAATGATGAGATGTTCGGTGAGAAAATCGCCCACGGCACCACCTTCCGCCGCGCCGTTGAGGAGGGACTACTCGACCTCAAGCGGGTGGTGCAGATTGGCCAGCGCGCCCAGGGCTATGCCGCCGGGGACTTCCAGTGGGGCGTCGACCAGGGCTTTCGCCTGGTGCAGGCGGAGCAGTGCTGGCATACCTCGCTGGCGCCGCTGATGGCCGAAGTCCGCCAGCAGATGGGCGACGGGCCGGTGTATCTCAGCTTTGATATCGACAGCCTCGATCCTATCTGGGCCCCGGGAACCGGGACGCCGGAGGTCGGCGGCCTGACCTCCATTCAGGCACTGGAGATCGTCCGCGGCTGCCGCGGCCTGAACCTGATTGGCGCCGATCTGGTTGAAGTCTCGCCCCCCTATGACGTGAGCGGTAATACCTCCCAGCTGGCGGCCAACCTGCTGTACGAGATGCTCTGCGTCCTGCCCGGCGTGAAGTACGCCTGAGGAAGCCGCCATGGAGCTGAAATGCTTTCGCACCCTCTGGGGAGTGACGACCCCCTGGCCGCAAACGCTGGATGAACTGCAGCGCGTCGGCTGCTGCGGTATCGAAGCCCGCGTCCCGTTAACGGCGGAGGAGCGGCGGCAGCTCGCCGACCGCCTGCAGGCGTCGGGGCTGGAGTATATCGCCATTCTCTTCAGCGGCGGCGGGGTGCTCCCCGCTCAGCATGAAACGCCGGAGCAGCATCTGGCGCGCCTGCGGATCCGCTTCGCCGAGGCCAGCGGCCTCAACCCGCGCTTTGTCAATCTGCTGGCGGGCAACGATCGCTGGCCGCTGGCGCAGCAGGTCGATTTTCTCGGCAAGGCGCACGAGCTGGCCGCCGGGTTTGGGTTGACCTGCAGCTTTGAAACCCATCGCGCCACCTCGCTGTACAGCCCGTGGCTCACCCTGGAGATCATTCAGCAGCTCCCCCAGCTGCGCTTTACCGCCGACATCAGCCACTGGGTGGTGGTCAGCGAGCGCCTGCTGGATGACCCCTGCGATGACTTCAGCGCCTTTATCGACCGCGTGCATCACGTGCAGGCCCGGGTGGGCTACGACCAGGGGCCGCAGGTGCCGCACCCGGCGGCGCCGGAGTATCAGCCGGCGCTGGCCTTTGCCGAGCGCTTCTGGGAGCAAATCTGGCATTCGCAGCGCCGGCGCGGCTACCCGCAGACCACCCTGACGCCGGAGTTTGGCGCCGACGGCTATCTGCACCATCTGCCGTTCACCAACGTTCCGGTGGCCGACCTCTGGTCGCTCAACGCCTGGATGGCCGCGCGCCAGCAGGCCCACTTTCAGCAGTTTTTAACGCTCACTGAACAGGAACCGCAGCCATGACCGCCGTGAAGCACGCTTTTACTGAACTCCCGACCATCGATATCCGCGATCTGGCCGGCGACGATCTCGCCAGGCGCCAGGCGGTGGCCGACGCCATCGGCCGCGCGGCGCGCGAGGTGGGCTTTTTCTACATCACCGGCCACGGCATCGACCCGGCGCTGATCGCCGGCGTCCGCGAGGCGGCGAAGCAGATCTTCGCTCTGCCGATGGCGGAGAAGATGAACTATTACATCGGCCGCTCCAAAAGCCATAAGGGCTACGTCCCGGAAGGAGAAGAGATCTACGGCGCCGGCAAGCCGGACCATAAAGAGGCCTTCGATATTGGCTTCCAGGCGGCGGACGACCATCCGCTGGTGCTCGCCGGTACGCCGCTGATCGGCGCCAACGAGTGGCCCGACCTGCCGGATTTCCGCGCGCGGGTGCTGGCCTACTACGACGCGGTCTTCGCCCTCGGCCACCGCCTGTTCGACGCTTTCGCCCTCGCGCTCGGTCTGCCGGAAGGGTATTTCAAACCGATGGTGACCTGCCCGCCGGCCAAACTGCGGCTCATCCATTACCCGTTCGACGCCAGCGTCGAAGATGTTCCCGGAATTGGTGCACACACCGACTATGAGTGCTTCACCCTGCTGCTCGCCGACCAGCCCGGGCTTGAAGTCCTCAATGAAGAAAGCGTGTGGATCGACGCGCCTCCCGTCACGAACGCCGCCGGAGAAGAGGCGTTCGTGATCAATATCGGCGACATGCTGGAAGTGCTCAGCGCTGGCACATTTGTTGCTACAGCCCACCGGGTGCGCAAAGTGCCGCAGGAGCGGTACTCCTTCCCGCTGTTTTTCGCCTGCGATTACCACACGCTGATCCGCCCGCTGCCGACCTTTCTCGCCGCCGGCGAAGCCAGCGAATATCAGGAGCTGAGCATCGGCGAGCATATGTGGAGCCAGGCGCTGCAAACCTATCGCTATCTGCGCGAGAAGGTCAATCGCGGCGAGCTCCAGCTGCCGGCGCGCGCGCGCGGCACCCATACCTTTGGCCATCTGAAAAAACAGGCACAGCAAAAAAAACCCTAACCACCCGTGAGGATCCATGATGACTAGCACCCTGAAAAAAATCTCGCGCCGCGTCGCGCTTACCCTCGCCGTCAGCGCCTGTTTCTCCTCTGTCACCCAGGCGGCGGAACTGCTGACCGAGGGCGTCTTTAAGGTGGGGATGGAGGTCACCTACCCGCCGTTTGAGTCCTATGACAGCAATAACAATATCGTCGGTCTCGACCCGGAGTTCGCGACGCTGATTGCCGAGCATCTGCAGGCCAAACCGCAGCTGATCGACACCAAGTTCACCAGCCTGATCCTCGGCATCGGCAAGAAATATGATGCGGTGATCTCTGGGATGTACGTGACGCCGGAGCGCCAGAAACAGGCCGACGCCATCCCTTACGCCCTTTCCGGCGCGTCGATCATCGCCCTCAAGGGCGGCGCGGTGCAGCCGAAAACCGAAGATGAGCTGTGCGGTGTGAAGGTCGGCCTGCAGGCAGGCACCACCTGGGTGACCAGCCTGAAAAAACACTCCGATGAGTGGTGCCTGAAAAACGGCAAACCGGCCATCACTATTCAGGAGTTCCCGACGGCGCCGGAAGCCTCCCAGGCGCTGCTGTCGAAGAACATCGACGCCCAGCTTGAGATAGCCCCGGCGGCGCAGATTATCGTCGATAAGAGTCGCGGCCGCCTGGGGATAAGCTCGACGCGCCTCGTCTACCCGCTGCCGTTGGGGATCTATGTCGCCAAAGGCAACACCGAGCTGGCGGAGGCGATCAAGGCCACCCTCGCCACGCTCAAAGCCAACGGCAAATATGCCGCGCTGATCAAAAAATACAACTTAGAAAGCATCGATTAAGACAATAAGCACTGCGCAACAGGAGTCAGTATGGCGTTCGATTGGGGATACTTTTTTTCATTATTTAGCATTGGGGCATTCTGGCAGGCGTGCGTGACGGTTATCGTGATCAGCACCTTGTCCTGGGGGATCGGCCTGGTGGTCGGTTTTCTGCTAGCCTGCGCGAAGCTCTCGGCGCCGCGCTGGATCAAGATCCCCGTCGAACTCTATATCTGGTTTTTCCGCAGCGTGCCGCTGATGGTGCTGCTGGTGTTTGTCTACAACCTGCCGCAGCTGTTTCCGCTGACCCAGCCGCTGCTCGGGGTGCCGTTTATCGCCGGGCTGGTGTCGATGACCGTCACCGAAGCGGCCTATATGGCGGAGATCCACCGCGGCGGGCTGTTGTCGGTGGCCAAAGGGCAAAGCGAGGCGGGCCATGCGCTGAGCTTCAGCTTTATCGGCATCCAGCGGCTGATTGTTATTCCTCAGGCGTTTCGCATCTCGTTGCCGACGCTGATCAATGAATACATCACCATCATTAAGCTGAGCTCGATTTTATCGGTAGTCTCCTTACCCGAGCTGCTGCTCACCGGCCAGCGCTTGTATGCGCAAAATTTCCTCGTGATGGAGACGCTGCTGGCGGTGGCGGTGTACTACGTCATGGTGGTTACCGTCTTCACCTGGCTGTTCCGGGCGCTGGAGAATAGCCTCGATATTCAGCGCAAGCGTCCGCAAACGCTCAGCGAGGCGGAATGCCAGGCGCTGCGCCAGAGCCTGCCGGCGATGACGGAAGCGATCAACACCGCGGCCGTCAACGGCGCGCCGCCGGCGCTGGATCTGCGGGGCATCCGCAAATCCTGGGGCCAGCATGAGGTGCTGAAAGGCATCGACCTGCAGGTAGATAACGGGGAGGTGATCAGCATCATCGGCCCGTCCGGCTCCGGCAAAACAACCCTGATCCGCACCATCAACGCCCTCGAAAGCATTGATGGCGGGGAGATCATTCTCTACGGCGAGGACTATCTGAAAGGCGGAGCCATCGTCGATAAGCGCCAGATGCGCGCCGGGGTGCGGCGCATCGGCATGGTCTTCCAGAGCTTCAACCTGTTCCCCCACCGCACGGTGCTCGACAACGTGATGCTGGCCCCGCGCTACCACCAGCTGCTGGATCAGCCGGTCGCCCGCGAGCAGGCCCTGGCGCTGCTCGACCGCGTCGGTCTGCTGGCCCATGCCCACAAGTACCCCGGACAGCTCTCCGGCGGCCAGCAGCAGCGCGTGGCGATCGCCCGGGCGCTGGCGCTGAAGCCAGACATCATGCTGTTTGACGAACCGACCTCGGCGCTGGATCCGGAGCTGGTGGGCGAGGTGCTGAAGGTTATTCAGTCGCTGGCCCGCGAAGGTATGACCATGCTGATTGTCACCCACGAGATGGACTTCGCCCTGTCGATTTCCGACCGCGTGGTGCTGATGGAGAACGGCGTGGTGCAGGCCGACATCGCCCCGCAGGTGATCCGCAGCCCGCTGGAGGCCCCTTCTCTGCAACGAATCCGTGAATTTATGGGAGTGCACTAAATGGCAACTGAGCAACACCTGCGCCAGCAGCTGGCCGCCGCCTACCGTCTGGCGGCGCTGTTCGGGTGGGAGGATACCCTCTACACCCACTTCTCCGTGCGCCTGCCCGGCGACGGCGAGCCGCGCTTTTTAATTAATCCCTTCGGCATGATGTTTGATGAGGTCACCGCCAGCAATCTGATCGTGGTGGATATGCAGGGCAAGGTCGTAGAGGGCGAGGCGCCGGCTAACTCGGCGGGCTTCACCATCCACAGCGCGGTGCATATGGCCCGGAAAGACGCCCACTGCGTGATCCACACCCATACCCTGCCGGGGATGGCGGTGGCCGCCTGCGAGGACGGCCTGCTGCAGCTCAACCAAATCAGCACCGAGTTTTACCAGCGCGTCGGCTACCACCCCTATGAAGGGGTGGCCTTTGACCTCGACGAACGGGCGCGCATTCAGCGCTCGCTGGGGAATAATATCGCCATGATCCTGCAGAGCCACGGCCTGCTGTCGGTGGGCCGTACCGTGGCTGACGCCTTTTACATCATGTTCTACCTCAATCGTGCCTGCGAGATCCAGATGGCCGCCGCCCAGCTGGCGGCCCTCAGCCCGATCCACACCATCGCCCCGCACCTCAGCCAGCACGCCTGCGAGCAGCTGATGGGCGTGGAGCATGAACGTCAACAGGTCTGGCAGGCGTGGTTGCGCCGTCTTGACCGTCTCGATACTTCTTACAAAGACTAACGCCTATGTCCGATATCACTATCGTGGTGGATTGTAACGACGCGGATTTCGCCCGCGATATCTGCGCCGCCCTGCAGCAGTTTCCCGACGTCACCGCGCTCCTGCCCCATCACCAGGCGGCGCGCGACGCGCAGTACGCCAGCTGCTGGTTCCCTAACCCGCAGCTGTTGACCCGCTCGCCGGGGTTGAAGCTGATCCAGGCCGCGTCCGCCGGGGTCGATCATCTGCCGCCCGCGCTGTTCGCCAGCGATATCCCGCTGTGCCGGGTGATCGATGAGGACTTTCGTCACGGCATGTTCGAATATGCCCTGTGGGGCGTGCTGTGGTTCCAGCGTTATTTTGACCGGGCGCTGGCCCACCAGCGGACCCAAACCTGGAAGCTCTATCCCCAGCGCGCCGCCGCCGACTTCCATATCGGCATTATGGGCCTCGGCGAAATTGGCGGCTATATCGCCGACCAGCTGGCCCGCCTTGGCTATCGGGTCTCCGGCTGGTCGCGCAGTGAGAAGCAGCTGGCTGGCGTCACCTGCTACCGCGGCGAGGAGGCGCTCGACAGCTTCCTCGGGTCGCTTGACGGGCTGATTAACCTCCTGCCGCTCACCGCGCAGACCCGGGGTATTCTCGCCGCGCCGCTCTTCAGCCGGCTTCCCGCCGGGGCGGTGTTAATCAACTGCGGGCGTGGAGAGCATATGGTCAATGAGGATGTGCTGGCGGCGCTGGAGAGCGGCCAGCTCGCCGGAGCGGTGCTCGACGTCTTCCCGCAGGAGCCATTGCCGGCGGACGATCCGCTGTGGCGCCATCCGCAGGTGGTGATCACCCCGCATATGGCCTCTGCGGCCCCCGCCGAGGTGATCGCCCGCCAGCTGCTGGAGAACATTCAGCGCCAGCGTCGCGGGCTGCCGCTCAAAAACCTGGTCAATAAGCACGCCGGTTACTGATCCCCACCGATACCGCCGCTGCTACGCTTAATGGGAGATCCACAACCAGAAGGCAGGAACATGAAGATTGATTTATCGGGGAAAGTCGCGCTGGTCACCGCCTCCACGGCGGGTATTGGCTTTGCTATCGCCAAAGGCCTGGCGGAGAGCGGCGCAGAGATCATCCTTAACGGGCGCAGCGAGCAGAGTGTGAACGCCGCGATCGCCCGCTTGCAAAATGAGGTGCCGGGGGCGAAAGCGCGCCCCGCCGTCGCCGACCTCAGCGGCGCCGACGGCGCGGCACAGCTGCTGCATGCCGTGACCGGCGTCGATATTCTGGTCAATAACGCCGGGATCTACGGCCCGCAGGATTTTTACGCCACCGATGACGCGACCTGGGAAAATTACTGGCAGACCAACGTCATGTCCGGCGTGCGCCTGTCGCGGGGGCTGCTGCCGGCGATGGTCAGTAAAGGCTGGGGGCGGGTGGTGTTTATCTCCTCGGAATCGGCGCGCAATATCCCGGCGGATATGATCCACTATGGCGTCACCAAGACCGCCCAGCTGTCGCTGGCCCGCGGCCTGGCGAAATATGTCGCCGGCAGCGGAGTGACCGTTAACAGCATTCTGCCGGGGCCGACGATTTCCGACGGCTTTGCCGAAATGCTGAAAGACGAAGTGGCGAAAACCGGCCAGTCGCTGGAGGAACTGGCGAAAGCGTTTGTCATGACCCATCGTCCGAGTTCGGTGATCCAGCGGGCGGCCTCGGTGGAAGAGGTCGCCAATATGGTGGTATACGTCTGCTCGCCGCAGGCGTCGGCCACCTCCGGCGCCGCGCTGCGCGTTGACGGCGGCGTGGTGGATGATATTCTCTGACGTACTCTCATTCAGGGGAGTCCCCCTCCCCTGTCGTCTTTCCCGGCGCTAAAAAGCGCAAAACGTTAAAAAACCGCCGCAAAGTCGCACAAAGTGAACAGGAACATGTATTCCCAAAACTTATGATATTTGTTTTAAATATAAGTTGTGGTGTTAATGTCTCTGTTACGAAGCTTGCTTTTCTTTCTCGGCGCGGCGGTCGCGGCCGCCATCGCGGTACTCTGCCTGTGGGTGGATATTCGGGTATTTGGCAACGACATCCCGGAGGTGTCGCTCACCGAAGTGGTTCAGGAGAGCGTGCTGGCCGTCATCGTGCTGGTTCATCTTCTGCTGGCGCGCAAATATGCCCACCTGCGCTATAGCAATATCCTCATCGGCGGCTTCTTCCTCGCCATGCTGATCCGCGAACTGGATGGCCTGTTTGATTTACTCTCCCATGGCAGCTGGGTGTGGTTTGCCCTGCTGGCTACCGCAGGGTCCCTGCTGATGCCGCTGCGCCATTTGCGCCAGACCCTGTCGCAGCTGGCGGATTATACCCGCACCCCGTATTACGGGATGATGATCAGCGGCCTGCTGGCGATTCTGGTCTTCTCGCGGCTGTTCGGTATGCACGGCCTGTGGTACGCCGTGCTGGATGAGAACTACGCTCGGGTGGTGAAAAATACGGTGGAGGAAGGCAGCGAGTCGTTTGGCTATATGCTGTGCCTGACCGCCACCCTCGGCTACGCCTGCTACTTCCGCGACCTGGCGCGACAGACGCTGTCGCCGCAGCGCTGACCGCGGCCGACAACCACCGCCGGACGCGCCCGTCGGCGGTGGGGCCCTCAGCGCTTAACCGCGAATTTTCCACTTCCGTTTGAGAACCTCTTTATCCTGGCTATCCAGCCACTGGTTCACTTTCTCCAGCAGCGCCGGATTATCTTTACTCATCATATACACCTTGTCGCTGGCGGTGCCGGCGAACGGAGTCTCGTTGGCGACGCAGAACACGCCGGGCTCTTTGCTCTGGTAATAGTCGCCTTCGATCAGATCGGTCACCATCATATCGGCCGTTTTCTGCCGCAGCGCCTCCAGGTTATCGACGTTGTTCTTCACGCGAATGATCTGCGCCTGCTTAATATGCTCATCGACAAAGCTCTGGTTGGTGCCGCCAGGGTTGACGACCACCTTCACCTCCGGACGGTCTATCTTCGCCAGCGATCCAAGCCGGGGGGCGGCCTGACAATTGGCTAAGGCGATTTTACCGTTCGCCACCACCGGGTGGCTGAGGGCGAACTCCTTCGCCCGCGCCGGGGTCTGCGTCACGCCGCCCATCGCAATATCAAACTTGTCCGCCTGCAGATCGGCGGCGAGCGCCGGCCAGCTGGTGTAGACGAAGCTCACCTTCAGCCCCAGCGTGCGCCCGAGATCGCGGGCCATGTCCACGTCATAGCCCTGCAGCTCGCCGGCGGCATTGCGAAACGCCAGCGGGGCGTAGTCGCCCGGCACGCCGACCTTCAGTTCACCGCTGCGCTCGATGGTTTGCATATCGCGCGCCTGGGCGCCACAGGTCATTATCGCCAGCGTCAGCGCCAGCCCCACCGTCAGTTTCATCTCGCCATCCTTATTGTTATCGGGTTTTCGCGCCGGGGTGGCCGGCCGCTTCTCAGTCAACATCATCCGCAGCGCGTAACAGGGAATTCATCCTATTTTTAAACATCGGGACATACAACCCGACGATCGGGTTGCCGATCGCAAATCTGAAAACGAAACAGGGCTATCGCCCGGTGAATGATTTCTCATCCGCCGGGCGTAGCTTTACGCCAGCGATCGTATTTTCCAGACTGACGCCGTGCCGAATTAAGCACAAAAAACAGCAGCAAGAGAGAAGTAACCAATTGAATAAATTAATAATTTATTTAAATGCACGATATTTCGCGTTCAGACATCGACAACTACCGTCTTATTTACTCCGGAATTCCTCCACAGTACTATCCCGGAAAACGCAGGTAATAAATAACAAGCATATATTAATTCCAGGCGACAATATATTTGCCAAATAAATGAATTAATAAAAAACATGCCCGATTAAAGTCATTTTGTGCCGTATCTGACCCGCAAAATAATGACCCTGGCGCCAGGTTTACCGGCACGACAGGAGGAATGAACATGAAAATAACCACCCTGGGTCTGGCGATGCTCTTCGTCGGACTGGCCGCCGGCCCGGTTTACGCGGCAGACGGCACGCTAAATTTCATCGGCAGGGTCGTGAACGGCGCCTGCAAACTCGAAGGGGCGGGCAATAACGGGGTCATCGACATCAGCATGGGCGATATTCCGCTGTCGAGACTGAAAAACAGCCAGTCGGGTACCGGGCCAGCGGTCGGCGTCGATATTCGCGTCAAAGATTGCGAGAAAGGCACCTACTACATTGTGGTGGATGGCCCCTCTCCCACCGCCACGCCTGAAAATCATGTGCTGGCCCTCAACGATAGCGGTAAGCCGGCCGGCAGCGTGGGTATTCTGCTCACCGACCGTACGGGGACGCCAATCGGCCTCGATGCACACCTCGATCCACAGCACGATCCCCGCATCGAGATCCCGGTGGACGGCGGCTCCGGCACCTTTAGGCTGAAAGCCTTCTATTACACCTGGGATAAAGCCCACGTACTCCCCGGCGACGGCAACGCAACGGCCCGGTTCACCATTATGCAGGAATAGCTTCCCGGTCAGGGATGAGACGTAAAGGGAGCGAAGATGAAAATACAGCTGGCTGTTCTGTTTAGTGCCATGACCTTTCAGGCCTGCGCCGGGATCTCCATCGATGCCAGGCGGGTGGTCTACTCAGGAAAAGACAAAGCCGCCACCCTGAACATTCATAACCGCAGCCGCACACCTTATAAAGTGCAGATCTGGCTGGACGCCGGGCTCAACAAGTCGCGCGTCGACCTGCCGATGGTGGCGACCCCGCCGCTGGTCTATTTATCCCCCCAGCAAACCGCCCAGCTGCGCTTTATCTATCACGGCGGCGGGCTCCCCGCCGATCGGGAAAGCCTGTACTGGGTCAATATTCAGGAGAATCCGCCGCCGTCAGACGGTAACCATACGCTGCAGTTTATCGTCCGCACCCGCCTGAAGCTCTTTTATCGTCCTCCTGCCATCGCCACCACCCTCGCCAGAGAGGTGCAAAAGCTGCAGTGGCAGCAGAGCGGCAATAACCTGCGCTTGACTAACTCAGGCCCACTGCATATCACCCTGGTCAACGGGGCGCTGATCGATAATAAAGGCCACATTTCGCCGATGAGAAACGTGATGCTCCGGCCGTACAGCAGCTATACCGTGTCAACGACCGACAGCGCTCGCCTGTACAAGCTAAACTATATCGACGATGACGGCGCGGTGGTGGCGATCCCCCTTCAGGCGGCCTATGCTCCGGCCCCACGCTAGTTATACTCGAGGGCGAAGGTCACCATGCTGTCGGCTGTGCCCGCCGTCACCGTGGCGTCAGTTTGCACATACTGGGCGTTAAAATTGATGGCCTCAGCCGTGCCAGCGTTACTGCCGGTTACCCTTTTCAGGATCGGCAAGTTGCTGGCCTCATTGATTTTAACGCTGGTGCCATCAGACACTGCCGCGCCGGGGTTATTGCCGTAGGTCAGCTTCACGCCGACGCCGCTGGCGCTGTTGCTGGCCTTGCTTAGCACCAGGGTATCACTCTCCACGCTGACGCCGAAAAAGCCGATGCGCACATCGGTCGGCGTCGGACAGAACACCGGGATCGAAAAGCGCTTCGCCTGGCCGCCGGTGCTCCCTTTACCGTGAAACTCCGCCCGGTTTACCGTGCCCAGACTGACCTGGATCGTTGAGGTCGCCACCTGGCAGCTGCCGCTGCTGCCAATGTCCACGTTCAGGGCGGCGATATCAATGCTGACCGGCGCACTGGCGACAAAGCCGGCGTTTCCGTTGGCCTGCTGTTCAATGGTCACCTCCCCCACCTGCGGCAGCGGCGACGAGTTGGTATGCGTCCCGTCAGCCAGCTGTACCGTACCGGTCTTATAGAAGGTTACCGCGATCCTGACCGTCGTCTGCTGCTGCGTCATGAGCGCCGGGAGCATCGTGCTGTCGCAGACCACCACCGACTCGCCGCCAGCGGAGTGGCTGCCGTCGATAGCGCGCATCGGGCCGCCGGCGCACTGGAAGCTAAGCGAGTAGCCGATGCCGTCGATGGCGCTGGGGTAGACGTGCTGTCCGTTAATCACCACCGGCGAGCCGCCGGTTTTCAGCTGTTTGTAGACAATGCGTTTGGCGATCGCCGTCGGCAGCTGCAGGTCGCAGGAAAAGGGGATCCCGCTGCCGTTATCCGCCATCGCGCTGGTCATCTGAGTATTGACCGGCAGCGTGGGCAAATACTTGATATTGGGAATATTGACGGTGGTCTGGCCGATATTCGCGCGGCAGTTTTCAGCCCGCGCGCCGGGAAGATAGCCGCTCAGCGCCAGCAAAAAGAGAAAAGGAAGTAGACGAAAAACAGATTTCATAGCCGCCTCAGCGTGACTGGCACAGCCCGGAGACGGTTTTCACCGTATTCAGACTCTGCTGTGGGTTATCCGCAAGATGAAAATGCATCGTGCAACTCTGCGACTGGTTATTGACGACCCAGCTCACCGCCAGGGTTCCCTCCTGCGGCACGCCGCTGAGGTACACCTGACCGCCGTCGGCTACCATGCCGCCCGGCGCATTGCCGCTCTCCTCCGTCCCGACCAACCGCGCGCTGGCGCCAAAGGGTAACGGCCCCTGCGCGTTGCGCAGGGTAAATAGCACCCGGTTGCCTATGCGGGTCCGGTAGTTGGCCATCACCACCGCGCCGCCGCCGGGGATCACCGTCTGACCCTGCTGGTCGACGTCGGTATCATCCGCCATCGACTCCGTGTCGAGGGTAATGACATTTTTCCGGTAGGTGGTCAGAGACGGCACCACAGCATAACCGCGCCAGTCGGTGTGCACATTGTTGCCGTTTTGCACCGCCACGCCGGCAGCCCCCGGCGCGCGGACGATGGCGAAGCTCTCGCCCACCGTCTGACCGAAGGTCACGCCGTGCGGATGCGCGACCACCGAGCCGGCGCCTCCCCAGGTCAGCTGATTACTGGCGGCGTCATGGCGATAGCCGAGCTGCGCGTTGCCGAAGCCGCCGTGGTAGTCCAGGGCGACGCTGCTGTTGGTGCCCCGCCCCTGGTTGCCGTAGCCCTGCTGAACCGAGTAGAACAGATTCGGCCGCGTCGGCATCGCGCCATACAGCGACACCTGCTGCGAGGTATAGCCATTGCTGTCCGAGGTGGTGTTGTAGCTCACCGCGCTGTCGGACAGCGGACCGCCCAGCGGAATATTGATATTGAATGACCAGGAGCGGTCATTTTTTTGCTGGCCGCTGGCGCGAGTGTAGTAATAGCCCACGCCCCAGGAGATCCCTTTCCAGGCGCTGTAGAATCCGAGATGCACCGTCTCATCCCGACTCTGCCGGTGCCAGTATTCCTGCGACCAGGCGGAAACCGCCAGACTGCCCAGACCGCCGAGGCTTTGTGACACCGACACTTCCTCCCGGCGGCGCCGGTTGTCCACCTGCCCCTGCGCGCTTTCGAGGGCGCTGGCTTCGGCAAAATCGTAATAGCCGCTGGAGGAGTAGCGATAGCTGGCGAGGCTGAACGTGGTGCCCGAGCTGACGAAATCTTTCTGATACTGAGCGCGCAGCGAATGGCCCGCATAGCGCTTGCCCGACGGCGTACGGGTGACGGCCTGGGTGACGTCGCCTCCCAGCGAACCGAACTCGCCAAAGCCGCGGCCCAGGCCCAGCGCCCACGACTGATAGTCCTGGGCCAGCTGCGTGCCGCCGTAGAGGGTAAATCCCGCCGACAGACCATAGAACAGGGTGCCCTGCAGGAATTCCGGCGAGCGCACCGAATCCGCCCCGGAGTGGTAGCGACCGGCGCTGAGGCTGAATTTGCCGCGCCCTTCGCGCAGCATATAGGGCACGGCGGAATAGGGCTGGGTAAAGGTGCGCACCGAACCATTGCTCTCGGTCACCTTCACCTCCAGATCGCCGCTTTGCGAGGTGGGATAAAGATCGCTGATGGCGAACGCCCCCGGCGACACGAAGGTTTCGTAGATCACATACCCGTGCTGGGAGACGGTCACTTTGGCATTGCTGTGCGCCACGCCGCGGATGGTAGGGGCAAAGCCGCGCTGGCTGTCCGGGAGCATCTCATCGTCAGACATCAGCTGGACGCCGCGAAACGGGATGCTGTCAAACACATCGCCGGTGGTGTAAGTATCGCCGATCCGCAGCAGACTCTTCAGCGAGCGGACGTCGCGCTGCAGCCAGGTGCTCTGTGAATCCCAGTGCCGGCGCTGCTGGTCGTACTGCATTGAGGAGATATTGCGCAGCCGCCAGGCGCCCAGGTTCACGCCGCTGCGTAAATTGAGATAGTTTGAGCGGCTGCTCTCCCCTTCATCGGCATTCTTTATCTGCGCGCCGGAAAAATAGTAATCGACAAACGCGGCCGGCACGCCATCGTCCCAGCGCGATGGATCGACATAGCCGCGGCTTTGCACGTTCATCGCCGCCTGGGGAATGCTCAGCGTCAGGCGCTGGTTAGCGAAGGTGAAGCGGCTGCTGGCGTCGGGAATAAACTTCTCGATCCGGGTGAAGGTCTCACCTTCATGCAGCGTTTGAAAAGCCGGAAACGCGCTGACGTTGACCCCATAATCCGCCAGCTGCCCGGGCGTCAGCACCGGCTGCAGCTGCCCGCCATCGTCAACAAAGGTGATATTGGCCTGGCCCAGCTCCTGGTCGTTAACCACCACAGTGACAGGATAAGTCCCCGGCTGCTGCCCGCCGGGTTTGGCGAAGTAGTGCAGATCGGAGGTTTGCTGCTGCGGGTCGGCAAACTCCAGCGCCGCCGGATCAAAATAGTCGTCGGCCAGCGCCCGGCTCAGCGGGCTGAGACAGCACATCATCGTCGGCAGCGTCGCCAGCGCCAGCGCCCGTCCGGCGGTGACGGGCAACGCGGCATACTCCCGCACCCTGGCTGTTGTTATTCTTTTCATGCTGGCGCCGTCCGGTAAGCTCATCACAAAGGGGAATTACTGCTGGGCGTAATCGCTGACGCCGCCGTAGTCGTTAATCGCCCGCCATTTGACGGTGCCGTGCCCGCTCACCGGCCACGTTTTCTCGCCAAAGGGGGCCACCATGCCAGGCTCGTCGATTGCCTGCCCGCCCACCTCGACGGCGTAAAAAGAGACAAAATAGGGAGTGGGGTTTGCCACCGTCAGATGACCGCCGGACTGGCTAAACTTCAGCTGCTGCCAGGCTTTAGCCGGGTCGCCCGCCAGGCCGTTGGGGCGATAAAAGATTTTGAATTTCGACTTAATATTGACCTGCAGCTTGTTCACCTCGCCCTTGGGCGTCGGGGCGATACTTTTGACGTTCAGCCAGTAGACCGATTCACGGTCGCTGGGCAGCGAGGCGCCAATAAAGTTAATGCGCAGGACGTTATTTTGCTCCGGATCGAGACGGAATAAGGGCGGCGTAACAATAAAGGGCACCTTGGCCTTATCGTTTTCCGCGTAATTTTCCACCCACGACTGCACCAGATAGGGCGTATGGGTATCGGCATTAGTGACTGAAATAGCGGCTTCACGCTTCCCTTCCTGATAAATCACACGGGTTCCACCCATGACAATACCGGCCTGTGCTGCCGTGGAGCACAGCAGAAAGGCCGCAACGGCAATTATTTTCTTCATCATGACTTACCATCAGGTAAAGGTTGAACAAACAGTAAAATAAAGCAGGGAATATCAGAGCCAGTACCCGTCGGGATAATTAGCAAAAACAACTATACCGTCACGAATATATTTCGTGACTTTATGACAATTATCACTTTAGCTATCTGCAATTAATCAGGACGCAGTGGACTGACTCTGAATAGCGCGCAATATGATTAGTTATAAATCATATTGAAATTAGCCGTACCGTTGGCATCGCCAGCCGTCACCGCACCGGTGGAGATATAGTCGGCGAAAAACTCGAGGTCGGCAGTGCCGGTGCCGGCAGTCGCGCCCGCAACGACATTTTTGGCTTTCGACACTTTGCCGAGGCTGACCGCCGTAGACTTGTCATCTTCATACAGCTTGATCGCCACGCCAGCGGCGCCGCCGGTGGTCGCCAACAGCGTGTTATCAGACTGATCGCGCGCGCCGTCAAACAGCACCGCAACATTTGTCACGCTGGCAGGGCAATCTTTTACTTTGATATGGAAAGGCGTTTTGGTGGTTTCAAAACCTGTGCTGGTAAAATAGGTGCTGGCCCATTTGCCCAGATCCACCGTCTGGCTGGTGGATGCGCTGTCGATATTGCAGGAGCTGTCGGTGATTGATCCATTGAAGATAACCTGTCCGCCGGTACCCTGGGTACCCGCGTTGGAGCCAGGGTTAACGTTAATGGTTGGCGTAGTAACAGAAATTGCAGCGCCAGAAACCAGCGCTCCCATGAGAATTGCCATAATACGAAGTTGCGTTTTCATTATTTATCTCATCGTTAACGAATATATTTTCCCGTCATCGGCAATAGCCCCATGGCTATCGCGAAACGGCTCGTCCGTTCCTCCCTGTAAATGATCATTGCGTTCCTTCCGCAGGATAATCGGCACACGTCCTTTAACTCCGCTTTATTTCGCCGAAAGGTGGCCATGAATAACAAGCAGAAGAAAAAGAGTTATTTTGATGTGCGAAATAAATATATTACCCGATGTAAAAAAAGGCAACCTGATGAAATGTTACATACAGGTTAATGACTATACTCGGCATAAAGTTATTTTTTGAAATGGCATTTCAATGTTAATTTACATATCTATACAAAAGAAAATTAAATACCTCTCAACAACAACACGTCCATTTTATTAACAAATTTAAAGATAATTGCTCAAAAAAGCGTCTTGTTTTATTGTGCTCAAACCCGGTGCCACTAAAAAATTAGGAATTTTCCTGGTATTAATCTTCATCATTTCTACACAAATTAAGGCAAAGCGCTCCTGAGCTGCGCTGTAATTTCTTGTTCTGGAAGTATTTTTATTTTCAAATGAAAGCCATTACTTCATTAACCCAAATGTATTGCCGTTATCCGCCACCGTAACCACTCCCTTTCACAGGGTTATTTTGACGCAAAAAAAATCCGCAACCCGAACGGATTGCGGACGGAGGATCAATCAGTAATGAGATGGGCTTCAGAACAGGCCCAGCGGCGCGGTGCCGTAGCTCACCAGCAGGTTTTTGGTTTGCTGATAGGCATCCAGCGCCATCTTATGCGTTTCCCGCCCGACGCCGGACTGTTTATAGCCGCCGAACGCCGCATGTGCCGGGTAGACATGATAACAGTTGGTCCATACGCGACCGGCCTGAATACCGCGCCCCATGCGATAGGCGAGATTGGTATCGCGCGTCCACACCCCAGCGCCGAGGCCAAACTGGGTCTCATTGGCGATAGCCAGCGCTTCCGCTTCGTCCTTAAAGGTGGTCACCCCGATCACCGGCCCAAAGATCTCCTCCTGGAAGGAGCGCATATCGTTGCGACCTTTAATCAGCGTGGGCTGAATATAAAAACCATTATCCAGCGCCGGCGCGATCGCCGCCCGCTCGCCGCCGGTGAGGATTTGTCCGCCCTCTTCCCGGGCAATCTGAATATAAGAGAGGATCTTGTCGAACTGCTGGCGGGAAGCCTGGGCGCCGATCATGGTGTCGGTATCTAACGGATCGCCGCGACGGATCTGCGCCACCTTCTCCATGACCCGCGCCATAAAGGGCTCATAGATGGATTCATGGATCAGCGCCCGCGACGGGCAAGTACAGACCTCACCCTGGTTGAAGAAACCGAGCACCAGCCCCTCCACCGCCTTCTCAATAAACTCCTCTTCACCCTCCATCACGTCGGCGAAGTAAATATTGGGCGATTTGCCCCCCAGCTCGACGGTGCAGGGGATAATATTCTCCGCCGCGCAGGCGAGAATATGTCGCCCGACCGGCGTGGAGCCGGTAAACGCCAGCTTGGCGATACGCTTGCTGGTGGCCAGCGCCTCGCCCGCCTCTTTGCCGAAGCCCTGCACCACGTTCAGCACCCCCGCCGGGAACAGATCGCCGATCAGCTCCAGCAGCAGGGTAATACTCAGCGGCGTCTGTTCCGCCGGCTTGAGCACCACGCAGTTCCCCGCCGCCAGGGCCGGGGCCAGCTTCCACGCGGCCATCAGCAGCGGGAAGTTCCACGGGATAATCTGACCGACCACCCCCAGCGGTTCATGGAAATGGTAAGCCACCGTTGTTTCGTCAATTTCGGCAGTGCTTCCCTCCTGGGCGCGCAGGCAGCCGGCGAAGTAGCGAAAGTGATCCACCGCCAGCGGCAGGTCGGCATTCAGCGTTTCGCGGATCGGTTTGCCGTTGTCCCAGCTCTCCGCCACCGCCAGATATTCCAGATGCTGTTCAATACGGTCGGCGACCTGCAGCAGCAGCCTGGAGCGCTGTTGCACTGAGGTTTTGCCCCACGCCGGCGCCGCACGGTGGGCGGCGTCGAGGGCGAAGTCAATATCTCTGGCGTCCGACCGGGGAAACTGCGCAATGTTGCTGCCGTCTACCGGGGAGGTATTCATAAAGAATTCACCGCTCAGCGGCTCGACAAATTTACCGTCAATAAAGTTGCCGTAAGCGGATTTCAATGAAACCAGGGCGCCGGGCTGGCCAGGGTGTGCATAACGCATCGCAAATCTCCTTCTGTAGGGTTGAGACGCAGCGGCATATTGATTTTTTAAACTTGCCGCCGAACGCTTCTCACTTTGCAGGGGTTATGCCAGTTTTTCATTTTCTCTAAATATCTTCATTTATTAACAGGTTGCATTCACTGACTGGGCAGATGGTCAGCCACTGTCGCACGGGTTTCCACTTATGTGTTGCAAATCGCAACACCAAATAAACCAAATGGCTACAATATTGCAACACAGCAACATCGACCCAGAGGTGCCCTGTGCCAGGCAATCCCTTTCTTCTCGCCCCAGAGGTTAACGCCAATCCCCTGCTGAGCGATTCATGGTCTCGCTGCCAGCGCTACGGTCTGGATCCCGCCACCGAGGATTTTCCCCGCCTCGACGCCGGCGAGCTGGCGGACCGGCTCGCCAGCCACCGCAGCCTGCAGCAGCTGGCGCAGCCGGTGGTGGAAGCCCTGTCGCGCCAGGTGGCGGACCTGCAGTCGGTGGTGATCCTCTCCGACCCCGGCGGTCTGGTGCTCCATACCGTCGGCGATACCCAGGCGATGCAGAAGGCTCAGCGCGTCGCGCTGGCGCCGGGCAATCTGTGGAGCGAAAGCGGACGCGGGACCAACGCCATCGGCACCGCGCTGGCGATTGACGACGGCTGCGAAATCGATGGGCGTCAGCACTTTCTCACCCGCAACCAGAATTTGTACTGCGCGGCGATGCCGCTCCAGCGGCCGGACGGAAGCATCGCCGGCGTGCTGGATATCTCCGGCCCGGCGGATTTTCCCCACCAGCACACCTTTGGCTGGGTGAAAGCGGCGGCAAAGCAGATTGAGTATCTGTGGGTGAAGCAGAGCCTGCATCCTGAGCAGTGGCTGATGAGCCTCCACCGGCAGGTGGACAAGCTCGACAGTGTGGAGGAACTGCTGCTGGTCTTTTCCGACAACGTCCTTACCGCCGGCAACCGGCTGGCGATGCGCGAGTTCGGCCTGAGCGCGGCACAGTTTGGCCAGCTCACCTTTGCGTCGCTTTTTCCGACGCTGACGCAAACGGCGGTCAGCGTTCCCCTGCCCCTGACCACCCCGCAGGGTCGCTATCACTATCGCCTGCGCGAGCCCACCCGCCGCCGGGTGGCGGTGAGCGCCCCGCCGGCCATGCAGCTCCCCTTCACCAGCCCGCGGGAAGGCGAAAAGCTGCTCCGGCTGCTTAACGCCGGCATCGCGCTCTGTATTGAGGGGGAAACCGGCAGCGGCAAAGAGTATGTCAGCCGCACGCTGCACCAGCACAGCCGCTGGCGCAGCGGTAAATTCGTCGCCATTAACTGCGCCGCCATTCCGGAATCGCTGATCGAGTCCGAGCTTTTCGGCTACCAGCCAGGGGCGTTTACCGGCGCCAGCAAAAACGGCTATATCGGCAAAATCCGCGAGGCCGAGGGCGGGGTGCTGTTTCTTGATGAGATCGGCGATATGCCGCTGGCGCTGCAGACCCGCCTTCTGCGAGTACTGCAGGAGAAAGAGGTCGCCCCGCTCGGCGCCAGCCGCAGCGTGCCGGTGAACTTCGCCCTGATCTGCGCCACGCACCGCAACCTGACCCAGCGGGTCAGCGCCGGCGAATTTCGCGAAGATCTGCTGTGGCGCCTGCGGGAGTACGCCCTGGCGCTGCCTCCGCTACGCGAGTGGCCGGCGCTGGAAACCTTTATCGCCACCCTGTGGCGCGACCTGGGCGGCGCTTCGCGCCGGGTGACGCTGTCCACCGCGCTGCTGACCCACCTCAGCCAGCTGCCGTGGCCGGGAAACGTGCGCCAGCTGCAGAGCGTCCTGAAGGTGATGCTGGCTCTGGCCGATGAGGGCGACACGCTGACGCCCGATGCGCTGCCGGACGCATACCGCGCTGCGCCTGCGCCGCTGCCGCGCGGGGGGTTACAGGCCCATGACGAGCAGTTGATTGTCGATACCCTCGCCAGGGTCAATGGCAACGTCAGCCGGGCGGCGCAGATGCTGGGTATCGCCCGCAGCACGCTATACCGCCGCGCCGCCCGTGCCGGACGGCCACGCCGCTGAGGCGATGGCCTAAAGCGCGCCGGCCGCGGACGCTACGCCAGACCCAGCCCCGCCCGCAGGGCATCGATCGTCACCCGCGTTTTTTGCGGCAGCCACGGCCCTTCCGGCCACACCGCGTGGATGGCGAAACGCACACGGTCGCTGGGCGCCAGAACCTGCTGCAGCGTCCCGTCGGCGAGCGCCTGTGCCACCAGCCAGTCCGGCAGCCAGGCGATGCCCATTCCCTGCTGCGCCGCCGCGGCGATGGCGGCAAAGTCATCCTGCACCAGCCACGCCTCCGGGGTGAAGCGCACTTCGCCCTGCTGCGGGTCGTAAAGTTGCCATTTTTGCAGCTGACCGTTATGCAGATAGCCGAGGGTGCGGTGCTCGCTCAGCCCGGCGATGGTCTGCGGCGCCGGCTGGCGACGCAGGTACTCCGCCGCCGCACACAGCACCATGCCATGCTCCCCCAGCGCCCGCGCCCGTAGCGACCCGGTATCGGCCAGGCTCCCGATACGCACCGCGAGATCAAACCCCTCTTCCAGCAGATTGACCTGCCGGTCGCTGTAGTGGAGCTCGAGCTTCAGCAATGGATAGCGCTGGCTCAGGCGGAACAGCAGCGGCGCCACGCAGCGCTGGCCAAACAGCACCGGCAGCGAAATCCGCAGCCGTCCCTGCACCTCGCCTTTGCCGCGCTGCAGCGCTTCTTCGGCCTCGCGAATGCGTCCCAGCGCCTCCCGACACTGGTGATAAAATTGCTCTCCCTCTTCCGTCAGCAGTTGCCTGCGGGTGGTGCGCTGGAATAACGCCACGCCGAGACGCGCTTCCAGCCGGGCAATGGTTTTTCCCACCGCCGAACGCGTCACGTGGAGGATCGTCGCCGCGCTGGCAAAGTTACCGCTCTCGACCACAGTGACAAACACGGGGATCGCGTTCAGATCGTCGCGCACAGATTGGTTCCTTACGGGATACAATAGAGGAAAATAATGTCACTCCAGAGAGAAAAAAGACAGTGTTAGTCTCTGCTTCTATCCTTCACTTGAGGCACTCATCATGGCTAACGTTCTGGTATTAAAGTCCAGTATTAATGGCGAAACTTCCCTGACCAATCAGCTGATTAACGAATTTATCGCAGCGCGCCAGGCGGCGGGCCGCCACGATCGGATCCGCGAACACGATCTCAGCGCTATGGCGCTGCCGACGCTGGATGGCGCGCTGTTTGCCGCCCTGCGCGGGGCGGCGGATCCGCGGCCGGCCATCCGCGCGGCGGTAGCGCTCTCCGACCAGTTTATCGCCGAGTTAAAAGCCAGCGACCTGCTGGTGATCGGTGCCCCGATGTATAACCTCAACGTCCCGACCGATCTGAAGAAATGGTTCGACCTCGTGGCGCGGGCGCGGGAAACCTTTCGCTACACCGACAGCTGGCCGCAGGGGCTGGTCGAGGGCGTCCGGGCGGTGGTCGTCAGCAGCCGCGGCGGTGTTCACCAGGGAGAAACCACCGACGCCGTCACCCCCTATCTGCGCGCGGTGCTGGGGCTGATGGGGATCCATGAGGTGGAATTTATCTATGCCGAAGGGCTGGATAACCGCCCGCACGGTCGCGACGCCGGGATCGCCAGCGCCCGGGCGCAGATAGCCGATCTCGCCGTTCCGGCCTGAGTCGCGGGGAAAAAGGGGCTGGCGCTGGCGGCTTTTTTATTTTAGAGTTATCTAAATTTAGAAAAAGCTAAAATACATGACCACACCCGAAGACCTGCAGGCCCGCGCCGGCGAAGCCGCCGCGCTGATGAAAGCGATGAGCAATCCTCACCGCTTGCTGATCCTGTGCATGCTATGCGACGCGCCGCGGGCCAGCGCCGGTGAACTGGCCCGCGCTACCGGCCTGAGCCCTTCCGCCACCTCGCAGCACCTCGCGCGGATGCGTGACGAGGGGCTGATCGACAGCGAACGCGACGCTCAGCGCATCCACTATTTCATCACCCATCCTGCGGTACAGCAGGTGATCAACACGCTGAAAACGCTCTATTGCCCGTGAGGATCCTATGACCATCGCCACCTTAACCCCTGCCGAAGCCCGGGTGCAGATTGCCCAGGGCGCCAGACTGATAGATATCCGCGATGCGGATGAATACGCGCGCGAACATATTCCCGATGCCGAGCTGGTGCCGCTCGCCACCATGAACGGCGGCGCGACCCTAAACGCCCGGGCCGGCGAGCGCGTGATCTTCCACTGCCAGGCCGGCTCCCGGACGCAGAACAACGCTATTCGTCTGGCCGCCGCCGCCGCGCCGGCGCAGGTCAGCCTGCTGGCGGGGGGGATTCAGGCATGGAAAGCCGCGGGGCTCCCGGTTGAGGAAGATAAATCGCAACCGCTGCCGCTGATGCGCCAGGTGCAAATCGCCGCTGGCGCTCTGATCTTACTGGGGGTGCTGCTGGGCTATACCGTGAACGGCGGCTTTTTCCTGCTCAGCGGCGCGGTCGGCGCCGGGCTCACTTTCGCCGGGATAACCGGCTTTTGCGGCATGGCGCGCCTGCTGGCGATCATGCCGTGGAACCGGCGCCAGGGGAGTTAAAACGCACTCCAGATAAGCCAGGCAATGCCGCCGAAAAGCAGCCATTTGACGACGTAATAGACCGTCTTATTCCATTTTTTCAGCCGCTTGCCGACAATGCGGATCTGGTAGATATAGCGAAACGCCCGGTTAATTCCGCCAGTGCGATCGCTGGCGTCGTTGGGCGCCGAGGCGGCGCTCATCAGATTGCGCCCCAGCCAGTGGTTGACCTTCTGCGCCCAGCGGTAGCGCATCGGCCGTTCAATATCACAGAACAGAATCAGCCGATTCTCACCGCTGGTATTTTCCGCATAGTGGATATAGGTCTCGTCAAACAGCACACCTTCCCCGTCGCGCCAGCTGTAGCGCTGACCATCCACCTCGATAAAGCAGCGGTCATCGTTCGGCGTCGCGAGGCCAAGATGAAAGCGCAGGGAACCGGCGTAGGGGTCGCGATGGCGCGGCAGACGGCTGCCGTCCGGCAGGGTGGCGAACATGGCCGCTTTCACCGACGGAATATCCCGCAGCAGCGCGGTAGTTTGTGGGCAAAGCTGGCTGGCGGAGGGATGGGCATCCTCATACCATTTCAGATAAAAGCGTTTCCAGCCGGTTTTAAAAAATGAGTTAAATCCGGCATCGTTATATTTATCGGCCGCTTTAATCTGCTCCAGCTGCTGGAGGCGGATGCCTTCCTCGCGAATAACCAGCCAGTTTTGTTGCAATATCGCCAGCTCGGGAAACATCTCCGGGCGCAGATAAGGCGTATTCGGCACGCGGGAAAATAAATACATAAATCCATTCAACGGCGCGGTAAATGTGGAATGGTCGGAGAGCTGTCGCCAGAAACGATAGCGCACCCGTCCGCGGTAATGGACATACAGCACAGCAATAACAATGATCAACAGAATGATATACTTCATGGTGTCTTTCCTGACCTGATTGATGGTAACCCTACCCTCGCCGTCCCCCTTGTCAGCAGCGGTATGGCGCCAGCAAAACATTAACAACATTAATACATATACCTCCAAATTGTTTTAACAAAAAAGAGCACACCCGGTGTTCAGTGCGCGGGCGTTGAGCTATGGTTTAGGTTCATCCGTGGTATTAACAGTGAGGAGTGAATGATGTTTTCTGTCGGCGATCTGGTACAACCGCGTGCGGGCGGGCCAAAACTGAAAGTGGTCGAAGTGCAGGGCGAGGATCTGGTGGTGGTTCAGGCCGCGCAGGAGCAGGGAGAACGCTATACGCTGAAGTCAGACGAGGTGACGTCCTATCAGGAAGAGGGGGACTTCGGCGTCTGCTGAAGCCCCTCGCTGCAGGTCATAAGGCCAGGCCGGGCGGTGGGTCTTTCCGCCGTCGCGGCGCTGGCCGCATCGGTTTTAAATTAAAAAGCTGTCCAGCGATTTCCCCTCGGCGACCGCCTGGGCAATCGGCTTCGGCATTCTTCCCTGGCCGGTCCAGGTTTTCTCGGCGCCGGTATGATCGGTATAACGATATTTCGCCGGGCGCGGTTTGCGCTTTTTACCGCCCGCCATCGGCGGCTGAATATCGGCCACCAGCTCGTCAGGAGAAATACCGTCGGCGCGCATCAGCTCAAGCCAGGTATTCACTTTTTCCTGATATTCCGCCTGCTGCTGCGCCGCCAGCTGCTGTTGCGTACGTATTTCTTCAGTGACGATCCTGAGCTTTTCCAGCATCTCTTCAAGCACGTCAATGGAGAATTCACGGGACAGCGCGCGCAGTGAACGGATATTATTCAGTTTGTGTAACATTGAAGACATAAAATTAAAAATTTCCAAATAGCAAATTAAAAGACACAACGCGGCAAGTGTAATAGAAACGTTTATTTATTTCCAGCCTTCGGTTATCCAGATAAATATATTATGCAGAGAGTAAACCTTTTCCACCTACTTTATATCAGGAAATCCCCGGTTCTTTTTCGCCAGCGCAGGCCAATAAGACCCTGAATAAATAATAGCGGCGGATGGTGAGATAGGAAAATATATCAAGAAGGCGATATTACCTTTATGGTCAGCGGGTTATTCTCTTATCATCGGTGAATGCGCAGGCCCTCGCCGCGCGGCCAAATGAATAGTTACTCAGCCATTTAGAATAAAACGCCACATATCTTTTTAGAATTTTTCACCACAAAAACCGGCATAATGGCATAAAAACATCTAAACATGACCCTCATCACAGGCTAACGCGATTTTGCGCCACAGCGGGCGGTCAGATACCGACCCCCCTGGTCAGACATCATGGCGCAAAACAACGCAACCATTTGAAAGTAAAAGAATTTAATGAAACCAGCAATAAAAGTAGCGTAACGGGCAAAAAACCGACCTTCGCAGAGTATTTTATCGACAAAAAGGCAATAAATAAAAATTTATAGCTAGTTGCCACTTTTAATGCAGAGATATACTCTACACACATCAAAACAGGCAGCCCAAAAACGCTATACCAACGCGCATTTTTCGGCGTTATTGACTTCATTTTCGAGGAGCACTCCGATGTTCTCTGCGCACTCCCGCTTGCGGCATGCGGTTGCAGACACCTTTGCGATGGTGGTTTACTGCACCGTCGTCAACATGATGATCGAAATTTTTCTCTCTGGTATGACGTTTGAGCAGTCGTTATCGTCGCGCCTGGTGGCGATCCCGGTCAACATTATTATCGCTGTCCCTTACGGGATATATCGCGACTTCGCGATGCGTCAGGCCCGGCGCATCACTCCGGCCGGCTGGATGAAAAATATGGCCGACGTGCTGGCCTACGTGACCTTTCAGTCGCCGGTTTATGTCGCCATTCTGTGGAGCGTGGGTGCGGACTGGCACCAGATTGTCGCTGCGGTGAGCTCGAACCTGGCGGTTTCAATGATGATGGGCGCCGCTTACGGCTACTTCCTCGACTATTGCCGCCGCCTGTTCCGCGTGGCGCCCTACCAGCAGGCGAAAGCCTGACCGACACGTTAACAGCGACTGGCTCTGCCAGTCGCTTCCTCCCGCCAGCCAGCTTCGCCCGGGTCTTTATCCAGCGAATTAATTCGTCGACATGGCCGGCTGGGCTTCGCCAAACAGTCCATTAAGAAAACGCTCAAGCGCCATGCGTGAGCTAAAGCCGTGCGGAATACCATAATGCTGCTGCGCATCCCCGGCTAAATACAGCGGAAACTGTTCATAATGGTCGCAGGTTTTGATATCTGAAGCCGGTTCAGCCAGCATATTGCTGCGCTCTTTTAACGCTGGATGAATAACTAACGCTGTTCGCCCCATGCGCGCTTCGCGGTTCACATAAACATAATTATCGCCGCGGCGATAGCCGTACGCTTTTTGCGTCACAACATCCATGGTGAAGCCGGCTTTTTCAAGAACACGCGCCACCTCATCGGGTCTTAAATACATACTGATTCCTCGTTATCTTTTACCGCACATTGACCTTACCTTATTCATTAAGGGCAGTGCTTTCGGAATATTCCAGAAACCACAGCAGTAAGCATAATTCAAAATCTTGTCCTACACTTACTCACTCGATGGAATTAAGGGAGATAACGATGGCTAACCATGTGAACCGCAACAATTTTGACGAGAACGCCGAAGATATTCATAACGATGTCAGCCAATTAGCGGACACGCTGGAAGAGGTGCTGAAATCGTGGGGCAGTGACGCGAAAGAGGAAGCGGAAGCGGCGCGTGCCAAAGCGCAGTCGCTGTTAAAAGAGACCCGCGCCCGCCTTAATGGCCACAACCGGGTGCAGCAGGCGGCGCTGGATGCGCGCCAGGCAGCGTGCGATGCGCTGGGCTGCGCCGACACCTACGTGCGCAATAAACCGTGGCACAGCGTGGGCGCCGCCGCCGCCGTCGGGGTATTTATTGGCGTATTGCTCAATTTACGTCGATAATAGCTATAGCGTTTGCTGCCGCCGCGCGATAAGCGCGCGGAAGCCCGCCTGCTTCACGGAAAGCAATGAAGATAACAAATACGCGTCAGCCCCTGCGCGCCTCTGGCCGCAGGGGTTTTTTATGCGCCAGCGGGCGTGACGCCGCCGACGCCAATCGCCTCCCTCAGCCGCCGGGCCAGCGCGCCAGCCATTGCCGGCGAGCGAATATTGGTAAAACTCATCAGTAATCCCCCCTCGCCGGTATGGCGCATCCGCCAGTCGCTCAACGCCTGTACCGCCAGCCCGGCCGCCACCGCCCGTTGGGCCAGCAGGCGATCGTCGCCGTTGACCGGCATGACCAGCTGAATCCCTCCCTGCTGCGGCGTGACCTGAAAGCCCTGCGCCTGCAGAGCCGACTCCAGCCACTCCCTGCGCTGGCTGTAGCTGGCGCGCATTTTTTTCAGATGACGCCAGAAATGGCCCTGCTGGATAAAATCCGCCAGCGTCTGCTGCCACAGGGTGGGAACGGTGCAGGCCTGGCGCTCCACGGTCTGGTGAAAGCGCGCCGCCAGCGCGGTCGGCACCACCAGCCAGGCGGTGCGCAGCGCCGGAAACATCGACTTACTGAAGGTGCCCGCGTAGATGACCCGCTGTGGCGCATCAAGGCTTTTCAGCGGCGGCAGCGGTTTGCCGCGATAGCGAAACTCGCTATCGTAATCATCCTCAATGATCCAGGCGTCACGCTCTGCGGCCCATGCCAACAGCTGGCGACGCCGGGGCAGCGAGAGCGCCACTCCCAGCGGACTCTGATGCGCCGGGGTGAGCAGGGCAAACCGCGCCTGCGGGTGATGGCGCTGGCCCCAGGCGATATCCATCCCTTCGTCGTCCACCGGGATCGCATCCACCACCAGCTGCCCGGCCTCGACCACCGGGCGGATAAAGGGATATCCCGGATCCTCCATCCACATATGCTGCCCCGGCTGCGCCAGGGTACGCAGGATCAGGTTCATGGCGGTGGCATAGTTGCCGGCGATCAGGACCTGCTCCGGCTGGCAGTCGATACTGCGCGACAGGCGCAGATAGTCGACGATCGCCTGACGCAGAAGCGGGTCGCCGCCGGGATCGCCGGGCGCCAGATCGAACCGCGACTGCGTCCGCAGCCGGCGCCCCATCACCCGCGCCCACAGCCCGCGCGGAAAGAGATCCAGCGCCGGGAGCCCCATCTGAAACGGCAACGGCTCCGCCGGCGCGGCAGGTTGCGCGGGCGGCACAGGCGCCAGCTGGCGCGGACTGAGCCGCTCGCTGACAAAGGTTCCCGCCTGCCCGCGCCGCTCGAGCCAGCCCTGGGCGACCAGTTCGCCCCAGGCGTTTTCGATGGTCGCCCGGGAGACGCCCTGCTCCTGGGCAAACACCCGGCTGGCGGGCAGACGGCTGCCCGGAGCCAGTTCGCCACGTTCAATGGCGGATTTCAGCTGGCGGGCGATGCGTTGATAGAGAGGGAGGTGGCTGGCTTCCATTATGGTCTGCTTTTTTCATCACAATATGGCTATCTTTTGCAGTCCATTATAGTGCTATTTTGGCTGCCGTCTTAGAGAGGAGAACACCATGAGCCAATTACGTCAGCCATTCAGTGAACTGAGCCCGGAAGTCTATAAAGGGCTGGTGCAGGCCAGCCTCGCGCTGGAGAAAAGCGAGCTGGGCAGCGCCCTGGTGGAGCTGGTCTATTTACGCGTGTCGCAGATCAACGGCTGCGCCTTCTGCCTTGAGAAGCACAGCCAGGCGCTGCGCAAAGGCGGCATGGCGCAGAGCAAGCTGGATGCCCTGGCCGGCTGGCGGGTGAGCGACCATTTTACCCCTGGCGAACGCGCGGCGCTTGCCTGGGCCGAGTCGGTCACCGACATCGCCGCCAGCCATGCGGAAGATGAGGTTTACCTGCCGCTGCGCGAACATTTTACCCCACGTCAGATAAGCGATCTCACCTTCGCCATCAGCCTGATGAACGCCTTTAACCGCCTCGCCGTCGCCATGCGTCTGTAGTTTCGCGTAGCCTTCCCCCTCCTCCGCCTGGCCACCCCGGCGGGGGAATTCTTTGCTAAAAACGCTATATATTGAGTGGTTGAAGTTTTAAATAACTACATCTAGTATTTCCTTATCGAATGGCCCACAACGTTCGACGCTACGTTTAGCGCCGTGCTGTTATCTTAAATGGAAATACGAATCATGCGCATTACTATTTACACTCGAAATGACTGCGTGCAGTGCCATGCCACCCGACGAGCCATGGAGAGCCGGGGGCTGGCCTTTGAAATGGTCAACGTCGACCAGCAACCGGATGCCGCCGACACCCTGCGCGAGCAGGGGTTTCGCCAGCTGCCGGTGGTGATCGCCGGCGACCTGCGCTGGAGCGGCTTCCGCCCAGATATGATCAATCGCCTGCGCCCCTCCGTCGCGGCGGCCAGCGCATGAGCCTCATCGTCTACTTCTCCAGCCGTTCGGAGAACACCCATCGCTTTGTGCAGCGCCTGGGGCTGCCGGCGGTGCGCATCCCGCTGAACGAGCGTGAACCTCTGCAGGTAGACGAGCCCTATATTCTCATCGTTCCCAGCTATGGCGGCGGCGGTACCGCCGGCGCCGTGCCGCGTCAGGCGATCCGCTTTTTAAACGACGTACATAACCGTCGGCTGATCCGCGGGGTGATTGCCGCCGGCAATCGCAACTTTGGCGACGCCTGGGGGCGCGCCGGGGATGTCATCGCGCAGAAATGCGCCGTGCCCTATCTCTACCGCTTCGAGCTGATGGGAACCCCCGACGATATCGATAACGTGCGTAAAGGAGTCAGCGAATTTTGGCAACGACAACCGCAGAACGTATAACCGCCGCCGTGGATTTTCACGCCCTCAATGCGATGCTGAATTTGTACGACAGCGAGGGCCGCATCCCGTTTGAGAAAGATCGCCAGGCGGTTGAGGCTTTTATGGCGACCCAGGTTCAGCCCAACACCCTCGCCTTTGCCAGCCAGGAGGATAAACTCAGCTGGCTCGTCCGCGAGGGCTATTACGATCCCCAGCTGCTGGCCGGCTATGATCGCGGGTTTGTGCTGGCGCTTTTCGCCCATGCCAGGCGCGCCGCGTTTCGCTTCCAGACCTTCCTCGGCGCCTGGAAGTTCTATACCAGCTACGCGCTGAAGAGCTTTGACGGCAAGCACTACCTCGAGGATTTCGCGGAACGCAGCGTAATGGTGGCCCTGACGCTGGCCCGGGGCGATGAACAGCAGGCGCGGCAGCTGACGGAGGAGATACTCAGCGGCCGCTTCCAGCCGGCCACGCCCACCTTCCTTAACGCCGGCAAACAGCAGCGCGGAGAATTGATCTCCTGCTTCCTGCTGCGCATTGAAGATAATATGGAGTCCATCGGCCGGGCGGTGAACTCGGCGCTGCAGCTGTCGAAGCGCGGCGGCGGCGTGGCCTTTTTACTCTCCAATCTGCGCGAGGCCGGGGCGCCGATCAAGCGCATCGAAAATCAGTCCTCCGGCGTGGTGCCGGTGATGAAGATGCTGGAGGACGCCTTCTCCTATGCCAACCAGCTCGGCGCCCGCCAGGGGGCGGGGGCGGTCTGGCTGCACGCTCACCATCCCGATATTTTGCGCTTCCTTGATACCCGGCGTGAAAATGCCGATGAGAAAATCCGCATCAAAACCCTGTCGCTGGGGGTGGTGATCCCTGACATCACCTTCCAGCTGGCGAAAGAAGACGCGCAGATGGCGCTCTTCTCGCCGTATGATGTCGAACGGCTGTACGGCAAACCCTTCGCCGACTGCGCCATCGGCGACCTCTATCCACAGCTGGTAGCCGACGATCGGGTTCGCAAACGCTGGATCCGCGCCCGCGATCTGTTCCAGCGCCTGGCGGAGATCCAGTTTGAATCCGGCTACCCGTACATCATGTTTGAAGACACGGTGAACCGCGCCAGTCCGGTGGCCGGGCGGGTCACCATGAGCAATCTGTGTTCCGAGATCCTGCAGGTCAGTACGCCGTCCGCCTATAATGAAGACCTTAGCTATGCCCATATCGGGGAAGATATCTCCTGCAACCTCGGCTCGCTGAACATCGCCCACACCATGGACTCGCCGGATTTCGGCCTCACTATCGCCACCGCAGTGCGCGCCCTGACCGCCGTGTCCGACATGAGCCACATTCAGTCGGTCCCCTCCGTGGCGGCTGGCAACGCCGCCTCCCACGCCATCGGCCTGGGGCAGATGAATCTTCACGGCTACCTGGCGCGGGAAGGCATTGCCTACGGCAGCCCGGAGGGGCTGGACTTCACCAATATCTACTTCTACACCGTGACCTGGCACGCGCTGCACACCTCGATGCTGTTGGCCCGCGAGCGCGGCCAGCGCTTCGCCGGCTTCGGGCAGTCGCGCTACGCCAGCGGGGAATACTTCGACAAATATCTGCAGGAGTCGTGGCAGCCGAAAACCGAACGGGTCCGCGCGCTGTTCGCCCGCGCCGGCATCTCCCTGCCCGACCGGGAAAGCTGGCGCCAGCTGCGCGACGACGTCATGCGCTATGGCATTTACAACCGCTATCTGCAGGCGGTGCCGCCCACCGGCTCGATCTCGTACATCAACCATGCTACCTCCAGCATTCACCCGATCGTCTCGAAGATTGAGATCCGCAAAGAGGGGAAAACCGGACGGGTGTACTACCCCGCGCCGTTTATGAATAACGATAATCTGGCCCTCTACCAGGATGCGTACGAGATAGGCCCCCGGAAGATCATCGACACCTACGCCGAGGCGACGCGCCACGTCGATCAGGGGCTGTCGCTGACCCTGTTCTTCCCGGATACCGCCACCACCCGCGATATCAACAAGGCGCAAATCTACGCCTGGAAGAAAGGCATTAAGACGCTGTACTACATCCGACTGCGCCAGCTGGCGCTGGAAGGCACTGAAATTGAAGGCTGCGTGTCCTGCGCGCTGTAAGGAGAACAGGATGACCCATTTAACGCGCGTCAGCGCGATCAACTGGAACCGCATCGATGACGATAAAGATCTGGAGGTGTGGAATCGTCTCACCAGCAACTTCTGGCTGCCGGAGAAAGTGCCGCTGTCGAACGACATTCCCGCCTGGCAAACCCTCAGCGCGGCGGAGCAGCAGTTGACCATTCGCGTTTTTACCGGGCTGACCCTGCTCGACACCATTCAGAACACCATCGGCGCGCCGGCGCTGATGGCGGACGCTCTGACCCCGCATGAGGAGGCGGTGCTGTCGAATATCAGCTTTATGGAAGCGGTTCATGCCCGCTCTTACAGCTCCATCTTTTCCACGCTGTGCCATAGCAAAGAGGTGGATGCCGCCTTCGCCTGGAGCGAAAGCTGCGAACCCCTGCAGCGCAAAGCGCAGCTGATGCTGGGCTACTATCAGGCCGACGAGCCGCTGAAGAAAAAAATCGCCAGCGTGTTTCTCGAATCCTTTCTCTTCTATTCCGGCTTCTGGCTGCCGATGCACTTCTCCAGTCGGGGAAAACTGACCAATACCGCGGATCTGATCCGCCTGATCATTCGCGATGAAGCGGTGCATGGCTATTACATCGGCTACAAGTATCAGAAAGGACTGGAGATCGTCAGCCCCGGTAAGCGCGAAGAATTGAAAAACTTCGCCCTCGATCTGCTGATGGATCTGTACGACAACGAGCTGGCCTACAGCCGGGAACTGTACGGCGAGAGCGGCTGGTTCGACGACGTCAGCGCCTTCCTGTGCTACAACGCCAACAAAGCGCTGATGAACCTCGGCTACGAGGCGCTGTTCCCGGCGGAGATGGCGGCGGTTAACCCGGCGATCCTCGCGGCGCTGTCACCCAACGCCGATGAAAACCACGACTTTTTCTCCGGCTCCGGCTCCTCCTACGTGATAGGAAAAATGGAAGAGACCGCCGACGACGACTGGGACTTTTAACCGTACTTTCACCAGGAATATCGCCCGCATATTCCTGGTGATCAATTTCACAGAATCGCGATTAATCCACCAAATATTCTCTCCATGGTCTAACCGTCATCACTTCGTCATATTTAGCAGAAAACCGGTCCATTTCAGTCTAATTATCCAAAGATAATCAAAAAATATTACCCACAACAAATTACCGCTCAGCCCTTATATCACGGGGGCTGTGCCGTCATGTCCCTCCCTCCATTTTGCCGAGAGTTTGCCATTGAGGGTTGTCACAGAATCTGAGTATGTTAGGGTGTAAAAAGATCATTATCACCATTGGGTACCATATCGCAATAAACAAATAACAGGAACTTCTCTATTGCATGGCAATTAAATTAGAAATCAAAAATCTTTATAAGATATTTGGCGAGCACCCTCACCGTGCTTTCAAATATATTGAGAAAGGACTCAACAAAGCGCAAATACTGGAAAAAACGGGGCTGTCGCTTGGCGTCAAAGACGCCAGTCTGGCCATTGAAGAAGGCGAGATATTCGTCATCATGGGGCTCTCCGGCTCGGGGAAATCCACCATGGTTCGCCTTCTCAATCGCCTGATTGAACCCACCCGCGGCCAGGTGCTGATTGACGGGGTCGATATCGCCAAAATGTCGGACGCCGAGCTGCGCGAGGTGCGTCGTAAAAAAATTGCGATGGTTTTTCAGTCGTTTGCGCTAATGCCGCACATGAGCGTGCTCGACAATACGGCGTTTGGCATGGCGCTTGCCGGCGTCCCGGCCGCTGAGCGAGAGCAAAAAGCGCGGGAAGCGCTGCGTCAGGTGGGGCTGGAGAATTATGCCCACGCCTGGCCGGATGAACTCTCCGGCGGGATGCGTCAGCGCGTCGGTTTAGCCCGCGCCCTGGCGATTAATCCCGATATTCTGTTAATGGATGAAGCCTTCTCCGCGCTCGATCCGCTCATTCGCACCGAAATGCAGGATGAGCTGATCAAATTACAGGCTAAGCATCAGCGTACCATTGTCTTTATTTCCCATGACCTTGATGAAGCCATGCGAATTGGCGATCGTATCGCCATTATGCAAAATGGCGAAGTGGTTCAGGTCGGCACTCCGGATGAAATATTGAATAATCCGGCCAATGATTATGTCCGCACCTTCTTCCGCGGCGTCGATATTAGCCAGGTCTTCAGCGCGAAAGATATTGCCCGTCGTAGCCCGGTCGGCCTGATTCGTAAAACGCCAGGTTTTGGCCCCCGCTCTGCGCTGAAATTATTACAGGATGAAGACCGGGAATATGGTTATGTCATTGAGCGCGGTAATCGCTTTGTCGGGATTGTCTCGATCGATTCTCTGAAAACCGCGCTCAGCGCCGGCCAGGGGATCGAGGCGGCGCTGATTGACGCCCCGCTGGCGGTGGAGGCGCAAACGCCGCTCAGCGATCTGCTCTCCCACGTCGGCCACGCCCCGTGCGCCGTCCCGGTGGTGGATGAAGAACAACAATATATTGGCATCATTTCCAAACGAATGTTGCTCCAGGCTTTAGATCGCGAGGGGGTGAATCATGGCTGATCAAACCAATCCGTGGGACAGCGCCCCGGCAACCGACAGCGCCGCTCAGGCTGCAGACGCCTGGGGTGGCGCCTCAACTGCCGCGCCGACTAATGGCGGCGGCGCCGACTGGCTGCACAGCGCCCCGGCGCCGCAGCCGGAACAGTTCAATATCATGGATCCGTTCCATAAGACCCTGATCCCGCTCGACAGCTGGGTGACCCACGCCATCGACTGGATCGTGCTGCACTTCCGCCCGCTGTTCCAGGGGATCCGCGTGCCGATCGACTACATCCTCAGCGCCTTCCAGCAGCTGCTGTTGGGGATGCCGGCGCCGGTGGCGATTATCGTCTTCGCGCTGATCGCCTGGCAGATCTCCAGCCTCGGCATGGGGGTCGCCACCCTGGTCTCGCTGATTGCCATCGGCGCCATCGGCGCGTGGTCGCAGGCGATGGTCACCCTGGCGCTGGTCCTCACCGCCCTGCTGTTCTGCATGATCATCGGCCTGCCGCTGGGGATCTGGCTGGCGCGCAGCCCACGAGCGGCGAAAATTATCCGCCCGCTGCTGGATGCCATGCAGACCACGCCGGCCTTCGTCTACCTGGTGCCGATCGTGATGCTGTTCGGCATCGGCAACGTGCCCGGCGTGGTGGTGACGATTATCTTCGCCCTGCCGCCGATCGTCCGTCTGACCATCCTCGGGATAAACCAGGTGCCTGCGGATCTGATCGAAGCGTCGCGCTCGTTTGGCGCCAGCCCGCGCCAGCTGTTGTTTAAAGTTCAGCTGCCGCTGGCGATGCCCACCATTATGGCCGGGGTTAACCAGACGCTGATGCTGGCCCTGTCGATGGTGGTGATCGCCTCGATGATCGCCGTCGGCGGTCTTGGCCAGATGGTGCTGCGCGGCATTGGCCGCCTGGATATGGGCCTGGCCACCGTCGGCGGCGTGGGGATCGTGATCCTGGCGATTATTCTTGACCGCCTCACCCAGGCCGTCGGCCGCGACGCCCGCAGTCGCGGCAACCGCCGCTGGTACACCACCGGCCCGCTGGGGCTTCTCACTCGCCCTTTCTGTCGATAAGTCGATAACAGCGCCGCACCCCGGCACCAGCCGATGCCGGGGAGCCGCCTTCCCGTTAAACAATAAGAGGAACCACCATGCGACATAGCACGATGATGGCCACCGCCGCCTTTGCCACCCTGATCGCCACCAGCGCCTTCGCCGCCGACCTGCCGGGCAAAGGAATTACCGTCAAGCCGGCGCAGAGCACTATCTCCGAAGAGAGCTTCCAGACCCTGCTGGTCAGCCGCGCGCTGGAGAAGCTTGGCTACACCGTCGAAAAACCGAGCGAAGTGGACTATAACGTCGCCTATACCTCGATTGCCGCCGGGGATACTACCTTTATCGCCACCAACTGGCAGCCGCTGCACGATGACATGTACGCCGCGGCGGGCGGTGATAACAAATTTTACCGCAAGGGGGTGTACGTCTCAGGCGCCGCCCAGGGCTATCTGATCGATAAAAAAACCGCCGAGCAGTACCACATCACCTCTATCGATCAGCTCAAAGATCCGCAGATCGCCAAACTGTTTGATACTAACAACGACGGTAAAGCGGACCTCACCGGCTGCACCCCGGGCTGGGGCTGCGAAGCGGTGATTAACCACCAGATTGACGCCTATGGCCTGAGCAAAACCGTTACCCATAACCAGGGCAACTACGCGGCGATGATGGCCGACACCATCGCCCGCTATAAAGAGGGTAAACCGGTGCTCTACTACACCTGGACGCCGTACTGGGTTAGCGACGTGCTGAAGCCTGGCAAAGACGTCGTCTGGCTGCAGGTGCCGTTCTCCTCCCTGCCGGGCGAGCAGAAAAACATCGATACCAAACTGGCCAACGGCGCCAACTATGGCTTCCCGGTCAACACCATGCACATTGTCGCCAACAAAGCCTGGGCGGAGAAAAATCCGGCCGCCGCCACTCTGTTTAGCGTCATGAAGCTGCCGATCGCCGACATCAACGCCGAGAATGCGATGATGCACGAAGGCCATGCTTCCGAAGCCGACATTAACGGTCATGTTGATGGTTGGATCAAAGCCCACCAGCCGCTGTTCGACAGCTGGGTGAAAGCCGCGCTCGCCGCGCAGCAGTAACCCGCCCCCGGATAAGGCCCGGCGCCTTATCCGGGCCCCTTCCCCGCCTTTCATCCCGTCAGGGTCATGGAAAAGCGGATTGCGGGCATTTTCATAGTGTTAAGGCGCGTCGCGCTCTGTTAAGGTGGGGACATCGGTCAATTTGCCACCTTCACATGGATCCAGCGATAAGTTATTCATATGGAAAACCCCGCGCCCTTAACCTGTGCCTTATCTGAACGTGTCGCTACCGTCGGCGAAGGCATTAAAGACAGTCTCCCCATCGTCATCAGCTACCTTCCGGTGGCATTCGCCTTCGGACTGAACGCCACCCGGCTGGGGTTCACCCCACTGGAAAGCCTGTTTTTCTCCTGCATTATTTACGCCGGCGCCAGCCAGTTTGTGATCACCGCCATGCTGGCCGCCGGCAGTTCGCTGTGGGTCGCCGCCCTGACGGTGATGGCGATGGACGTCCGCCACGTGCTGTATGGCCCCTCGCTGCGCAGCCGCATTCATACCGCGCTGGACAAAAAGAAGACCGCCCTCTGGGCCTTCGGCCTGACCGATGAGGTTTTCGCCGCCGCCACCGCCAGGCTGGTACGCGACAACCGACGCTGGAGCGAAAACTGGATGCTCGGTCTCGCGTTTACCTCGTGGGCATCGTGGGTGTGCGGCACGCTGGCCGGCGCCTGGTCCGGCAACGGCCTGCTGGTGGATTATCCGGCGGTGGAAGCCGCGCTCGGCTTTATGCTGCCGGCGCTGTTTATGAGCTTCCTGCTGGCCTCTTTCCAGCGCCAGCAATCGCTGTGCGTCACGGCGGCGCTGGCGGGCGCGCTGGGCGGCATTCTGTTATTTTCCATTCCGGCGGCGATCCTCGCCGGAATTGTCTGCGGGTGTCTGACGGCGCTGGTCCAGGCCATGCTGAAGGGGATGCCGGATGAACAGTGAGGTCCTTCTGCTCGGAGTGATTGTCGGCGGCGTGAACTATCTGTTTCGTTATCTTCCCCTGCGTCTGCGCGCGGGTCATGCCCGGCCTGCCCGTCGTGGCCCGGTCAGCGTGCTGCTGGATACCATCGGCATCGCCTCGATTTGCGCGCTGCTGGTGGTCTCCAGCGTGCCGGAGATCCTCGCCGATGCCCATCGCCTGGCGCCGACGCTGATCGGCTTCCTGGTGCTGGGGGGCGCCTTCTGGAAAACCCGCAGCATTATTATCCCGACCCTGCTGTCGGCGTTGGCCTACGGTCTGGCCTGGAAAATCGCCAGCGGGCTCTAAGCTTTGCGTATCAATTTTGGTCAATAATTCATTTGATTTATTTGTCACAATAGTTATTATATCGGCTGTAATTAATGAGGTCATACCCAAATGGATAGTTCGTTTACTCCCATTGAGCAAATGCTCAAGTTCCGCGCCAGCCGCCATGAAGATTTCCCGTTCCAGGAGATTCTGTTAACTCGTCTTTGCATGCATATGCAAGGTAAGCTGCTGGAAAATCGCAATAAAATGCTCAAAGCGCAGGGAATTAACGAGACATTATTTATGGCGCTGATTACGCTGGAGTCGCAGGAAAACCACAGCATTCAGCCGTCCGAGCTGAGCTGTGCGCTGGGCTCGTCGCGTACTAACGCCACCCGTATCGCTGATGAACTGGAAAAACGCGGCTGGATTGAACGCCGCGAGAGCGATAACGATCGACGCTGTCTGCATCTGCAGCTGACCGAAAAGGGCCATCAGTTTTTGCGTGAAGTCCTGCCGCCGCAGCATAACTGCCTGCACCAGCTGTGGTCTTCACTCAGCACCAGCGAAAAAGATCAGCTCGAACACATTACCCGCAAACTCCTGAGCCGCCTTGACCAGATGGAAGAAGAAGGCGTGCTGGCGGACTCTCTACGCTAAGGGCGGCGTCGCTCAGCCCATTTTTACGTTGCAAGGAAAACAGCCAGGCCAGCAGATCTCTGCTGGCCTTTCTGATAAACAGGTCGGCTCAGCCGATGTGAAATAATAAGATCGTGGAGAATAACATGAGCGCAAATGCGGAGAGCCAAACCCCGCAGCAACCAGGCAGCAAAAAAGGGAAGCGTAAAGGCGCCCTTCTGTTGCTGACATTGCTCTTCATTATTATTGCCGTGGCATATGGGATTTACTGGTTTCTGGTACTGCGTCACTACGAAGAGACCGACGATGCCTACGTGGCAGGGAACCAGGTGCAAATTATGGCCCAGGTCTCGGGCAGCGTGACCAAAGTCTGGGCAGACAACACGGACTATGTGCAGAAAGGCGATCCGCTGGTCACTCTCGATCAGACCGATGCCCAACAGGCGTTTGAGAAAGCCAAAACGCAGCTGGCCGCCAGCGTGCGTCAAACCCGTCAGCAGATGATCAACAGCAAGCAGCTGCAGGCGAATATTGACGTCAAAAAGACCGCCCTCGCCCAGGCGCAGGCTGACCTGAACCGCCGCATCCCGCTGGGCGCCGCGAACCTCATCGGCCGCGAAGAGCTGCAGCACGCCCGCGACACCGTCGCCAGCGCGCAGGCCGAGCTTGACGTGGCAATCCAGCAGTACAACGCCAACCAGGCGATCGTGCTGGGTACCAAACTGGAACAGCAGCCGGCGGTGCTGCAGGCGGCGACCGAAGTGCGTAACGCCTGGCTGGCCCTGCAGCGTACGCAGATCGTCAGCCCGATTAGCGGCTACGTTTCCCGCCGCTCGGTACAGCCTGGGGCGCAGATCGGCACCACCACGCCGCTGATGGCGGTGGTTCCGGCGACCAACCTGTGGATCGACGCTAACTTTAAAGAGACCCAGCTGGCGCATATGCGCATCGGCCAGCCGGCCACCGTAATCAGCGACATCTATGGCGATGACGTGAAATACACCGGCAAGGTGGTTGGTCTGGATATGGGAACCGGGAGCGCCTTCTCCCTGCTGCCGGCGCAGAACGCCACCGGCAACTGGATCAAAGTGGTACAGCGCTTGCCGGTCCGCATCGAACTGGATGAAAAACAGCTGGCGGAACACCCGCTGCGCATCGGCCTCTCGACGCTGGTGGAAGTTAACACCACCGATCGCGATGGCGAAATGCTGGCAAGCCAGGTGCGGAGCTCCCCGGTCTACGAGAGCAATGCCCGTGAAATCGCTCTCGATCCGGTCAATAAACTGATAGACGAGATCATTCAGGCCAACGCCGGATAATTCGGGGTGAGTGTAATGCAACAGCAAAAACCGCTGGAAGGCGCGCAACTGGTCATCATGACCATTGCGCTGTCGCTCGCGACGTTCATGCAGGTGCTGGATTCCACTATCGCCAACGTGGCGATCCCGACCATCGCCGGTAACCTTGGCTCATCGCTGAGCCAGGGGACCTGGGTCATCACCTCGTTCGGGGTCGCTAACGCCATCTCCATTCCGATCACCGGGTGGCTGGCCAAGCGCGTGGGCGAGGTGAAGCTGTTCCTGTGGTCCACCACCGCTTTCGCCATCGCCTCCTGGGCCTGCGGCGTCTCCAACAGCCTGACGATGCTGATCTTCTTCCGCGTCATTCAGGGGATTGTTGCCGGGCCGCTGATCCCGCTGTCGCAAAGTCTGTTGCTCAGCAACTATCCGCCGGCGAAACGCTCTATCGCCCTGGCGCTGTGGTCGATGACGGTGATCGTCGCCCCCATCTGCGGCCCGATCCTCGGCGGCTATATCAGCGATAACTACCACTGGGGATGGATCTTCTTTATCAACGTGCCCATTGGCGTGGCGGTGGTGCTGATGACCCTGCAGACCCTGCGCAACCGGGAAACCAAAACCGAACAGCGGCGTATCGACGGCGTCGGCCTGGCGCTGCTGATCATCGGTATCGGTAGCCTGCAGGTGATGCTGGACCGGGGTAAAGAGCTGGACTGGTTCTCCTCCAATGAAATTATCATTCTGACCATCGTGGCGGTGGTGGCGATAAGCTTCCTGATCGTCTGGGAGCTGACCGACGATAACCCGATTGTCGATCTGTCGCTGTTTAAGTCGCGCAACTTCACCATCGGCTGCCTCTGTATCAGCCTGGCCTACATGCTCTACTTCGGGGCCATCGTGCTGCTGCCGCAGCTGTTGCAGGAGGTCTACGGCTACACCGCGACCTGGGCCGGCCTGGCGTCAGCGCCGGTGGGGGTGATCCCGGTCATTCTGTCGCCGATTATCGGCCGCTTTGCGCATAAGCTCGATATGCGACGGCTGGTCACCTTCAGCTTTATCATGTACGCCGTCTGCTTCTACTGGCGCGCCTGGACCTTCGAACCGGGGATGGATTTTGGCGCCTCGGCGTGGCCGCAGTTTATCCAGGGCTTCGCGGTAGCCTGCTTCTTCATGCCGTTGACCACCATCACCCTCTCCGGCCTGCCGCCGGAACGGCTGGCGGCGGCGTCGAGCTTGTCGAACTTCACCCGTACCCTTGCCGGCTCCATTGGGACCTCGATCACCACCACCCTGTGGACCAACCGCGAGGCGCTGCACCATGCGCAGCTCACCGAATCGGTGACGCCGTTCAACCCCAACGCGCAGCAGATCTACGATCAGCTGCAGGGGATGGGAATGACGCAGCAGCAGGCGTCCGGCTGGATAGCGCAGCAGATAACCAACCAGGGACTGATTATCTCCGCCAACGAAATCTTCTGGATATCAGCGGCCATTTTCATCCTGCTGTTGGGACTGGTGTGGTTCGCCAGACCCCCGTTCAGCGCCGGCGGCGGTGGCGGCGGCGCGCACTAAGCCTCACATTAAGGGACCTGCGGGTCCCTTTTTTACGGCGTCAGGTTGTCCAGTTCTCGCTAGTTTCTGTCTCGTTTGCGAAAGCCCGCCAGCCGGCGCTCGGGCAGGATAAAGGCTGACTATTAAGGAGAACACTATGCTGAGCCATCCTGCTGAAAAGTACCGTCCCTATCCGCCGATTACCCTGCCCGACCGCCGCTGGCCGGACCGGCAAATCAGCCACGCCCCACGCTGGCTGTCGACCGACCTGCGCGACGGCAACCAGGCGCTGGCGGAGCCCATGGACAGCGCCCGCAAACTGCAGTTCTGGGATCTGCTGCTGGAGTGCGGCTTTAAAGAGATTGAGGTCGCCTTCCCTTCCGCCTCGCAAACCGATTTCAACTTTGTCCGCCAGCTGATTGACGAACAGCGCATCCCGGAGGAGGTCACCATCCAGGTGCTGACCCAGGCGCGGGACCCGCTGATCCTGCGTACCTTTGAAGCGCTGCGCGGCGCCCGCCGGGCCACCGTCCACCTCTACAACGCCACCGCGCCGCTGTTCCGCGAACTGGTTTTCGGCATGGACAAGGCCGAGGTGATCGCCCTCGCGACCCGCGCCACCCGGCTTAACCGCCAGCAGTGCGAACAACAGCCGGAGACCCGCTGGCAATATGAATATTCGCCTGAAACCTTCTGCTTCACCGAACCGGAGTTTGCGCTCGAGATTTGCGAAGCGGTGGCGGACGTCTGGCAGCCCTGCGCCGAGCGACCGATGATCGTCAATCTGCCGGCGACGGTGGAGGTCAACACCCCCAACGTCTATGCCGATCAGATCGAGTACTTTTGCCGCCACTTCTCCCGCCGCGGCGAGGTCTGCATCAGCGTGCATCCTCACAATGACCGCGGTACCGGCGTCGCCAGCGCCGAGCTGGCGGTGATGGCCGGCGCCGACCGGGTGGAAGGCTGCCTGTTCGGCAACGGCGAACGCACCGGCAACGTCTGCCTGGTGACGCTGGCGATGAACCTCTACAGCCAGGGCGTCGACCCTGAGCTTCGCTTCGAGCAGATGAACCGGGTGGTGGAAGTGGTGGAAAACTGCAATCAGATCCCCGTGCACCCGCGCCACCCGTGGGCGGGAAGTCTGGCCTACACCGCCTTCTCCGGTTCCCATCAGGATGCGATCAAAAAAGGGTTTGATGCCCGTCAGCCTGGCGACCCATGGCGGATGCCCTACCTGCCCATTGACCCGCAGGATATTGGCTGCAGCTATGAGGCGGTGATCCGCGTCAACAGCCAGTCGGGGAAAAGCGGCAGCGCCTGGCTTATCGAACAAAATCATGGTCTGAAGCTGCCCCGCGGGCTGCAGCAGGACTTCAGCCAGCACGTTCAGCAGGCCACCGATAGCGACGGCAAAGAGATGACCCACCATGCGCTTTGGCAGCTGTTCCGCTCGCGCTACGGGCTGCAGGCGCAGCCAGCGCTGACGCTGGTCGATTATCAGAGCGCCAGCCAGCAGGATGGCCAGCTGTCCCTGCAGGCGACGCTGCGTCACCACGGCGAAACCCGACGCCTGCAGGGCCAGGGCAACGGCCTGCTCTCCGCCGCCGCCAGCGGCCTCAGCGCGCTGTTTCGGCAGCCGTTTATGATCAAGGACTATCATGAGCATACCCTCGGCGCGCGCAGCGACAGCCGGTCGGTGGCCTATATCCGCTGCGTTTTTCCGCAAGGAGAGAGCTACTGGGGCGTGGGTATCGATAATGACGTGGCGCGCGCCTCGCTGCAGGCGCTGTGCAATGCGCTCAGCGCCGCCGATCAGGCCGGCGGACGAAAATAGTCGCTGGGGGCGACGCCCATCACCCGACGAAACATGGCGCTGAAGGCGCTGTGGCTGCCGTAGCCCAGCTCCAGCGCCACCCGCAGGACGGAGTGGCCCTGCGCCAGGCGAATCAACGCTTCCATTAGCTTCGCCCGGCGCACCCACTCGCGCCACGTCAGGCTAGTCTGCTGCTGAAAATGGCGGTTCAGGGTTCGCTCGCTCATGCTGCACGCCTTCGCCGCCTGGCTGCTGCTCCAGACGTCGCCCGGCGCCTCGCGCACCTGCTGGCACAGCCGGCGCAGCGTTTCGCTTTGCGGCTCCGGCAGGCCAAACGGCAGGATCGCCATCCCGCGGATCTCATCGAGGATCAGCTCATAAATCCGTTCGTCGCGGCTGGCGGGGGCATAGCGCTCGGCCAGCGCCAGGGAAGAGACGATCAGTTCCCGCAGCAGCGGCGTGATCTGTACGATCTGGCAGCCCGCCGGAAGATCGGCGCGCGCCAGCGGATCGATAAACAACGTGCGCGCCGCGACGTTGCCGGTCATGCGCAGCGCGTGGGGCGTTCCCGCCGGCAGCCAGACGCCGCGCCCGGGCGGCACCACCCAGTAGCCTGCCGGCGTCGCCACCCGCACCACGCCGCTTAAAATATGCAGCAGCTGGGCGCAGTCATGCTGATGCCAGTCTTCCTGGTCACCGTGAGCATAATCATGGGCAAAGGGCACCAGCGGGCGGTGCTGAAAGGAGAAGGTGGTGGTCGTCGTCATGGCGGCGTCGGGAGAGCGGCCCGGCGACAGGCGTCGGGCCGCGGCGGAAGCACTAGATGTGCAGTTCCTGCAGTTTTTCTTTCGGCAACGCCAGTTCGTCGTTGCTGTTGATGCGCACATCGCGCTCAATGATATGACGAGCGATCTCCTGCGCCTCTTCCAGCGAGTGCATGGTATAGGTCCCGCACTGGTAGACGTTCAGCTCCGGGATCTGGTTCTGATCTTGCACCTTCAGCACGTCGGCCATCGCCGCTTTCCAGGCGTCGGCGACGCGCTGCTCGTCCGGCGTACCAATCAGGCTCATATAGAACCCGGTGCGGCAGCCCATCGGCGAAATGTCGATAATTTCCACGCCATTCCCGTTCAGGTGATCGCGCATAAAGCCGGCGAACAGGTGCTCCAGGGTATGGATACCGCGCTCCGGCATCACTTCCTGGTTCGGCACGCAGAAGCGCAGATCGAATACGGTGATTTCATCGCCATGCGGCGTGTTCATTTTCTTCGCGACACGCACCGCTGGGGCTTCCATTCGGGTATGGTCGACTGTGAAACTATCTAACAACGGCATTCGTCACCTCCGGGAGTGAATTTTTTTAAAATAAAATGAACTCTTTGTTCAGCCGCGAGTCTCAGTATATGAAAGACGCGCATTTATTATCATCATCATCCCTGAATCAGAGATGAAAGTTTGGCCACAGTGATGTGGCCTTTTTCTTTTCCAGCGCTACGCGTGCCGCGCCAACAGCGCCTCAAACGGCTCGCTGTCTTCCGCTTCTACTTTCTTCTGTCGCGCCACCGACGCGTCGCGCTCGGCGATGAAATCTTCTTCGCTCAGGATCTCCAGCGGCTCTTCACGCAGCTGGGTCCGGTAACGATCGGCCAGCGCACGGCCGGTTCCGCCAATCCCTTCTTCAATCATAGAACGCAGAATGCGGGCTGAGAAGGTTAATTCCGGATCGTCAAAACAGGCCAGCAGCTCATCGCAGACCTGTTGATAGGCCTCGCCGCCGTGAATGCTGTCCAGCGTCTGCGCCACGCGGCGTAAATCGCGGAACAGATCTTTACCTACCTGCGCCAGCGGGAACTGCGCGCTTTCGCAGCCGATGCCCAACGTTAAGCCCGGCTTACGGCCTTCCAGAATCACCCGATTCCAGTTGGTGCGAGTGCACAGCAGCTCATCGCTGCTCATCTCCGGCGCGTCGGCCAGCGCGCACCAAACCATAAACAGATCGAGGAAACGCACCTGCTGGGCGTCAACGCCGATCGGCGAGAACGGGTTGATATCCAGCGAACGCACTTCAATGTACTCAATGCCGCCGCGCAGCAGCGCATCGGACGGGGTTTCGCCCCGACGGGTGACGCGTTTCGGGCGGATCGGCGCATAGAGTTCGTTTTCAATCTGCAGGATATTGCTGTTGATCTGCAGATACTTACCGTCTTTTTCCAGCCCGATTTTGGCGTACTCTTCCGACGGCGTTTTAATCGCGCGCTTCAATCCTGCCACATACTCGTGCAGATCGTTAAACGTAATTCCGAGATTGCTTTGCGACTTATTGGTATAACCGAGGTCGCTGAGGCGCAGCGAGGTGGCGTACGGCAGGTAGTACATGCCGTTGCCCGTCTCCTCAAAGGGCAGCGACGTCGGCTTTCCTTGCAGGAATGAAGAGCAAATCGCCGGCGAGGCGCCGAACAGATACGGGATCACCCAGCCAAAGCGATAGTAGTTACGAATCGTGCGGAAATAGCCTGCCGAAATGGCCTCTTTCCCGCTTTCTGCGTCTTCCACACCGCACTTCGCCTGCCAGAACGTCATCGGCAGCGAGAAGTTATAGTGCACGCCGGAGATAGTCTGCATCAGCGCGCCGTAGCGGTTCTTCAGCCCCTCGCGATACAGCGTTTTCAGGCGTCCCACGTTAGAGGTGCCGTACTGCGCCAGCTCAATATCCTGACCGGGGGCGATATAGCAAGGCATGCTCAGCGGCCACATCCGCTCGTCACCGAGCTGACGCGCGGTATAGCGATGGACATCGCGCATAAAGGTCAGCATATGCTCAATATCGCCGTCCACCGGCGTAATAAACTCGAGTAAAGCTTCGGCAAAATCGGTGGTAATCCATTTATGCGTCAGCGCTGAGCCTAACGCCAGAGGGTGACCGGTCGTCGCCAGCGTACCGTCTGCGTTCACGCGCAGCGTCTCCCGCTCCAGACCACGTTGAATACCCTGCAGGGCCTGCGGATGTTTTTCCAGCCAGGCCAGCGCCTGTGATACGTCCGGGATCAATTTGACCTCCCGCCTGTCGAAATCGTTTGAATAAGCATAATTGTAATGGATGAACTATCAGTCCAATTAGTGCCACCACGTCATGCCCTGAAGCGTCGCTGCCGCAATGACGATATAGCGCAGCGCCTTTCCAAGGCATAAGAAAAAGAGTACCGGTCCCCAGGAAATGCGCATCCATCCCGCCAGCAAACACAGTAAATCGCCGACAACCGGCGCCCAGCTTAGCAACAGCGTCACCGCGCCGTAGCGCTTAAGCCAGCCGGCCGCCCGCTCCTGCCAGCGCGAGGTTTTACGCAGCGGAAACAGGCGCCCCAGAATAACGTTAGTTACCCCTCCAAGGCTATTGCCGATTGTTGCTATTAATACTAACCACCACGGATGACTAACCCCCGTAAGGAGCATCGCAACCAGCACAACCTCCGAATTGCCGGGAAGCAGCGTGGCGCTTAAAAAGCTACTGGCAAACAGCGAGAGGAGTGACAGCGCGTCGCTCACAGCAAACGCACGTCTACAGCGTCCATTCCCGCGCGCTTCGCCGCCTGCAGACCAAAGTCGGCATCTTCGAAGACCACGCATTTTTCCGGCGCGACGCCCATGCGCTCGGCGCACAGCAGGAAGGTATCGGGCGCGGGTTTATGGTTGACCACATGATCGGCCGCCACCACCGCGGAGAAGTAATGACGCAGGCCCAGGTGCGCCAGCAGCGCTTCGGCGACGGCGCTTTCACTACCGGTGCCGACCGACATCGGGCGACGGCCGTGCCACGCTTTGACCACCTCGATCAGCGGCAATGGGCGTACGCTATCCAGCAGCATCGTCTTAACGGCCAGGGTTTTTTCCTGCGCCAGGCGATGTGGATCGAGATCCGCCTGGTTGAGTTCAATAATCGCCTGGGCAATCCGCCAGGTCGGTGAGCCATTGAGGGCGACCATCGCCTGTTCGTCGAAACGCATACCGTAGCGGCCCAGCACCTCGTTCCATGCCTGACGGTGGGTCGGCTCGGTATCGAGGATGGTGCCATCCAAATCAAAGATCAGTCCTGCGTAACCTTCGTACATCGTCTTCTCACCAACCGGTTAATGAATGGTTACTGTAACGCAAAAGCCGGTCGTTGTCGCGGCCAGCGGCGCAGACGACAAAGGCGCCCACAGGCGCCTTCAGGCATCAGACCGGATAGCCGGCCTTATTTAATACGCAGATCGTTTTCGACCATTCGCACACCCTGCACCCGACGGGTGACTTCCACCGCCCGTTTAGCGCTTTCCGCGGAGGAGACAAATCCGCTCAGCTGGACGCGGCCTTTAAAGGTCTGGACGCTGATTTCAGAGGACTTGATGTCTTTATCGTTAAAGAGCGCCGTTTTCACCTTAGTGGTCACCACGGTATCGTCAATGTAACCGCCGGTACTTTCTTTGGTGGACGAACCGGCACAGCCAGCGAGGACCGTCGCCACCAGCAGCGTCGCGCAAAAAGCAGGTATTGCTTTGAACCATTTCATGGATTTCTCTCCTTGCATTTATCTCAGCCTGATAACGCTGATATACAAGGATAAATTATAGTGGAAAGCGCGGCTTGCCAATAAAAAAGTCAGGATGAAACTGGGATGGAAAACGCGGTTATCGGGATGGCGAGGGAAGCGTGAAGAGGGTGCCGTTGCTTACGCAACGTTATCCGCCCTGGTGCTGGCGATAATTTCGCAGACCATGAAACAACATTTTCGCTGTTACTAAGGAGAAGGCTGTTGCTAAGGAGAATATGGTGCATCCGGGAGGATGACTCGGCTGCGCCTCGCCCTTCGGGCCGTTGCTTACGCAACGTTATCCTCCCTGGTACTGACGATAAATTCGCAGACCATGAAACAACGTTTTCGCTGTTACTAAGGAGAATATGGTGCATCCGGGAGGATTCGAACCTCCGACCGCTCGGTTCGTAGCCGAGTACTCTAT